>NZ_JBVIDV010000031.1:8639-90185 GCF_055572195.1 Streptomyces sp. NPDC030809
CTTCTCTCCCTTGCTCTCTTCTCTGCCCCCCCCCCCCCCCCCCCACCCTCCCCCCCCCCCCCCCCCCCCCCCCCCCCCCCCCCCCCCCCCCCCCCCCCGCCCGTCGTGGTGCGGGAGGACGCCGTTCCGGTCAGCCGCCGACCCCGGCGGGGGTCTTGGCGGCGGCCGGGACCGCGGCCGGTGGCGCGGCGGGTGCGGCCGATGCGTCCGGCGCGGGGGCCGGCACGACGGCCGGGTCCGGGTCGGCGGCCGGGTCCGGCACGACGGCCGGGTCCGGCACGACGGCCGGGTCCGGGTCGGCGGCCGTGCTCGCGGAGGTGTCCGCGGCCCTGGTCGCCGCGCCCGTGGTTGCCGCGTCCGCCGTCCGGCCCGGGCCGCGGACCAGGGCGAGCGCGTGGTATCCGGCCAGGGTCACCAGGGTGCCGAGCGCGATCCCGCTGACCGAGAAGGTGTCGGTCACCTGGAGGGTGACCCCGCCGATGCCGAGCACCGAACCGGCCGCGATCGGGACCAGGTTGACCGGGTCGGAGAAGTCCACCCCCGCCTTGATCCAGATCTTGGCGCCGAGCAGCCCGATCATCCCGTAGAGCACGACGGTGATCCCGCCGAGCACCCCGCCCGGGGTGGCGGCGACCAGCGCACCGAACTTCGGGCACAGGCCGAAGACCAGGGCCGCGGCCGCCGCCATCCAGTAGGCGGCGGTGGAGTAGACGCGGGTCGCGGCCATCACGCCGATGTTCTCCGCGTACGTGGTCGTCGGCGCGCCGCCGACCGCGGTGGAGACGACGGTGGCGAGCCCGTCGCCGAGGATGCCGCGGCCGAGGACCGGGTCGAGGTCCTTGCCGGTCATCTCGGAGACCGCCTTGATGTGGCCGGTGTTCTCGGCGAGCAGGGCGATGACACCGGGCAGGACGAGCAGGATCGCGGAGGTGCTGAAGCCGGGCGCGTGCATGGCGGGCAGCCCGAACCAGTCGGCCTTCGCCACCTCGCCGAGCTGCACCCGCAGGTGGCGGGTCACCTCGCCGGTGGGCCCGGCCGCGGTGATCGGCCCGGCGGCCTTGTCGAGGACCCAGGAGAGCACGTACCCGAAGACCAGGCCCGCCAGGACGGCCAGCCGGCTCCAGAAGCCGCGCAGCAGCACCCCGGCGGCGATCACCACGGCCATGGTGGCGAGCGCGGTCCACTGGTCCTGCGGCCAGTAGATGTCGGCCACGACCGGCGCCAGGTTCAGCCCGATCAGCAGCACCACCGCCCCCGCGACCACCGGCGGGAAGGCCTTGTTGACCAGGCCCGGCCCGGCGAAGTGGACGAGCAGGCCGACGGCGGCCAGGACCAGCCCCGCCACGAGCACCGCCCCGGTCACGGTGGCGGAGCTGCCGCCGGCCGCCCGGATCGCGGTGACCGCGCCGACGAAGGAGGCGCTCGTGCCCAGGTAGCTCGGGATCCTGCCCTGCACCACGAGCAGGAACACCGCGGTGGAGACGCCCGACATCATGATCGCGAGGTTCGGGTCGAGGCCCATCACCACCGGGAACACGAAGGTGGCGCCGAACATCGCCACCACGTGCTGGGCCCCGAGGCCCACCGTGCGCGGCCAGGAGAGCCGCTCGTCCGGCAGCACGGCCGCGCCGGGCCGCGGGGCCCGGCCGTCACCGTGCAGCCGCCAGCCGATGCCGAGGATCCGCCGTACCGGATCCTGCGTTCCCTTCATGGTCGTTCCTCCGGTCGGTGCCGTTCGATGGGGATGTGGGGACGTGCGCGAATGGCACGTGCGCGAGTGGGGGAGGTGCGTACGTGCGTGAGTGGGGGGTGCGTACGTGTGGGGGGCGTACGCGGGAGCGGGGAGCGCGGGTTCAGCCGCCGACGTGCGCCGAGATGCCCGCCAGGGCCTCGGCCGCCCGCGCGTCGGCCTGGTCGGGCCCGGCCGCCGTGACGATCACGTGCCCGAGCCGCGTCGGGACCGGCTCCGGCGCGCCGCCCGGCCCCTCGCCGACCCGCTCGCCGTGATCCACGTACGAGCGGACGGCCGCCACGTGCGGGCTGGCGAGCAGTCCGCGCAGGCCGTGGAAGACCCCGTGCCGCGTGGTGGTCACGAAGCGGAGGGCGGCGGGCCGCACCGGGTGGGGCAGGAGCTCCGGCCGCTCGCCGAGCACCGCCTGCAGGTACACCCGGGCCGTGCTGACCCCGGTGGCCTGCTCGATCAGCTGCACCACCGGCGCCTCGGGAGCGGCGGTGCCCACGGTCAGGAGCTGCGGCCCGGCCGCGGTGATCCGCAGTGCGGTGCGGGCCAGCCCGTCCCGCAGGCCCAGCGCCGCCAGCCCGCGCTCGACCACGGACAGCACCGCCGAGGCGGTCCCGTCCGGCAGCCCCGCGGGCAGGGTGTGCCCGGCCGGCCGCCGTACCGGCCCGTCCCCGTCGGCGGTCCGCAGCATCGCGAGGTGCCCGCACCGGCCGGACCGCAGCAGGGTCTCCACCCGGTACTCGGGCCCCTCCAGGTACTCCTGGACGAGCGCCACCGGCGCCGGGCCGGTCCCGGGCGCCGGACCACCGGACCGCTCCAGCACCCGCCGTACGGCCTCCGGGAGCTCCCGGGCCGACCACACGACCGCGGCGCCGGCCGGGCCCGCGCTCCCGGCGGACCGGACCACGACCGGGAAGCCCAGCCCGGCGGCCCGCCGCCGCGCCTCGGCCGTCCCGGGGGAGCGGACGGCCAGGGTGCGCGGACCGGGCACCCCGTGGGCCAGCAGGGTCTGCGCGGTCCGCCACCGGTCGCCGGCGGCGGCCGCCCGGCCCGGGGGATGGCCGGGCAGCCCGAGTGCGTCCGCCACCGCGGCCGCCAGCGGGGCCAGGGGCTCCCCGCCGGCGGCCACCCCGCCGATGCCCTGCCGGGAGCAGTACGCGGCGAGCCGTCCGACGGCCTGGGCGGGGCGGCGGAAATCGGCCAGGACCGTGCCCGCGCACTGCCCGCGCAGCCCGCCGGCGTCCCCTCCCGCCTCCGGATGGCCGGCCAGGTGGACGGGGACGCCCAGGGACCGGGCGGCCGTCAGCAGGCACTGCGCCGTGTCGTCCGCCGAACCGAGCAGCAGGACCGGTCTGGCGGCCATGCCGGTCAGTTCCCGTACGCCCGGCGGAACTTGCCGGTGATGTACGCGCCCGAGCGGACGGGCTCGTGCCGGGGCGGGTTCCCCGGGCCCGTGCACGTGGGGATGCACTCGATGAGCGCGTCGTACGCGGGCTGGTGGAAGAAGGGCACCGAGTACCGCTCCTGGCCCGCCAGTTCGCGCGGCGGGTTGACCACCCGGTGGACCGTGCTCACCCACCGGTTGTTCGTCCAGATCGCCATCAGGTCGCCGATGTTCACGACGAACGAGCCCTCGATGTACGGCACGTCGAGCCACTGGCCCGCCTTGTCCAGGACCTGGAGGCCGCCCGCCCCCTGGTCCTGGTACAGGATCGTCAGGCTGCCCCAGTCGCTGTGGACGCCCTTGCGCAGCTGGCCCGGGGCCGGGGGCTCCGGCTGCTGCGGGTAGTAGTTGGCGGTCAGGTTGGTCATGTGGCGCTCGATCTTGTCCTCGAACCAGTCCTCGGGCAGGCCGAGGGCGAGGGCGAACAGCCGCATGACGTCCCCGGCGAGGACCTCCATCGCCGCGTAGTAGCCCCGGTACGCCTCGGTGAATCCGGGCAGTTCGGGCCACCGGTTCGGGGTGGCGAGCGCCGGGTCGGCGTCGGCCGGCAGGGCCTGCCCGCCGTCCGGCTCGCCCAGCCGGTTGACCGTGAAGGTCTCCGAGATGTCGGGGAGCGCGCGCTCCTGCTCGACCTCGGCGTCCGCGTTGGAGGCGGCCAGGCTGCCCTTGCGCCCGAAGCCCCGCATGAGGGGGTCGGAGGGGTCGGCCAGCAGGCCGTTCTTGACCTCCGCGGGCAGCGCGAAGAACTCGCGGGTGGCCCGGTACATTCCGGCGATGGTGTCCTCGGGGACCCCGTGGCCGACGATCACGAGGAAGCCGCTGGTGCGGCACACCTCGTCGATCACCGCGGCCAGCCGGCGGTCCGCCGCCTCACTCGTGCGCGCCGAGCTCAGGTCGATGACCGGGACGTAGCCGTCCACCACGGTCACCTGGGCAGCCGTGCCGGCCGCGCTCTCCACATTCAGTACCGACATGGCTTCTTCTCTCGTTCAGCCCCACCGCGGTGGCGGGGGCTCCCAGTCCCGTACGAGCTCCAGGAAGCCGGCCGCGTCGCCCACGGACGCGAGGGTGCCGACCTCCTGCTCGCGCAGGAAGCCGCTGGACGACATGCGGCAGATCAGCCGGTGCATGCGGTCCCAGTAGCCTTCGACGTTCAGCAGCGCCATGGGCTTGGTGTGCCGGCCGAGGATCAGCCAGGCCCACACCTCCAGGATTTCCTCGACGGTGCCCACTCCGCCCGGCAGCGCCACGAAGGCGTCGGCCAGGTCGGCCATCTTCTGCTTGCGCTGGTGCATGGTGTCGACCACGTGCAGTTCGGTCAGCCCCGGATGGGCGACCTCCGCGTCGACGAGGTGGGCGGGGATGACTCCCGTGACCCGCCCGCCGGCGGCGAGGGCGGAGTCGGCGACCACGCCCATGAGGCCCGCCGCGCCTCCGCCGTAGACGATGTCGTGCCCTGCCGCGACCAGCTCCTTGGCGAAGAGGGCTGCGGCGTCGCTGTAGGCGGCCCGGTTTCCCAGGGCCGATCCCGCGTAGACCGTGACGCGCACGGATGAGACCTCCGTATCCCCGGCGGTGCCGGTCAGGGGCTGACGCGCCCGAACTTCTCGTACGCGGCGTGGGTGAGCGGCATGAGCCGGGCGAACTCCGCCTCCATCTGCTCCGCGACGACCTCGATCTCGCGCTGCGGGTGGGATACGTAGGCCGCGTCGGCGCGGTTGGTGCGCAGGCCCAGGAAGTGCATGAGGGAGCGGGCGTTGCAGGTGGCGTAGACGGTGGAGAAGGTCGCGACCGGCAGGACCATGCGGGCCAGCTCGCGGGAGATGCCGGCGTCGAGCATGCGCTGGTATTCGCGGAATGCCGCCCGGTAGGCGCCGCTGGTGGCCTCGCTCATGAGCTCGTAGTCCTGCTCGCTGCCCGGAACGTACTGGTAGTGGCCGGGCTTTCCCTCCTGCTTGAGGGCGCGGTCGCGGTCCGGGACGTAAAACACGTTCTTCAGGTCCTTGTAACGCGCGCTTTCCTCGTTGAAGGACCACATCCGGTGCCGCATCATGTGGCGGATCGCGAAGATCGGCGCGTGCACCAGGAACGTCATGGAATTGTGCTCGAAGGGGCTGCCGTGGCGGCTGCGCATCAAATAGCGGATGAGTCCGCCCATGTATTCCTCGCCGCGTTCCTCGCGGTGTGCCTCCTCACCTGCGGTGGAGACCCGGGCGGCCCGTACGACGCCGAGGTCGGAGGCGGTGTGGTCCACGAGCTCCACGGTGATCCGGCTGCGCAGCTCGATCTCGGGACCGAAGAGGTCGAGGTCGCCGTGCTCGGTCTCAAGGGCGGGGCTGATCGTCATGGTGGTGCTTCCTCCGGTGTGCTGGTGTGGGGAAAAGCGGCTGGAGATCCGGGTTCCGGTCAGTCCCAGCCGTGGTCCTCGGGTGCGACCTCGGCGGGCCCCGCGGTGGCGGCCGGGGCGGTCGAGGCCGCCTGCTCGTCGGCGGCGGCGAGCCCGCCGGCGGTGACGAGGGCGAAGGCGGCGGCAGTGGCGATCACCGCGGTCTGCGCGACGCGGCGGGCGGCGGAGGTCTTCGACTTCAGGGCGGTGACCGACATGCTCGGGGGCTCCTCTTCCCGGTGTGTGGGCGGCTCGTCCGCTCACGAGTTCATTCTTGGAAACCGCTTGAGGGCCAATAAGGTCAGACTTGTGCAGTGCACAAGTCTGAATCCAGTGCACGGACGTGCAGCCGGTGCACGGAGATGCAGCTCGACGGCCTCGCGGGCACGTGCCGGAAACACATGACAAAGCCCTGCGCCCGCCGCCGGCATCAAGCCGACGACGGGCGCAGGGCCGGTCCGGGTGGCGCGAATGGGCGCCGCTATCGGTCAATTCCGCAGAACACCCGCGGGTTACCGGGCGGAATGCCTGGTTCGGCGAGCGGTTTTTCCAGCGGTGCGGTACGCGCCCGGTCGTGCACCTCCCGGACGGCGGTGGTGGCCGTCACCACCGCCGCCCGGGCCAGGCCGAGCGCCTCGCGGGCCGAGTCGAGATCGCGGTCCGGCAGCCGTACGACGACGTCCGTGGCGCACTCGATGAGGTGCAGCGCGGCCCGGGCCAGCCGGTCGTCGCAGGGGAAGCCCTGCTGGACCGCCTTGTGCGCGGTCTCCAGCAGTTCCGCAGCGCTCAGGGCGCTCTCCTTGGTGTCCAACTCTCCGACCTCCTGGGTGACGGGGCGCGGTTCCGGCCCAGGGAGACTGTGCGCCCGCGGGCGGTCCGCCGTAAGGGTCAGAGGAATGCACCTGCACGGACCTGAACGTCGGCCCGGGACGGCACGCGGCGAGGGCCCGCCGTCCGACGGCGGGCCCTCGCCGCTGCGCCGGGGCTCAGGGCTCGAAGCGGTAGCCCATGCCCGGTTCGGTGATGAGGTAGCGGGGGTGCGAGGGGTCGGACTCCAGCTTGCGGCGCAGCTGCGCCATGTAGACCCGCAGGTAGTTGCTGTTGTCGCCGTACGACGGTCCCCACACCTCCAGGAGCAGCCGGTGCCGGCCGACCAGGTGGCCCGGGTGCGAGACGAGGATCTCCAGCAGGTGCCACTCGGTCGGGGTGAGCCGTACGGTCACCTCCCCGCGCCGGACCTTCTTGGCCGCCAGGTCCACCGTGAAGTCGGCGGTCTCCACCCGCGTGACCCGGCGGTCCGGCCCGGCGGCCGCGGCCCCGCGGCGGGTGGCCGCGCGCAGCCGGGCCAGGAGCTCGTCCATGCTGAACGGCTTGGTCACGTAGTCGTCGGCGCCCGCGTCCAGGGCCCGTACCTTCTCCTCCGAGGTGTGCCGGGCGGAGAGCACGAGGATCGGGACCCGGCTCCAGCCGCGCACCCCGTGGATCACCTCGATGCCGTCCATGTCGGGCAGGCCGAGGTCCAGCAGGATCGCGTCGGGCCGGCGGGAGGCGGCCAGCCGCAGGGCACCGGCCCCGTCGCGGGCCTCCTCCACCTCGAACTTCCGTGCCGCGAGGTTGATCTTCAGTGCGCGCACGAGCTGGGGGTCGTCCTCGACCACGAGGACCCGGGCCGGCACCTCAGGCTCCGGCCAGGGCCTTGAGGGCGGTGTTGAGCTCCAGCACGTTGACGCGGGGCTCGCCCATGAAGCCGAGGGTGCGGCCCTCGGTGTGCTCCGCCACGAGCTTCCCGACCTGCGCGGCGGTGAGGTGGTTGCGCTCGGCGACCCGGCGGACCTGGAGCGCGGCGTACGCGGGCGAGATGTGCGGGTCCAGTCCGGAGCCGGAGGAGGTGACGGCGTCGGCGGGCACGTCCTGGGGCCGGACCGGGTGGCCGGGGGTGGAGTTGTCGGCGACGACGGCCGCCTTGGCCGCGGTGACCGCCTCGACCAGGTCCGGGTTGTCGGCGGCCTTGTTGGTGGCGCCGGACAGGAGCAGGGAGTACTGGGTGTTGACGGAGTTGGTGCCCAGTCCCGCCGAGGGCCGAGGCTGGAACCACCGCAGGTCCGGCTTCGCGGCCTCCTCGGGGTTGCCCGGGTCCTTCTTCGGCAGGTCGTAGGCCTGCCCGATGAGGGAGGAGCCGACCACGCGGCCGCTCCCGTCCTTGATCTCCGAGCCGTTGGCCTGGTGGCGGAAGAGGGCCTGGGCGGCGCCGGTGACGGCGAGCGGGTAGAGCACCCCGCAGACCACGGTCAGGGCGAGCAGGGCGCGCAGGCCCGCGCCGAGCAGCCGGGCGGTGCTGGAGACGGAAGTGTTCATGTCGGTCAGCCGATTCCGGGGATGAGGGAGAGGAGCATGTCGATGAGCTTGATGCCGATGAACGGGGCGATCAGGCCGCCGAGTCCGTAGAGGCCGAGGTTGCGGCGGAGCATCCGGTCCGCGCTGGTGGGCCGGTAGCGCACGCCCTTGAGGGCGAGCGGCACGAGGGCCACGATGATCAGGGCGTTGAAGACGACGGCCGACAGGATGGCCGACTCGGGGGAGGCCAGCCCCATGATGTTGAGCTTGTCGAGCCCGGGGTAGGCGACCGCGAACATGGCCGGGATGATCGCGAAGTACTTCGCGACGTCGTTGGCGATGGAGAAGGTGGTCAGCGCACCCCGGGTGATCAGCAGCTGCTTGCCGATCTCCACGATCTCGATCAGCTTGGTCGGGTCGGAGTCCAGGTCCACCATGTTCCCGGCCTCCTTGGCGGCCGAGGTGCCGGTGTTCATCGCCACGCCCACGTCCGCCTGGGCCAGGGCCGGGGCGTCGTTCGTCCCGTCGCCGGTCATCGCGACCAGCTTGCCGCCCGCCTGCTCCCGCTTGATGAGGGCCATCTTGTCCTCGGGGGTGGCCTCGGCGAGGAAGTCGTCGACGCCCGCCTCCTCGGCGATGGCCTTCGCGGTGAGCGGGTTGTCACCGGTGATCATGACGGTCTTGATGCCCATCCGGCGCAGCTCCTCGAACCGCTCCCGCATGCCCGGCTTGACCACGTCCTTCAGGTGGACGACCCCCAGGACCCGGGCCCCGTCGGCGTCCTCCACGGCCACCAGCAGCGGGGTGCCGCCGGCCTGCGCGATCGCCTCGGACAGTGCCTGCGCGTCCTGCGCGACCTCGCCCCCGCGCTCGTTCACCCAGGCGATCACCGAACCGGCCGCGCCCTTGCGGACCTTGCGGCCGTCCACGTCCACGCCCGACATGCGGGTCTGGGCGGTGAACTCGATCCACGTGGCGTGGGCGAGCTCGCCCTGGTGCCGCTCGCGCAGCCCGTACTCCTCCTTGGCCAGGACCACGACCGAGCGGCCCTCGGGGGTCTCGTCGGCGAGCGAGGACAGCTGCGCGGCGTCGGCGAGCTCGGCCGCGGTGGTGCCCTTGACGGGGACGAACTCGGCGGCCTGCCGGTTGCCGAGGGTGATGGTGCCGGTCTTGTCGAGCAGCAGCGTGGACACGTCCCCGGCGGCCTCGACCGCGCGCCCGGACATGGCGAGTACGTTGCGCTGCACCAGGCGGTCCATGCCGGCGATGCCGATGGCCGAGAGCAGGGCGCCGATGGTGGTGGGGATCAGGCAGACCAGCAGGGCGGTCAGCACGATCATCGAGGTCTGCCCGTCGGCCCCGGCGTAGACGGCGAACGGCTTCAGGGTGACCACGGCCAGCAGGAAGACGACGGTGAGAGACGCCAGCAGGATGTTGAGGGCGATCTCGTTGGGGGTCTTCTGCCGGGCAGCGCCCTCGACCAGGCCGATCATGCGGTCGATGAAGGTCTCGCCGGGCTTGGTGGTGATCCTGATGACGATCCGGTCGGACAGCACCTTCGTACCGCCGGTGACGGCGGACCGGTCGCCGCCGGACTCGCGGATGACGGGGGCGGACTCGCCGGTGATCGCCGACTCGTCGACCGAGGCGACGCCTTCGACCACGTCTCCGTCCCCGGGGATGACGTCCCCGGCCTCGCAGACCACGAGGTCGCCGATGCGCAGCCCGGTGCCGGGCACGGACTCCTCGGCCCGGCCGTCCTGCGTCAGGCGGCGGGCGACGGTGTCGCTCTTCGCCTTGCGCAGGGTGTCGGCCTGGGCCTTGCCGCGGCCTTCCGCCACCGCCTCGGCGAGGTTGGCGAAGACCGTGGTCAGCCACAGCCAGGCGGCGATCGCCCAGCCGAACCAGTCGCCCGGGTCCTTGACCGCGAGGGCGGTGGTGAGGACCGAGCCGATCAGCACCACGAACATGACCGGGGACTTGACCATCACCCGCGGATCGAGCTTGCGGACCGCCTCCGGAAAGGACTTCAGCAGCTGCTTCGGGTCGAACAGGCCGCCGCCCACGCGCCCTTCGCCCGGCTCGCGGCCGGCGGGCGCCTCCTGGTGCGGGGTACGGGTGGGGGTGATGGTGCTCATGAGGCGAGCCCTTCGGCAAGCGGACCCAGCGCGAGGGCGGGGAAGTAGGTGAGGCCGGTGACGATGACGATCGTGCCGACGAGCAGGCCCGCGTAGAGCGGCTTGTCGGTGCGGAGGGTGCCCGCCGTCTCGGGCACGGGCTGCTGCCCGGCGAGGGAGCCGGCCAGGGCCAGGACGAAGACCATGGGCAGGAAGCGCCCCAGCAGCATGGCCAGTCCGATCGTGGTGTTGTACCACTGGGTGTCGGCGTTGAGGCCGCCGAAGGCGGAGCCGTTGTTGTTGGCGCCGGAGGTGTAGGCGTACAGCACCTCGGAGAAGCCGTGGGCCCCGGAGTTGAGCATCGAGTGCGGCGGGATGGGCAGGGCCATCGCGGCGGCCGTGAAGCACAGCACCAGCGCCGGGGTGACGAGGATGTAGCAGGCCGCGAACTTGATCTCGCGGGTGCCGATCTTCTTGCCCAGGTACTCCGGGGTGCGTCCCACCATCAGACCGGCGATGAACACCGCGATGACCGCCATGACCAGCATGCCGTAGAGCCCGGAGCCGACCCCGCCGGGCGCGATCTCGCCCAGCTGCATGCCGAGCAGCTGGATCCCGCCGCCGAAGCCGGTGAAGGAGGAGTGGAAGCCGTCCACCGCGCCGGTGGAGGTGAGGGTGGTGGCCACCGAGAAGATCGAGGTGGCGCCGATCCCGAAGCGGGTCTCCTTGCCCTCCATCGCACCGCCGGCGGCCTGGAGCGCCGGGCCGTGGTGGGCGAACTCGGTCCCCATCATCAGGCCGGTGAAGACCAGCCAGATCGTCGCCATCGTCGCCAGGATCGCGTAGCCCTGCCGGACCGATCCGACCATGCGGCCGAAGGTCCGGGTGAGCGCGAAGGGGATGACGAGGATCAGGAAGATCTCGAACAGGTTGGAGAACGGCCCCGGATTCTCGAACGGGTGGGCCGAGTTGGCGTTGAAGTAGCCGCCGCCGTTGGTCCCCAGCTCCTTGATGACCTCCTGCGAGGCCACCGCGCCCCCGTTCCACTGCTGCGAGCCGCCCGTGAACTGGCCGACCTCGTGGATCCCGGAGAAGTTCTGGATCACCCCGCAGGCCACCAGCACCAGCGCGCCGAGGACGGACAGCGGCAGCAGGATCCGCACGGTGCCCCGCACCAGGTCCGCCCAGAAATTGCCCAGTCCGCCGGTACGCGAGCGCGCGAAGCCCCGTACGAGCGCCACCGCCACGGCCATGCCGACGGCGGCGGACACGAAGTTCTGCACCGCCAGCCCACCGGTCTGCACCACGTGGCCCATGGCCTGCTCACCGGCGTACGACTGCCAGTTGGTGTTCGCCACGAAGGACGCGGCGGTGTTGAACGCCTGGTCCGGATCGATGGACGCGAACCCGAGCGAGCCGGGCAGCACCCCCTGGAGCCGCATCAGCGCGTACAGGAAGAGCACGCTCACGGCGGAGAAGGCCAGGACCCCGCGCAGGTAGGCGGGCCAGCGCATCTCGGTGTCCGGGTCGGCCCCGATCGCCTTGTAGATCCACTTCTCCGGCCGGTAGTGCCGCTCGGAGGAGTAGACCCGGGCCATGTAGTCGCCCAGCGGGCGGTGGACCAGCGCGAGGGCGCCGGCCAGGGCGAGCAGCTGGAGTACCCCAGCGGTCTGCGCAGTCATGCCGGCTCAGAACCTCTCCGGCTTGACGAGGGCGAGGACGAGGTAGCCGAGCAGGGCCACGGCCACGACGAGCCCGACGATGTTCTCGACGCTCACAGCTTCGCCACCCCCCGGGCGGCGAGACCCACCAGCGCGAAGACCGCGACCGTGGTGAGAACGAAGGCCAGATCGGCCATCGCAAGCTCCTGAAATGAGAGGACGATACGGATTCGGCCAACCGGCCACCCCCATCACACCCCCTCCCCACCCCCGCCCCCACCGCCTTTGACGCCCTCCATACGCCCCCCGCCCCGCGCTTAACGCCTCCTTGACGAGCCCGGCCCGCGCGGCCCGTCCGGCCGCCCCGGAACCGCCGCCGCAACCCGTTGCGGCCCGGCACGGGGCCGGTGTTGTCCCGAATGCATCCGCGGGCCGCCGGTGCGGGGATACAGTCCGGCGAGTGGCGGATCGGGGACCTGGGGAGGGACCGACATGCTGGAGATCGTGGCGCTCGGCGCGCTGACCGCCTTCCTCACCGCGGTGGGCAACGGCGCCGCCGGCGAAATGGGCAAACAGCTCCTGCTGTCCACGGGCGCACTCGCCCGCCGGGCCACCGGCCGGGAGACCCCGCTGCCCGAGGACCCCGAGGGCTGGGAGGCGCTGGCCGGCCGGCTGCACGCCCGGCTGGGCGAAGACCCCCGGCAGGCCGCGGAGTGGTCCCTGCTCCTGCGGAGCTTCCCGCCCCACGGCCCGTCCCGCGGCCCGCACCCCGGGGCGGCCCTCCCGGTGGGCGCCGGACTGCCCCCGGCCACCCGGCACTTCACCGATCGCAAGGACGTCCTCAAGCAGCTCCGGCGCGAGGCCACCCGCCCCGCCGCCGGCCGGCCGCGGGCCGCGCTGCTCTACGGACCGCCCGGCATCGGCACCACCGAGACGGCCCTGCACCTGGGGGCCACCAGCCACGACCTGTTCCCCGACGGACAGTTCTACGTGGACCTCCGCGAAGGCCCCGGAGACCTCGGCCCGGCCCCGGCCGCGGTCCTGCTGCGCCTGCTCCGCCGGATGGGGGTCGCCCCCGACCGGATCCCGCCCACCGAGGCGGGCCGCGAGGAGCTCTGCCGGCAGCTGCTCGCCGGACGCCGGGCGCTGCTGGTGATCGACCACGCCTCCTCCCCGGCCCAGGTCCGCGGCCTGATCCCGGCCACCCCCGGGGTCTTCCTGCTGGTCGTCGTGTCCGGCTCCCCCTTCCCCCTGGAAGCCGAGCCCGTCCCCGTGCCGCCGCTGGGCGACCGGGACGCCTGGAAGCTGGTGGGGCGGGTCGCCGGCCGGGAGCAGGCCGCGCGGGCCAGGCAGCAGCGGACGGCCGTCCTGGCCCGCTGCGCCGGGAACGCCTACGCCCTCAGGTCCTCGGCCCTGCGCCTGCGGGACGAGCCGCTCCCCGACGGGCCGTCCGCACCCGAGCCCGGGTCCGCGGCCGCGGCCGGCGACCCGGTCCGCACCGCGGCACACGGCGCCTGCCTCCGGGTCCGCCCCGGGACCGCCCGGCTCTGCCGGCTGACCGCCCTCGGCGGCTGGCCGTCCGTCAGCGCCCGCCTCGCCGCCGCCGCAGCGGGCACCACCGAGCCGGAGGCGGCCGCCCTCCTGGCCGAAGCGGCCGCCGCCGGACTCCTGGAACCCCTGCCCGACGGGCGCCACCGCTTCCGCCCCGGGGTGCGCCGGTACCTCGCGGACACGGCCGCAGCCGAGCACGGGATCCCCGCATGCTCCGCAGCCGTCTCCCGCACCCTGGAATGCCTGCGGGACCTGGCCCTCCACGCGGCCCACGCCGCCCTGCCGCAGAGCTGGCGGACCGAGCCGGCCCCCGCCCACGGGACCCCGTACCGCGACGAGGCGGAGGCGGTGGCCGTGCTCGCCGCCGAGGCGGGCAACCTGGTCCGGGCCGTGTCCCTCGCCCAGGAGTACGGGCACACCACCACCGCCCTGCGCCTGGCCCGGGCCCTGTGGCCCCTCCAGCTCAAGGCCGGCCACTGGGACGAGGTGCTGCCCGCCCTCCGGGCCGCCGCCCGCTGCGCCGACGAGCACCACCCCGGATCCCGTACCGCCGGCGCCCTCCACTTCCAGCTCGCCCACTGCCTGGGCGAACTCGGCCGGTGGGAGGAGGCGGACCGGGCGGCCGAGGCCGCCGCGCGGGCCGAACGCGAGGCCGGACACCTCCGCGGCGAGGCCTCCTGCGTGGAGCTCCAGGGCCTGCACCAGCTCCTGCGCTGGCGCTACGAGACGGCCCACGAGCGCTTCGCCGCCGCCGAGGCCGTCTACGGCAGGATCACCCCCGGCGCGGAGGGCGCGGAGGACCTGCCGCGCGCCCTCGCCCTGTCCGGGCGGCACCGGGGGCGGGCCCTGCGCGGCATGGGCCGGTACGAAGAGGCCCGCGCCCTGCTGACGGCCGCGGCGGAGTTCTTCGCCGGGCGCGGAGAGGCGTACAACCAGGCCCGCGCCCTCACCGATCTGGCCGAGACCCTCCACGACCAGGGCGCGAACACCGAGGCCCTCGCGGAGATCGCCACCGCCGAACGCCTCCTCCCGCCCGGCGCGGTCCCGCACCTCGGCTACCTGGCGGCCCTGCGCCTGCGCTGCGAGGTCGCGGGCTAGGTGTTCTGTCCCGGGAGGTTGTGGGCGGGTGATGTAGGCCTCGGCTCGCGCCGGCGGCCGCCGGGGTCCGGCGCCACCGCCACCGGGTGCACCCCGCCGCCCGCGTGCACCCGGAGGGCGGTCCCCTCCGCCGGCACCCGGCCGCCTGCGGCGCACCAGGCGGCCAGCGCGGAGGCGCAGGCCGCCGGATCGGCGTCGGCCCCCGGCCCGCCCGACAGCCGGAACACCCCGTGGTCCCGCACCCGGACGGTCGCCCCGTGCGGCCCGGTCACGTACGCGGCCACCGCGGCGTGCCGGTACCGGCGCAGCACCTCGGCGGTCCACGCCACCGCTCCGCCGAAGCGGGGATCGTCCGGGCTCCCTTCCCGCCAGACCACCGCGGCCTGCTCCAGGGCCTCCGGATCCAGGGTGTCCTCGTGGACCGCGAGGTGCGCGCTCCCGTCCGACCGCTGCGGGCGTGCCGCGGTCCGCTCGACCGTGACCTCCGCGCCGTCGACGTACGTCCACACGTGCAGCGGGACCGTGCGCCGGGGCGGCTCGTACGGCGGCAGCGGCAGCGGCTCCAGCAGGGCGGGTCCCTCGGGCTCCGGCAGCTCCAGCAGCCCGTAGAAGTGCCGGCGCAGCAGGGCGGCCGAGGCACCGGGGGCCGAGCTCGTGAACCCGGCCGGCCCGGGCAGCGGCCGGTGCGCGGCGATGGCCCCCTCGATCTGCTCCCGCAGCGGCCCGTGCGGATCGAGCCGCGGGGCCTCCCGTACGAACTCCGCGAGCGGGGCCTCGGGGTCCAGCCGGTCCTCACCGGCCGCCGCCAGCATCACGGGGATCCCGAGCGCCGCCGCGTAGTACGAGACCGCACCGAAGTCGCCCAGCACGAAGTCCGCGGCCAGCAGCGCCTGCCGCCAAGCGTGCACGGGGTCGATCAGGGCCAGTCCGCCGCGGCGGGCCCGGTCCAGCCAGGCCCGGACCTGCCCGGGGCCGTGCCCGTACCAGACGTTCGGGTGGAGCACCGCGGCCGTCCGGTACCCGTCGGCCGGCAGCTCGGCGGCCAGCCGTGGGAGCAGGCCCGGCAGCAGGTCCTGTCCGCCGCCGTTCCCGAAGAAACCCTCCGGGTTCCAGGTGGAGTTCAGCAGCACCAGCCGCTGCCCGCGGCGCACGCCCAGCGCCCGCCGGAACCGCTCACGGTACGGCCGGGCGGCCAGCATCCGGTCGAAGCACGGGTCCCCGCCGAGCACCGCCGCCCCCGCGGCCTCCGGACAGGCCCGGCGCAGCCGCCCGACCTGCTCGGGATGCGACAGCACGAGCCCGTCCACGTACGGCTCGCCCCCGGCGAGCAGCCACTCGGCCGACAACCCGAACGTCGGCTCCCGGCTCCCGGCTCCCGGCTCCCGGCTCCCGGCTCCCGGCTCCCGGCTCCCGGCTCCCGGCTCCCGGCTCCCGGCTCCCGGCTCCCGGCTTTTGCCAGCTTCTTAGTATATCCAACACCGTGCGACAGAATGCTCAACTTGCCCTGAATCGCGTGCAGTTCACCGCCGAAACTCGCGGACACCGCCAGGTCCACCGGGGTGGCCAGGGCCTGCTCCCAGGGCAGCACGGGCAGTTCCAGCCCGTCGAACAGCTCCCGCACCCCCGCCTGGAACACCGAAGACCCGGTCGAGGTCACCAGCAGCTGCACCCGGAAGTCGTCGCGGAACAGCGGGAGCACGTCCAGCAGCCGCCCGGCTGACGTGACGTTGTGCACGACCAGCAGCACCTTGCGCGCGGTCGCCCGGCTGCTCCACGCCCCGGCCCCGTCCCCGACCGGCACCCGCACCAGGGGCTCGGCCACCCGCCACCTCCCACACCGAAGGGCTGCAAACGCCAGTCAGGGGCCTGATCCACTTTCGTGGATCAGGCCCCTGATCTGGTCTTACGAAGTCGGGGTGGCGGGATTTGAACCCACGACCTCTTCGTCCCGAACGAAGCGCGCTGCCAAGCTGCGCTACACCCCGATCGCCGCCCTGGTGAGCTGTCCTCTGCCCTGGCGACATCGATTACTTTAGCGGACCCGCGCCCGGAGACGAAATCCGGTTTTCGCGGCCGGGCTCAGGGGGCCGGGGCGAGGGTCAGGAGGGTGGCCTCCGGGGGGCAGGCGAAGCGGACCGGGGTGAAGCGGTTGGTGCCGCAGCCCGCCGAGACGTGCAGGTACGAGCGGTGCCCGCCGGCCTCGTGCGTGGACAGGCCCTTCACCCGGTCGGTGTCCAGGTCGCAGTTGGTGACCAGGGCTCCGTAGAAGGGGATGCACAGCTGGCCGCCGTGGGTGTGCCCGGCCAGGACCAGCGGGTACCCGTCGGCCGTGAAGGCGTCCAGGGCCCGCAGGTACGGGGCGTGGACCACCGCCACCGAGAAGTCCGCGTCCGCCACCGGGCCGCCCTCGACCATCGCGTAGCGGTCCCGCTTGATGTGCGGGTCGTCCAGGCCGGTGAAGGCGAGGTCCAGGTCGGGCAGCTTCAGGCGGCCGCGGGTGTTGGTGAGGTTGATCCAGCCGGCCGCGTCGAAGGCGTCCCGCAGGTCCTCCCACGGGTTGTGCACCGCCCCGACCACCGGCTTGTTGCCGTTCAGCCCGTGCCGCCCCTGCACCTTCTCCACGAGGTAGCGCCCGGGGTTGCGCAGCCGGGGCCCGTAGTAGTCGTTCGAGCCGAAGACGTACACGCCGGGGAAGGACATCAGCGGGCCGAGCGCGTCCAGGACGTCCGGGATGCCCTCGGTGTCGGAGAGGTTGTCGCCGGTGTTGACGACGAAGTCGGGCCGCAGCCCGGCCAGGGACTGGAGCCAGCGCTTCTTCTTGTGCTGCCCGCGGACCATGTGGATGTCCGAGACCTGGAGGACGCGCAGCGGCCGCATGCCCTTCGGGAGCACGGGCGCGGTCACCCGGCGCAGCCGGAACGACCGGGCCTCGAACCCGGCCGCGTAGGCCAGTCCGGCGGCCCCCGCCGCGGCGATTCCAGCGGTGACCTTGAACCCTGTTCCGTAACGCGCGCGCATCCCCCCATGGTCGCAGACACGGAAAACCGGTAGGCGCCATCGGTCCGGCACCTGGCAGACTCAATGCCATGACCACGCTCAAGGCCAAGCTCCAGGAAGACCTCACCGCCGCCATCAAGGCGCGCGACGAGCTGCGCTCGTCCACGCTCCGGCTGACCCTCGCCGCGATCACCAAGGAGGAGGTCGCCGGCAAGGTCGCCCGCGAGCTCTCCGACGAGGAGATCCTCAAGGTGATCACCAAGGAGGCGAAGAAGCGCCGCGAGGCCGCCGACGCCTTCGCGCAGGGCGGCCGTCCCGAGCAGTCCGAGCGTGAGACCGCCGAGGGCGAGGTCCTGGCCGAGTACCTGCCCAAGCAGCTGACCGACGAGGAGCTGCACGCGATCGTGTCGCAGGCCGTCGAGGAGGCCAAGGCGGCCGGTGCCGAGGGGCCGCGGGCCATGGGCGCCGTCATGAAGATCGTGAACCCGAAGGTGGCCGGGCTGGCGGAGGGCGGCCGCGTCGCCGCCGTCGTCAAGCAGCTCCTGGCCTGACGCCTGCGCCACTGCCTGCACCACGAGAGGAGGGCCCGACCGCTGCGGCGGTCGGGCCCTCTCCTTTTCACCTCGTCCCGGGCAGGACGCGTTCAGGCCGTCAGCAGGACGCGTTCAGGCCGTCAGCCGTCCGTCCCGCCCAGCAGCCCCGGGTCCGTCGGCAGCTCCGGCAGGGTGATCCCCCCGGCGCCGCCGTCCTCGCCGCCGGTCGCGCCGGCCGTCATCCCGGCCGCCGCGGCACCGCCGGGCCGGCCGTCACCGGGCTTGCCGTCGCCGCCGCGGCCCTTGCCGGGCTTGCGCTTCTTGCCGGACTTGCCCTTGCCGCCGCCCGCCGGGTTCGGCGCGTCGGGGATGTTGACGGTGTTGAAGCCGGGGGCCTCGCGGCCGGCCAGGGCGCCGGACACGGCGTCCTTCCAGATCGGGCCGGGCAGCCCGCCGCCGTAGACCTTGTCGTAGTACTGGCCGCCGATGGTGATGTTCTCCATCGAGACCTGGTGGTCGCCGGGCGAGCCGACCCACGTGGCGCCAGCCATGTTCGGGGTGTAGCCCACGAACCAGGCGTTGTGGCGGGAGTCGGTGGTTCCGGTCTTGCCCGCGCTGTCGCGGTCGCTCAGGCCGGCCGACAGACCGGTACCGGAGTCGACCACGCCGAGCAGCAGCGTGTTGACGGTGTCGGCGGTCCTCTCCGACATCACGCGCTCGCAGGTGGACTTCGGCACGGTCAGCGCCCTGCCCCGCGAGTCGGTGATCGACTCGATGGCGACGGGCGAGCAGTACGTGCCGCGGTTGGCGAAGGTCGCGTACGCGTTCGCCATGGTCAGCGGGGACATGCCCTCGGTGCCGAGCGAGATGGCCGGGCTGTCGGGCAGCTTCTTGCCGTCGGCGCGGATCACGCGGAGCTTCTGGGTCATCTCCTTGAGGGGGCACAGGCCCATCTCGCCGATCATCTCCACGAAGTACGTGTTGACCGACTTGGCCATGGCCTCCTTCATCGCGTACGGGCCGACCTCGGACTCGGACTCGTTCGGGACCCGCTCGCCGTTGGTGTTGACCCACGGGTCGCCGCTGCAGGTCTGGACCGGGCTCGGGTACTCCATCTCGTACGGGGAGGCGTACATCTTCGTGGCCGGCATGCCCCGCTCCAGGGCGGCGGCCGCGACGAACGGCTTGAAGGTCGAGCCGGTCGGGAAGCCGAAGTTCGAGCCGCCCAGCTTGCGGTCCACCGAGAAGTTGATCTGCGTCTCGTTGGTGCCGAAGCCGTACGGGCGGGACTGGCCCATCGCGAGCACCCGGCCGGTGCCGGGCTGCACCAGGGTGACGGCCGTCGCGACCTTGTCGTTCTGGTAGACGTGCTCCTTGATGGAGGCGTTCACGGACTCCTGCGACTGCGGGTCGAGGGTGGTCCGGATGGTCAGGCCGCCCTGGTTCCAGATCTTGGCCCGCTCCTCCTTCGTCTTCCCGAAGACCGGGTTGGACAGGAAGGTCGCGCGGACGTAGTCGCAGAAGAAGCCGGCGCCGCTGACGGCGGTGATGCAGCCGTTCTTGGGCTTGGTGACCTTCAGCTTGATCGGGCTGTTCTTCGCCTGGTCGGCCTCGGCCTGCGAGATGTCCCTTATGTCGGCCATCCGCTGGAGCACGGTGTTGCGCCGCTGCCGGGCCTCCTCCTCGTCGTTCACCGGGTCGTACCGGCTCGGCGACTGGACCAGGCCGGCCAGCAGGGCCGACTCCGGCAGGGTGAGGTCCCGGGCGGGCTTGCTGAAGTAGCGCTGCGCGGCGGACTCGATGCCGTACGCCTGCTGCCCGAAGAAGGTGATGTTGAGGTAGTTCTCCAGGATCTTCTTCTTGCCGAGCTCTTCCTCGACCTGGATCGCGTACTTCAGCTCGCGGACCTTGCGCCCGAGGCTCTTCTGCTGGGCCTCGGCGACCTTGGCCGGGTCGTCCCCGGCCTCCTCCACGAAGACGTTCTTCACGTACTGCTGGGTGAGCGTGGACGCGCCCTGGGCCGCGCCGCCCTCCTGGGCGTTGCGGTTGACCGCGCGCAGGATGCCCTTGAGGTCGATCGCGCCGTGCTCGTAGAAGCGCGAGTCCTCGATCGCGACGATCGCCTTCTGCATGTACGGGGAGATGGCCGTCAGCGGGACCACCTTGCGGTCGCGCGAGTAGACCTGCGCGATCAGCCCGCCCTCGGAGTCGAGGATGGTGGTGCGCTCGCTCAGCGGCGGCGTCTTGAGGTTGGCGGGGATCTCGTCGAATCCCTCGACGGTGCCCTTGGCCGCCAGGCCGAGCGCGCCCGCGGCGGGGATCGCGATACCGGCCAGCACGACTCCGGAGAGAACGGAGACCCCGAGGAACTTGGCGGCCTGCTGGCTCCCCGTGAGCCCTCCGCCCGAGCGCTTCTTTGGCATGGGGGGAAGCCTACGTTCTCCTCCGCCGGACATACGTGTATGCCTGCGGCCTGCGATGGGTGAATGTCCGAGTTGTCCAGCTTTGTGGCTATGTATGGTGATCCACATCGCCGATGCCGCAACCGAAGTCACATCCGGCTCGTTGCCCCGAGTGGAGCGATCGAGCCAGTCCGGCCGGACCGGGACCCTGCCCCGGGGCGGTCGGTCGCGTCCGGGCCGGCGGGTCCGCCCTCGCGTCACCGCAGGCGGGCGGGGCATTTCCGCGTTCGCCGGACAGGAGCCCGCGGCATGCCTATAGTGACAAGAGGTTCAGTTGTGGCCACGGCTTGACGGCCCCTGATGTGATGCTGCAAGGCCGGAAGGCCGAGCAGACGTGAAGGCGCGCCTCTTCCCCGCGCGCAGGCACAAGTCACCCAGGGGGCATCACCCTTGGCCTAAGCTGCACTCAACTGTCACAGCAGCACAGCCGTACATCAACCCCTCGATGCGACTTTCACCCTTCCCGAAAAGGGTGGACTGATGTCCGAATTCCCCGGATGTCGCGGTCGGTGCCCCGCCGGGTTGAGTCGTCTGACCCGGATTGCCTGAAGGGTCCGGCATGTCGTGCGGTCACTCCGTCGGGTGATCTGCCGCTTACGCATAGTCCGTTCGGACCATTCAAGATTGGGCCCGTCGGGGGTGTTGCGCTGTCCTCGCCTTCCGTAACGTCCTCAACTGGCAGCGGTGAATATGCCGCTGCCGCCGTGGGGGAGCCTCGATTCGGGAGAGGACGGCGCCGAGATGGGCTGGGTTACCGACTGGAGTGCGCAGGCAGCCTGCCGCACTACCGATCCGGATGAACTGTTCGTTCAAGGTGCAGCGCAAAACAGGGCCAAGGCGGTGTGCACCGGTTGCCCGGTGCGGACCGAATGCCTGGCGGACGCACTCGACAACCGCGTCGAGTTCGGCGTCTGGGGTGGTATGACCGAGCGGG
Organism: Streptomyces sp. NPDC030809; assembly: GCF_055572195.1. Lineage (NCBI taxonomy): Bacteria > Bacillati > Actinomycetota > Actinomycetes > Kitasatosporales > Streptomycetaceae > Streptomyces > Streptomyces sp. NPDC030809. The sequence goes on from NZ_JBVIDV010000031.1 coordinate 29,898, forward strand.
AGAGGCGCGCACTCCTACGCCGCCGTCCCACGGTCACCTCCTGGCGCAGGCTGCTCGAAACCGCGCGCACGGAGTACGAGCGCAGCACGGGCATCCTGACCGTTGACGTCGACACCGACGCAGAGATCGCGTACGAGACGTACGCAGCCGCCGGGTAGGCCGGCGGAACCTACACTCCGGCCGGACCGCCGGCCGCGAGTCGATCACCGATGGCCCGCAGCCCGGCGAGGTCGTGCACATCGCCGGGCAGGGCGGCCACCTCGGCCACCGCCACTTCGGGGTGCAGCGAGGTGAACCGGTCGCGCGTGTGCTGTTCGCGTGCGATCACCTGCATCCGTTCGGCATGGAGGCGGAGCAGTCCGGCCGTGATCTCGTCCACTGCGGCGGGGGAGCCGTCCCGGGGAGTGGTGCCGGGGTCCACTCCAGCCTTCCCGGGCTCCTGATCCACAATGCCGCCCTCGTCAAGATTCTCTGCGGCGGCCAGTGCCCGCTCCGCCGAGAGCTGCACCGCCCCGCTGCCGTGCACGCGGTTGAGCACGAGTCCGGCCAGAGGCATGTCCTCCTCGGCCAGCCGCTCGACGAAGTACGCCGCCTCGCGCAGCGCGTCCGGCTCGGGCGCCGCGACCACGAGGAAGGCCGTGCCCGGAGCCTGGAGCAGCCGGTACGTGGCGTCCGCGCGGGTCCGGAAGCCGCCGAACATCGTGTCCATCGCAGCCACGAACGTCTGCACGTCCTTGAGGAGTTGGCCGCCCATCAGCTTGCTGAGCGTGCCCGTCATCATCGACATGCCGACGTTCAGGAACTTCATCCCCGCCCGGCCGCCGACCTTCGCCGGCGCCATCAGCACCCGGATGAACTTCCCGTCGAGGAAGGACCCCAGGCGCTTCGGCGCGTCCAGGAAGTCCAGCGCCGACCGGCTCGGCGGGGTGTCCACGATGATCAGGTCCCAGTCGTCCCGCGCGCGGAGCTGGCCCAGCTTCTCCATGGCCATGTACTCCTGCGTGCCGGCGAAGCCCGCCGACAGCGACTGGTAGAAGGGGTTCTCCAGGATCGCCCGGGAGCGCTCGGGGTCCGCGTGCGCCTCGACGATCTCGTCGAAGGTCCGCTTCATGTCGAGCATCATGGCGTGCAGCTCGCCCCCGGCACCGCCGTCACCGCTGGTGCCGCCGTCCGCCGCACCCACCCCGGCCACCCGCCGCGGGGTGTTGTCCAGCGAGTCGATGCCCATCGACTGCGCCAGCCGCCGGGCCGGGTCGATGGTCAGGACCACCACCCGCCGGCCCCGCTCGGCCGCGCGCACCCCCAGCGCCGCCGCCGTGGTCGTCTTCCCGACCCCGCCCGCGCCGCAGCACACCACGATCCGCGTGGTCCGGTCGTCCAGCAGCCGGTCCACGTCCAGCCGCGCCGGGGCGTCCGCCCCCATCGCCGCCGTCATCGCCCCGCTCACTCGGCGCTCACCTGCTTCCGCAGCTCCGTGGCCAGCTCGTACAGCCCCGCCAGATCCATCCCCCGGCCGAGCAGCGGCAGTTCGTACGTGGGCACCCCGAGCCCGTCCAGCACGGCGCGCTGCGCCCGCTCCAGCCCGACCCGCTCCGCGTGCTCGGCGGCCTGCTCCAGCAGCGGGTCCACCAGCCGCTCCGCGAGACCGCCGCGGCGCGCCCCGCCCAGCCCCGCCCGGGACAGGGCCCGGGCCACCTCGGCCCGCTGCTCGCCCGCGGCCGCCCGTACGGCCGCCTCGTCGAGGTGGTGCGGGCGGACCATGTTGACGATCACCTGCCCCAACGGGAGCCCCGCCTCCGCCAGTTCGGCCCGGCCGTCGGCGGTCTCCTGGACCGGCATCTCCTCCAGCAGGGTCACCAGGTGCACCGCCGTCTCCGGGGACTTGAGCACCTTCATGACGGCCTGCGCCTGGTTGTGGATCGGCCCGAACCGGGCCAGCCCGGCCACCTCGTCGTTCACGTTCAGGAAGCGGGTCACCCGGCCCGTCGGCGGGGCGTCCATGACCACGTGGTCGTAGACGTACCGGCCCGACTTGTCCTTGCGCCGCACCGCCTCGCAGGCCTTGCCCGTCAGCAGCACGTCCCGCAGCCCCGGCGCGATCGTCGTGGCGAAGTCGATGGCGCCGAGCTTCTTCAGCGCCCGCCCGGCGGACCCCAGCTTGTAGAACATCTGGAGGTAGTCGAGGAGGGCCCGCTCGGCGTCGATCGCCAGGGCGTACACCTCGCCGCCGCCGGGGGCCACGGCGATCTTCCGCTCCTCGTACGGCAGTGGCTCCGTGCCGAAGAGCCCCGCGATGCCCTGCCTGCCCTCGACCTCCACGAGGAGGGTCCGCCGGCCCTCGGTCGCGAGGGCGAGCGCGAGTGCCGCGGCGACCGTGGTCTTACCGGTACCGCCCTTGCCGCTGACCACCTGGAGCCTGCTCACGCACCGAGCCTAACCACTCGCCCTGCCCGGCGTGCACGAGGTCTCGCGGACCGGACCGCAGGGGCTACGCTCGCCTGCATGAAGAAGTTCGAATACGTGACGGTTCCGCTGCTCGTGCACGCGACCAAGCAGATCCTCGACAGCTGGGGCGACCAGGGCTACGAGCTCGTCGCGGTCGTGCCCGGTCCGAACGGCCCGGAGCAGCTCGTCGCCTACATGAAGCGGGAGAAGGCATGAGCGCCGCCGAGGCGAAGCTGGCCGAGCTCGGCCTGACCCTCCCCGAGGTCGTCCCGCCGCTCGCGACCTACCAGCCGGCGGTCCGCTCCGGCGCGTACGTCTACACCGCGGGCCAGCTCCCGATGGTGCAGGGCAAGCTGCCGCTCACCGGCAAGGTCGGCGCCGAGGTCTCCGCCGAGGAGGCCAACAAGCTGGCCGCCACCTGCGCGCTGAACGCCCTGGCCGCCGTGAAGTCGGTCATCGGCGACCTCGACAAGATCGTGCGCGTCGTGAAGGTGGTCGGCTTCGTGGCCTCCGCCCCCGACTTCACCGGCCAGCCCGGCGTGATCAACGGTGCGAGCGAGCTGCTCGGCCAGGTCCTCGGCGAGAAGGGCGTGCACGCCCGCAGCGCCGTCGGCGTCTCGGTGCTGCCGCTCGACGCGCCCGTCGAGGTCGAGTTCCAGATCGAGGTGGCCGACTGAGGCAGCCGCCTCGGACGGGACCGCCCGGGCGCCCCGCCCGGCCGCACCACCGCCACGGCGCCGGACCGCAGAGGTCCGGCGCCGTCGTGCATCCCGGACCCGGACCCGGACTCGGCTCCGGACCCTGACCCGGCCCCGGGACCCGGAACCCGGAGCGGCCCTCCGCAGGCCGAAGTGGGCGTGACCCGTCCGGGACCCCCTCGAACATCGGGGCGGATGGCCGTAGCATCCGGCCATGCCGAATGGTCAGAACGGACACGCACAGGGGACGGCCGCAGCGGGCGGCGACACCGCCGGAGGCCAGTGGTACCCGCCGGAGTGGCCCGACCGGATCCGCGCCCTCGCCGCCGGAACCCTCACCCCCGTCGCCCCGAAGCGCGCCGCCACGGTCATGCTGCTGCGCGACACCCCCGACGGACCCGCGGTCCACATGCTGCGCCGCCGGGCCTCCATGGCCTTCGCCGGAGGGGCGTACGCCTACCCCGGCGGCGGGGTCGATCCGCGCGACGACGACCACCTCGTGGGCTGGGCCGGGCCCGGCCTGGACCGGTGGGCGGAGCGGCTCGGCACCGACAGCGCGGGCGCCCAGGCCCTGGTCTGCGCGGCCGTCCGCGAGATGTTCGAGGAGGCGGGCGTGCTGCTCGCCGGGCCCACCGCCGACACCGTGGTCGGCGACACCACCGGCGAGGACTGGGAGGCCGACCGGCAGGCGCTCGTGTCCCGGGACCTGTCCTTCGCGGACTTCCTGGACCGGCGCGGTCTGGTGCTCCGCTCCGACCTGCTGGGCGCCTGGGCCCGCTGGATCACCCCCGAGTTCGAGCCGCGCCGCTACGACACCTGGTTCTTCGTCGCCGCCCTGCCCGAGGGCCAGCGCACCCGGAACGTCTCCACCGAGGCCGACCGGACCGTGTGGACCCGGCCCGCGGACGCCGCCGCCGGCTACGACAAGGGCGAGCTGCTGATGATGCCGCCGACCATCGCCACCCTGCGCTCCCTGGAGCCGTACGGCACCGCCGCCGAGGCCCTGGCGGCCGCGGCCGGGCAGGACCTGGCCCCGGTGCTGGCCCAGGCCTCGCTGGAGAACGGCGAGCTGGTGCTGAGCTGGCCGGGCCACAACGAGTTCACCAAGCGGGTACGGCCGGGCGGAGGTGCGGCATGACGGACGCCGCCGCCCTCCCCGGACAGCCGCGCGGGGTCGTGGCCTCGGGCCCGGCGACCGCCCGCGCGGTCAACGTGCTCGCCCCCAACCCCTCGGCCATGACCCTCGACGGCACCAACACCTGGATCGTCTCCGAGCCCGACTCCGAGCTGGCCGTCGTGATCGACCCCGGCCCGCTGGACGACGTACACCTGCGCGAGGTCGTCGCCACGGCCGAGAGGGCCGGCAAGCGGATCGCGCTCACCCTCCTCACGCACGGCCACTCCGACCACGCGGCGGGCGCCGGCCGGTTCGCCGAGCTGACCGGCACGAAGGTACGGGCCCTCGACCCGGCCCTGCGGCTCGGGGACGAGGGACTGGGCGCGGGGGACGTGGTCCGCGTGGGCGGCCTGGAGCTGCGCGTGGTGCCCACCCCCGGCCACACCGCCGACTCCCTCTGCTTCCACCTGCCCGCCGACCGCGCGGTGCTCACCGGGGACACGATCCTCGGGCGCGGCACGACGGTCGTGGCGCACCCGGACGGCCGGCTCGGGGACTACCTCGACTCGCTGCGGCGGCTGCGCTCGCTGACCGTCGACGACGGCGTGCACACGGTGCTGCCGGGGCACGGGCCGGTGCTGGACGACGCCCAGGGCGCGGTCGAGTTCTACCTGGCCCACCGGGCGCACCGGCTGGCCCAGGTGGAGACGGCGGTGGAGAACGGGTTCACCACCCCGGAGGCGGTCGTCGCCCACGTGTACGCGGACGTGGACCGCTCCCTGTGGCCGGCCGCGGAATGGTCCGTACGGGCCCAGCTGGAGTACCTGCGCGAGCACGGGCTGATCCCGGACGACCGGCCCTTCTGAGCTGCGGATCCTTCCGGCGGCGGCGGCCGTGTCGGCTGCTTTCGGACCGGCCCCGGCCGGTTAGCCTGCCCGCCATGTGGATCTTCATACTGCTCGCCGTGACCGGCGCGGCGGCCTCCGTGACCGGCACCCTCGTCCTGCGGCTCAAGGCCCTCGAACGCACGGTGGACCGGCTCGACCGCCGGGTCGGCCTGCTCCTCGACCACCTCGGGGCCGCCGACCCGGGAGGCCTCGCCGCCGAGGACCTGGACCGGGTCCGCGCCCTGGCCGCGGAGGGCCGCAGGATCGAGGCGATCAAGGTCTACCGGGGTCTGACCGGAGCGCCCCTGCGCGAGGCCGTGGCGGCCGTGGAGGCGCTGGTGCCGTAGCGGTCCTGCGCGGCGGCCGCCAGCCAGGGGCCGAGTTCCCCGGTGAAGCCGGCGAGGGCCGCCGGGTCACCGGCCGGGTCCAGGGCCACGGCGGCCGCGGCCCGTACCTCCGCGGCCCGCTCGGGACGCAGGCGCGCGAACACCTCGGCCGCCTCGGCGAGGTCGTCCGTCCACGCCCCCCACTCGGGCACGACCAGCGTGAACGCCGCCCGCACCAGGCGGCGCGCGACCGCCCGGCTCAGCTCCGGGGAGGGCGGCAGCTCCCGCCAGCGGGGCAGGGCGGCGCCCAGCCCCGCGTCCGCGCGGTACCGGGGCAGGTGCTCGGCCAGGTCCTCGCCCAGCAGGGGGACGCACTGGCAGGCGGTGAACCAGCCCAGACCGTCCCGCTCCTCCTCGGCGAGCACGGTCTCCTTGCCGCGCAGCAGCACCGCGACCCCGGCCGGGGCGCCCGCGCCGAGGGCGTCGGCCAGCGCCTGCGCGGTCGCGTGGTCCTGCGGGCCCGGTTCGGCCCGCAGGGCGAGCAGCAGCCCGAGGGGCCCGGGGCGGCCGAGCGGGACCGGCCCGTACAGGTAGGCGCTGTGCAGCCGGCTGCCGAAGGCCTCCGCCACCCGGGCCCGGGCGGCGGCCACCACGGGCCGGTCCGCGGCCGCGATCCGCCCCAGGCTTCCCTCGCGCTCCACGAACCCCGGCGTGTGCTCCATGCCCCCACTGTGCGCCCGTACGCCCCCCGAGCGGCGGCTGCCCACGCCGGGGAACGGCGAAGGGGCCCCACCCGGCGGGTGGGGCCCCTTCACGGGGTCACGGTCGGCTGAGCCGAACGGGTGAGGCGGTCAGCGGGACCGCTTCGCCAGCCGCTCGACGTCGAGCAGGATCACGGCGCGCGCCTCCAGGCGCAGCCAGCCGCGGCCCGCGAAGTCGGCGAGTGCCTTGTTGACCGTCTCGCGGGAGGCGCCGACCAGCTGGGCCAGCTCTTCCTGGGTCAGGTCGTGCACCACGTGGATGCCTTCCTCGGACTGGACGCCGAAGCGGCGCGACAGGTCGAGGAGGGCGCGGGCGACGCGGCCCGGCACGTCGGAGAAGACCAGGTCGGACATCTGGTCGTTGGTCTTGCGCAGGCGGCGGGCGACGGCGCGCAGCAGGGCCGTGGCCACCTCGGGGCGTGCGTTCAGCCAGGGCTGGAGGTCGCTGTGGCCCAGGCCGAGCAGCTTGACCTCGGTCAGCGCGGTGGCCGTGGCGGTGCGCGGGCCCGGGTCGAACAGCGACAGCTCGCCGATCAGCTCACCGGGGCCCAGGACGGCGAGCATGTTCTCGCGGCCGTCGGGGGAGGTGCGGTGCAGCTTCACCTTGCCGTCGGTGACGACGTACAGCCGGTCACCGGGGTCGCCCTCGTGGAACAGGGCGTCGCCGCGTGCGAGGGTCACCTCGCCCATGGAGGCGCGGAGCTCCGCGGCCTGCTCGTCATCGAGCGCCGCGAACAGCGGGGCGCGCCGCAGAACGTCGTCCACGAGTGTCTCTCCTATGTCGACCGGCTCAGGGGACCATGCCCCATTTTGCAGGACGCTTCAAACAGTGCGATCAATCACAAGGATGCCGGACGGAAGGGCGTGCTGTGCTGCCCGGGGCCCATCGGGGTGGTGTTACCTCTGGTCCGGGCGCCATGTCGGCGACTGCGCTTAGGCTGGCCGAGTGTCCAATAAGCCGGTGAGAGCACAGGCCAACGGGCTCGCGGGCGTGGCCGCGGCCCCCCATTCTGCTGTGGGCGAACAAGGGGTGGGGTCGGCCCCCGCGCGCCCCGCGAAGAAGGCTCCGGCGGCCCGGAAGGGCTCCGCCGGGACGGAGGGCAAAGTTTCGGCCAAGAGTGCTGCCGGGGTGTCCGGAAAGCGCGCGGCGGCGAAGCCCGAGTCGCACCTCGCGATGGTGCGCAGGGCCCGCCGGATCAACCGCGAGCTCGCCGAGGTCTACCCGTACGCCCACCCGGAGCTGGACTTCCGCAACCCCTTCGAGCTGCTGGTCGCGACCGTCCTGTCCGCCCAGACCACCGACCTGCGGGTGAACCAGACCACCCCGGCCCTGTTCGCCGCCTACCCCACCCCCGAGGACATGGCCGCGGCCGCCCCGGAGGAGCTGGAGGAGATCATCCGGCCGACCGGGTTCTTCCGGGCCAAGGCGAGGTCCCTCCTCGGCCTCTCCGCGGCCCTGCGGGACCGCTTCGGCGGGGAGGTGCCCGGCCGGCTGGAGGACCTGGTCACCCTGCCCGGCGTCGGCCGCAAGACGGCGAACGTGGTGCTCGGCAACGCGTTCGGGGTCCCGGGGATCACCGTGGACACCCACTTCGGCCGGCTGGTGCGGCGCTGGAAGTGGACCGAGCAGGAGGACCCGGAGAAGGTCGAGGCGGAGATCTGCGCGATCTTCCCCAAGAGCGAGTGGACCATGCTCTCGCACCGCGTGGTCTTCCACGGCCGCCGCATCTGCCACGCCCGCAAGCCCGCCTGCGGGGCCTGCCCCATCGCCCCGCTCTGCCCGGCGTACGGGGAGGGGGAGACCGACCCGGACAAGGCCGCCAAGCTGCTGAAGTACGAGAAGGGCGGCCGGCCGGGCCAGCGGCTGAACCCGCCGGCCGACTACCCGGGGCTGCCCGCACCCCCGCTCGGCGAGGCGGGCTGAGAGCGCGGGGGCCGGCGGCGGCCCGGCCCGCACGTCGTCAGGAACGAATCCGGCCCCGGGCCGCGTTGTGCCGGTGATGGGGGAGAACAGACAGGGGTGCCTATGACCCGGGCGATGCGGGACGAGACCACGGGGGCCGCGGACACGGCTCCCGGCGACGGCGTCGCCGTCACCACCCGGGGGCTGCCCGCATGGCTGCACCCGGTCGCCGAGGCGGCGCGCACCGTCCGCCCCCGCCAGCTGAGCCGGTTCCTCCCGCCCGAGGACGGTGCCGGCCGCCAGTCCGCCGTCCTGATCCTCTTCGGCGAGGGCGAGCGGGGCCCCGAGCTGCTCCTGATGGAGCGTGCCGGCACCCTGCGCTCCCACGCCGGCCAGCCCTCCTTCCCGGGCGGCGCCCTCGACCCCGAGGACGGCGACCCGGCGACCACCGGCCCGCTGCGCGCCGCCCTGCGCGAGGCCGAGGAGGAGACCGGGCTGGACCCGGCCGGGGTGCAGCTCTTCGGAGTGCTGCCGCGGCTCTACATCCCGGTCAGCGAGTTCGTCGTCACCCCGGTGCTCGGCTGGTGGCGCGAGCCCAGCCCGGTGCAGGCCGTGGACCCGGCCGAGACGGCCCGCGTGTTCACGGTTCCCGTGGCGGATCTCACGAACCCCGAGCACCGCGCCTCCGCGGTGCACCCGAGCGGCCACCAAGGTCCCGCATTTCTGGTCGAATCGGCTCTGGTCTGGGGCTTTACCGCCGGAGTGATCGACAAGATCCTGCATTACGCCGGCTGGGAGCAGCCCTGGGACCGCTCCCGGCAGGTCACGATCGACTGGCGCGCATGAGACGGTGGCCCACGTGAACGTGCTGGACATCCTGTTGCTGGTCGCCGCCGTGTGGTTCGCGATCGTCGGCTACCGCCAGGGCTTCGTCGTCGGCATCCTGTCGGTGATCGGCTTCCTGGGCGGTGGCCTCATTGCCGTGTCCCTGCTCCCCCTGATCTGGGATCAGCTGACCGACCGTGCCGAGGTGTCCACCACGGCCGTGGTGGTCGCGGTGGTCGTCGTGATCGTCTGCGCCTCGATCGGCCAGGCCTTCACCACCCACCTGGGGAACAAGCTGCGCCGGCACATCACCTGGTCGCCGGCCCGCGCCCTGGACGCCACCGGCGGCGCGCTGGTCAACGTGGTCGCCATGCTGCTGGTGGCCTGGCTGATCGGTTCTGCACTGGCAGGGACCTCGCTGCCGACCCTGGGCAAGGAGGTCCGCAACTCCAAGGTGCTGCTGGGGGTCTCGCGGGTCCTGCCCGACCAGGCCGACACGTGGTTCACCGACTTCAGCTCCGTCCTGGCGCAGAACGGCTTCCCGCAGGTCTTCAGCCCGTTCTCGAACGAGCCGATCACCGAGGTCCGGGCACCCGACCCGGCCCTCGCCGCCAGCCCGGTCGCCCAGCAGGCCAGGCGTTCGATCGTGAAGGTGGTCGGCACCGCCCCCAGCTGCAGCAAGGTGCTCGAAGGCACCGGCTTCGTCTTCGCCCCGGGCAAGGTCATGACGAACGCGCACGTGGTCGGCGGGGTGCAGGAGCCCACCGTCCAGATAGGCGGCGAGGGCAGGCTCTACGACGCCACCGTGGTGCTCTACGACTGGGAGCGCGACATCGCCGTCCTGGACGTGCCCAAGCTGGACGCGCCGGCACTCCACTTCACCGAGACCGACGCGCGCAGCAGCAACGACGCGATCGTCGCCGGCTTCCCGGAGAACGGCGGCTACGACGTGCGCGCAGCCCGCGTCCGCGGCCGGATCAACGCCAACGGCCCGGACATCTACCACCGCGGCACGGTCCGCAGGGACGTCTACTCCCTGTACGCGACGGTCCGCCAGGGCAACAGCGGCGGCCCGCTGCTGACCCCCGACGGCAAGGTGTACGGGGTCGTGTTCGCCAAGTCCCTCGACGACCCGAACACCGGCTACGCGCTGACCGTGGACGAGGTCCGCGACGACATCCGGATCGGCAAGGAGGCCCAGACCCGGGTCAACACGCAGGGCTGCGCGCTGTAGCCGCAGCTCTCACGGGTACGCCGGCCGGCTCCGCCACTGGGCGGGGGCCGGCCGTCGTCGTACGAGGGCACGGGCGCAGGTGCGGGTCCGGGACGCGGTCAGGGGCGCGGGTGCCGGAGCCGGGCCGAGACCCAGCGGGCCCGGCGGCGCAGGATGCGCGGGATTCCGAGGCGGTGGTCCTCGCCGTCATGCGAGCGTCCCGACCTCTCGAAGCTGCCCGGCGAAGGCGCCGAGCGGCGGTTGCGTGCGGAGTCACCGTAGTCGTGCGTCCAGCCCATACTTCGACCTCTGCCCGTGGCCCAAGGTCGGTAACCGCCCGGGGGAGGGCCAATTGGCCTATGCGCCAGGCATTTGAATGTTCGTAGGACGAGCGTTCCCTTGGTGTTCACGGGAGGTCACGGACCGTCAGCGGAAGCAGTCCGGGCCGGAACCCGACGGAGGGTCAGGGTCAGCGGTCCGGCTCGGGGTCCTTGAGCCAGTTCACGAGCTCCGCGGAGAAGAGCGCCGGGTCCTCCTCGTGCGGGAAGTGCCCGAGCCCGTCGAACAGCCGCCACCGGTACGGCGCTTCCACGTACGCGCCGGAGCCCGCCGCGCTGCGCGTGCGCATCACCGGATCCAGCGACCCGTGCAGGTGCAGGGTGGGGACGCGCACGGGCCGCTTCATGCGCCGGTTGAACTGGAGCCCGTCCGGCCGCGCCAGCGAACGCACCATCCAGCGGTAGGGCTCGATCGAGCAGTGCGCGGTGGACGGGATGCACATCGCCCGCCGGTACACGTCCACGTCCGCCTCCTCCGGCAGCCGCGGGCCCGACCACTCCCGGATCAGCTCGCCCACCAGCGCGCCCTCGTCGGCGACCAGCTGCCGCTCGGGGATCCAGGGCCGCTGGAAGCCCCAGATGTGCGCACCGGCGCGGCTCTGGGCGAAGTCCGACAGCATCGCCGAACGCCAGCGGCGCGGGTGCGGCATGGAGGAGACCACCAGCCGGCGCACCAGCTTGGGCCGCATCACGGCCGCGGTCCAGGCCAGGTAGCCGCCCAGGTCGTGCCCGACGAGCGCGGCGTCCGGCTCGCCGAGGGAGCGTACGACCCCGGTGATGTCGAGGGCGAGATTGGCCGGGTCGTAGCCCCGCGGGGTGCGGTCGCTGCCGCCCACCCCGCGCAGGTCCATGGCCACCGCCCGGTATCCGGCATCGGCCAGGGCGGTCATCTGGTGCCGCCAGGTCCACCAGAACTGGGGGAAGCCGTGCAGCAGCAGCACCAGCGGACCGTCCCCGGCCTCCGCCACGTGGAAGCGCGCGCCGTTGGCCGCGACATCCCGGTGCGTCACCGGCCGCCCGCCGGGGAGGTCGAGCCGCACCGCCGTGGCGGCAGTGGGCGGAGTGCCGGGTTCCGGAGTGGACGCTGTCATGCAGACGAGCGTGCCACACCCAGGGCCTTGTCACTGACCGGCCGCGGGTGCGGCTTGACGGTCCCGACGAGCGCAGCGGTCTGCTTGACCGACGCGATGGACTTCTCCGGCGGCTTGACCTTCTTGAACTTCGACACCGCGAGCATCGCCAGCAGCCCCGCGAGCAGCAGGAACGCCGCGCCCACGATGAGGAAGGACCAGGCCAGCCCGAGCCCCAGGTTGTGGATGCCGTACGCGGCCGCGAAGCTCAGCACCGGCAGGGAGAAGAGGGCCAGTACGCCGGCGATGCCGATCGCCGCGCCGCCGATGCCCGCCCGCTTGACGTCCTGGCGCAGCTCGGCCTTGGCGAGCGCGATCTCGTCGTGCACCAGGGCGGACATCTCGGCGGTGGCCGAGGCGACCAGCTGGCCGAGCGTCCGCTCGGTCTCTGGGGCCCCTTGGTCCGCTGCGCTCATCGGTCTCTCCCTCTGTTCGACTGTCCGTCAACGAATCCGGTCTGCTGTCAGATCATGCCGGACCTTCGCCGCCGGTGCGGGACCCGGCTGCGAGTTCCGCACGCCTGCGGTGGTCCGCGGCCTTCTCCTCGTGGATGCGGGCCATCCGCAGGTGGTACTCGGGGTTGTCCTGCTCGTACACGTCCGGGATGCCGTCGAGGTCCTCGTCCCGCTCCTCGTCCTCGGTGAGCTTCCGGTACCGGCTGTTGCGGATCTTGAGCATGGTTCCGGCGACGACCGCCGAGATCAGGGAGCCGAAGAGGACGGCGGCCTTGACCTCGTCGGTGAGCACCGGATCGCCGTCGAAGGCGAGTTCGCCGATCAGCAGGGAGACCGTGAAGCCGATGCCGGCCAGGGAGGCCACCGCCAGCACGTCCGGCCAGGCGAGGTCCTCGTTGAGCTCGGCCCGGGTGAAGCGGGCCGCGAGCCAGGTGCCCCCGAAGATGCCGGCGGTCTTGCCGAGGACCAGGCCGAGGACCACGCCGAGGGTCTCGGGCCGGGTGAAGACCTGTCCGATGGACTCGTCGGAGAGCGAGACCCCTGCGGAGAACAGCGCGAAGAGGGGCACCGCGAGCCCGGCCGAGAGCGGCCGGACCAGGTGCTCGATGTGCTCGCCGGGGGAGTGCTCCTCCCCGTCCTGGCGGGTGCAGCGGAGCATCAGGCCCATGGCCACGCCCGCGATGGTGGCGTGGACCCCGCTGTTGTACATCAGGCCCCAGATCACGAGCGCCAGCGGGACGTACACGTACCAGCCGCGCACCCGCCTGCGCAGCAGGTACCAGAAGAGCACCAGGCCCACCACCGCGCCGCCCAGGGCCGCGAAGTCGATCTCGCTGGTGAAGAAGACCGCGATGATCAGGATGGCGAAGAGGTCGTCGACCACGGCCAGGGTCAGCAGGAAGGCGCGCAGGGCCGAGGGCAGCGAGGTGCCGATGACCGCGAGGACGGCGAGGGCGAAGGCGATGTCGGTGGCGGTCGGGACCGCCCAGCCGCCGAGCGAGCCGCCGCCGGTGACGTTGACGAGGGTGTAGACGAGGGCGGGGACGGCCATGCCGCAGATCGCCGCGATGACCGGCAGGACCGCCGCCTTGGGGTCGCGCAGGTCCCCGGCGACCAGTTCGCGTTTGAGCTCGATGCCGGCGACGAAGAAGAAGACGGCGAGCAGGCCGTCGGCCGCCCAGTGCTGGAGCGAGAGGTCGAGCCCGAGGGAGCCGGGGCCGAGGTGGAAGCTGCGGACGCTGTCGTAGCTGTCCGTCAGTGCGGGGATGTTCGCCCACAGGAGGGCGGCGATGGCGGCCGCGAGGAGCAGGACCCCGCCGACGGTCTCGGCGCGCAGGGCGTTGGCCACGAACCGCCGCTCGGGCAGGGACAGCCTGCCGAGGAACTTGCGGTTCTGCTGCTGGTCGGTGCGGCTGGGCGCGGCCACGTGGAGGCACCTCCGGGGGGAGTTGGACGGCATGGCATGGCAGAAGCAGTTGCCGACCAGACTTCCCGGCGCACCCTGAGATATTTCTTTACGCTTTTAACACTTTACAGGGGGTGCGCAAGGACGTATCCGGTGATCATCACTTTAAGCGCGAAAGGGGCATCCGGCGCGCTGCCGGATGCCCCTCCCGGGACGGCCCGTACGGGCCCGGTCTCAGTCCTCGCTGGCGGCGGCGGGCAGCTTGGTCTGGATCAGGTCCATGACCGAGGAGTCGGTCAGGGTGGTGACGTCGCCCAGCTCGCGGTTCTCCGCGACATCGCGCAGCAGACGGCGCATGATCTTGCCGGAGCGGGTCTTCGGGAGCTCCTGGACCGGCAGGATCCGCTTGGGCTTGGCGATCGGCCCCAGGGTGGCACCCACGTGGTTGCGCAGGTCCGCCACCAGCCCCTCGCCCTCGGAGGCGGTGCCGCGCAGGATCACGAACGCGACGATCGCCTGCCCCGTGGTCTCGTCGGCGGCGCCCACGACGGCCGCCTCGGCCACGGACGGGTGCGAGACGAGGGCCGACTCGACCTCGGTGGTGGAGATGTTGTGGCCGGACACCAGCATCACGTCGTCCACGCGGCCGAGCAGCCAGATGTCGCCGTCCTCGTCCTTCTTCGCCCCGTCGCCCGCGAAGTACTTGCCCTCGAAACGGGACCAGTACGTGTCGATGAACCGCTGGTCGTCACCCCAGATGGTGCGCAGCATCGAGGGCCACGGCTCGGTCAGGACCAGGTAGCCGCCACCGCCGTTGGGCACCTCGTTAGCCTCGTCGTCCACGACGGTGGCCGAGATGCCGGGCAGCGCGCGCTGCGCGGAGCCGGGCTTGGTCTCGGTGACGCCGGGGAGCGGCGAGATCATCATGGCGCCGGTCTCGGTCTGCCACCAGGTGTCCACGATCGGGCAGCGGCCGCCGCCGATGTGCTCGCGGTACCAGACCCAGGCCTCCGGGTTGATCGGCTCGCCGACCGAACCGAGCACGCGCAGGCTGGACAGGTCGAACTTGGCGGGGATGTCGTCTCCCCACTTCATGAACGTACGGATGGCCGTCGGCGCGGTGTAGAGGATCGTGACGCCGTACTTCTGCACGACCTCCCAGAACCGGCCCTGGTGCGGGGTGTCCGGGGTGCCCTCGTACATGACCTGGGTGGCGCCGTTGGCCAGCGGGCCGTACACGATGTAGGAGTGCCCGGTGACCCAGCCGATGTCGGCGGTGCACCAGTAGACGTCGGTCTCCGGCTTGAGGTCGAAGACGGCGTGGTGGGTGTACGCGGCCTGGGTCAGGTAGCCGCCGGAGGTGTGCAGGATGCCCTTGGGCTTACCCGTGGTCCCCGAGGTGTAGAGGATGAACAGCGGGTGCTCGGCGTCGAAGGCCTGCGGGGTGTGCTCGGCGGACTGGCGGCCCACCAGCTCGTGCCACCAGACGTCGCGGCCCTCGGTGAAGGCGGTGTCCTGGCCGGTGCGCTGCACCACGAGGACGTGCTCGACCTGCGGGCAGCGGGCCACGGCCTCGTCGATGGCGGGCTTGAGCGCCGAGGGCTTGCCGCGGCGGTAGCCGCCGTCGGCGGTGATGACGAGCTTGGCGTCGGCGTCCTGGATGCGGGAGGCCACGGCGTCGGCGGAGAAGCCGCCGAAGACCACGGAGTGCGCGGCGCCGACGCGGGCGCACGCGAGCATCGCGACGACCGCCTCGGGGATCATCGGCAGGTAGACCGCGACCCGGTCGCCGGCCTGGACGCCCAGCTCGGTCAGGGCGTTGGCGGCCTTGGAGACCTCGTCCTTGAGCTCGGCGTAGGTGATCGCGCGGCTGTCGCCGGGCTCGCCCTCGAAGTGGATGGCGACGCGGTCGCCGTGCCCTGCCTCGACGTGCCGGTCCACGCAGTTGTAGGCGACGTTCAGCTTGCCGTCGGCGAACCACTTGGCGAAGGGCGGGTTGGTCCAGTCGAGGGTCTCGGTCGGCTCGGTGGCCCAGGTCAGCCGGCGGGCCTGCTCGGCCCAGAAGCCCAGCCGGTCTGCCGAGGCCTGTGCGTATGCCTCGGCCGTCACGTTGGCTTCGGCGGCCAGATCGGCGGGCGGCGCGAACCGCCGCTCCTCCTTGAGCAGGTTGGCCAGGCTTTCGTTGCTCACGACATCTCCCTTTCCCAGGGTGTCCGTTGTGTCCCGGGCATAGCTCATCAGTCAGATGCCCAGGTGACAAGGGGTAACCGGAAATTGGTTTAGACCTATTGAGATCGCGGGCTCCCGCGCATGCGGACGGCCCCTCCCCGCTGCAGGGTGCGGGAAGGGGCCATACGGTCTCACGGATCAGGACGCGCGCAGGTTCACGCAGGTGCCTCTTCGAGCGCCGAATGGCGCAAATCCGCCGGTCCCCGCTGCTCCGGGCCGCGTACGGAGGGCATCGGGCCGCATGCGGACTCAGCCGGTCCGGCCTCCGGGGTCACCTGGTCGAAGACGTGGTTGTCGAAAAAACCGTCACCTTCGGTGAGCAGATAGGCCTGGGCCTCGCCCACGTGGAAGTACATTCCGTGCAGTTCGAGGGTGCCCTCGGCGAGCCGCCGGGCCACCGACTCGTGGGCCCGCAGGTGCCCCAGCTGCTGGACCACGTTCGTCAGGCAGAGCTGCTCGACCGCATCGGCCGGCATCCGCCCCGCGATCCTGGCCCACGGCTCGTGCCGGCTGCGCATCCGCTCCAGGCTGGGCAGCCCG
The DNA here is from genome assembly GCF_055572195.1 of Streptomyces sp. NPDC030809. Classification (NCBI taxonomy): domain Bacteria; kingdom Bacillati; phylum Actinomycetota; class Actinomycetes; order Kitasatosporales; family Streptomycetaceae; genus Streptomyces; species Streptomyces sp. NPDC030809. Next base: position 46,170 of record NZ_JBVIDV010000031.1, read on the forward strand.
TGCCGCAGCCAGCGCCGCAGCGGGGTGGCGGGGGCGTCCGGGGCGTCCGGGCCGGAATTGAGCAGGGCCTGCATGGCCCCGCAGCCCGAATGCCCGCAGACCGTGATGGTGTCCACCTCCAGCACGTCCACCGCGTACTCGATCGCCGCCGCCACCGAGTCGTCGCCCGCCTCGGCACCGGGCAGCGGCACCAGATTCCCGACGTTGCGGACCGTGAAGAGGTCCCCCGGACCGCTTGCCGTGATCATGCTGGTGACCAGGCGGGAGTCGGCGCAGGTCAGGAAGAGCTGGGAGGGGCGCTGACCCTCGCGGGCCAGCCGTTCGAGCTCACCGCGCACATGGGGGGCGGTGTCCCGCTGGAAGGCGTTGATTCCGGAGGCCAGCCGGCCGGCCCCGCGCCGGGGCGCCTCCGCGGCCACCTCGTCCCTGCGGTGGTCGCAGTGGTTCTGCCAGGGGGTCCACGGCCGGCAGCACTGGTGCGCACCCCGCGGGCCCCGCGCCGGCTCGGCCAGCCTGGCCCCGGAGCGGCCCGTCACCTCGACCGTGCCGCCGTGCGCCCGGTGCGAGTCCTGCCAGTCCTGGAGGGTCTCGTACGCCGCGTGGTCCATGAAGGACCCGTCGAGCTCGACCACCACCTGTGCGTCCGGCGGGAGCTGGAGCAGGACCCGGCTGAGCCGCGGCACCGCGAGGAAGGTCAGCTGGCCGCGCACCCGCACGTGGTGCACCCCGTCCCGCACCTCCTGCGTGATCCGCGTACGGGACAGCCGGTGCAGGGCGACCACGACCGCGGCCGTGATGCCGATCGCCACCCCTTCCAGCACGCCCAGCAGGACCACGAAGACCGTGGTCGCCGCGTACACCCCCACCTCGCCGTGCCGGGTGACGCTGCGCATGTGGGTGATGTTCACCATCTGCACGCCCACCGCCATCACCAGCGCGGCGAGCGAGGCCAGCGGGATCAGGTCCAGCACCGGCACCATGACGGCCGCTGCCAGCAGCACCCAGAAGCCGTGCAGGATCGACGAGCGCCTGCTGACCGCCCCGGACTTGACGTTGGCCACGCTGCGGACGGCGACCCCGGTGACGGGCAGCCCGCCGAGGGCTCCCGAGACGATGTTCGCGGCGCCCTGGCCGCGCAGCTCGCGGTCGAGGTCGGCGCGCCGAGGACGGTCGGCGGTGCGCCGCTCGGCGGCGATCAGCTTGTCCGTGGCCACTGCCGAGAGCAGGGACTCCACGCTGCCGACCAGGGTGAGGGTCAGGACGCCCGCGAGGATGCCCAGCACCGGCCCCTCGGGCAGCCCCGGCAGGGCGTGGCTGCTCCAGGAGGGCAGGTCCACCCGCGGCAGGCTGAGCCCGGCGAGCGCAGCGACGGCGGTGGCGGCGGCCACGGCCGCGAGGGCGGCGGGGACCTTCCGCAGGGCCTCGCCGGTCCGCCCCGGGATCCGCGGCCACCCGAGGAACACCAGCAGGGTCAGCGCGCTCATGGCGAGGGCCATCGGGTGCGGGTCGGCCAACTGGCCGGGCAGACCGAGCACGTTGTCCACCGCGGAGCTCTGCGGGCTGCCGCCGAGCACGATGTGCAGCTGGGCCAGGGCGATGGTCACGCCGATGCCCGCGAGCATGCCGTGGACCACGGCGGGACTGACCGCCAGGGCGGACCGGGCGGTGCGCAGTGCGGCCAGGCCGAGCTGGGCCACCCCGGCCAGCACGGTGATGGCGCAGGTGGTGCGCCAGCCGTACCGCTGGATGAGCTCGGCGGTGACCACGGTGAGCCCGGCGGCGGGGCCGCTGACCTGGAGCGGCGCGCCGCCCAGGCGTCCGGCCACGATCCCGCCGGCCGCCGCGGCCACCAGCCCTGCCTGCAGGGGGGCTCCGGTGGCCAGGGCGATGCCGAGGGAGAGCGGCAGCGCGATCAGGAACACGGCCACGGAAGCGGAGAGATCCGCGGCGAGGGGCGAGCGGTTGATGCGTGGGGGCATGGTTCCCGTCTCCTCCGAAGCAGGGGGCGAGCGGCGGGAGTATCAACAGTCGGTAAACGGATCGTAATGCAGAGTAAAGAAGAGGGAAGGAGGAAAGGGGCAATCGGGCTACCGTTTGACTCCCATGGGTGAATAGGCATTTTTTACGGCTTGTCATACGTATTTGGATCGCACCCTCGTGCGACCTTGCAGCCTCCCGCCGGGTCGGCAGCACCACCGACCCGGACGACCGCGGACGGACCGACCCGGGCGACCGCGGACGGACCTGCAAGGAAGAGGGTGGGCGGATGGCCGCCTCGAAGAAGATCGCCGGCGGCCTCGCCGCCACGGCACTCGTCATGGCCGCAGCCGGCTGTTCCGGCCCCGGCGGCCCCGCCGGGCACCCCGGCGCCAAGCGCGCCGCACCGCCCAAGGGCGCCGCCGCCCCGGTCGCACCGGGCAGCGTGCTCCGGCTCATCGGCGACGGCTCGACCTCGTACACCGGCGGCCAGCCCAACGTCGCGACCGCCACCCGCCTCGCCCCCGGGGAGAAGCCCCCGCAGTTCGTCGTCTTCTCCTGGGACGGGGCCGGCGAGGACAGCCAGCAGCTCTTCTCGCACTTCCGCGAAGTGGGCAGGAAGCACAACGCCCGCATGACCTACTTCCTCAGCGGCGTCTACATGCTGCCCGAGGAGAAGCGGGACCTGTACCGCGCCCCGCAGCACGGCCCCGGCCGCTCCGACATCGGCTTCGGCGACCTCAAGGGCATCAAGGACACCGCCGCCCAGCTGCGCGGCGCCTGGCTCGAAGGCAACGAGATCGGCACCCACTTCAACGGCCACTTCTGCGGCCCCGAAGGCGGGGTCGGCACCTGGTCGGTCGAGGAGTGGAAGAGCGAGATCAACCAGGCCAAGTCCTTCGTCAAGAACTGGAAGACCAACTCCGGCCTCCAGAAGGAGAAGGCGCTGCCCTTCGACTACGACAAGGAGCTCATCGGCGCCCGGACCCCCTGCCTGGAGGGCCAGAAGAACTTCATGCTCGCGGCGAAGCAGATGGGCTTCCGCTACGACTCCAGCGGCATCAGCAAGCAGGTCTGGCCCCAGCGCACCGCCGGCCTGTGGGACCTGCCGCTCCAGCTCGTCCCCATGCCCGGCCGCGCCTTCGAGACGCTGAGCATGGACTACAACTACATGGTCAACCAGTCGGGCACGACCTCGCAGGGCGACCCCTCCCAGCACCGCTACTGGGGCGACCAGATGCGCGACGGCCTGCTGAAGGCGTTCGACCGGGCCTACCAGGGCAACCGCGCACCGCTGATCATCGGCAACCACTTCGAGTCCTGGAACGGCGGCACCTACATGCGCGCCGTCGAGGAGACCATCAAGGGCGTCTGCACCCAGAAGGACGTCCGCTGCGTGCCCTTCCGGGAGCTCGCCGACTGGCTGGACGCCCAGGACCCGAAGGTCCTGGAGTGGCTGCGCACCCTTGAGGTCGGCGAGGCGCCGAAGGAGGGCTGGGCGAAGTTCATGACGGCCGGTCCGGCCGCCAAGCCCGCCGCTCCCGCGGCGCCGGCGGCCGTCAAGCCGGCTGCGGAGCAGGCAGGGCGGAGCGAGGAGGACTGACCGCGGCCGGCTCCTCGCGCAGTACGAAGCCGGGGTCCACCTGCGCCGACAGGTCGGCCCCGGTCTTCGCGTTGCCCCAGCTCTCGGCGTTGCGCAGGTGGAAGTGGACCATCTGCTCGGTGTACCGCTCCCAGTCGCGCAGCGGGTAGCGCGCGTCCACCGCGTCCTGCAGGGTCTGCAGCGCCAGGCGGTTCCCCGCCTCCAGCAGCTCGAAAGCGGCCGGGCGGCCCTTCTCCATCGCCCGCACCCAGTCCGAGTGGCCCAGGGCCACGAGCAGGTCCTCGCCGACCTCCGCGCGCAGGAAGTCCAGGTCGTCCTGGCCCTGCACCTTGTTCCCGACCACCTTGAGCGCGACCCCGAAGTCCCGGGCGTACTCCTTGTACTGGCGGTAGACCGACACGCCCTTGAGGGTGGGCTCGGCGACCAGGAAGGTCATGTCGAAGCGGGTGAACATGCCCGAGGCGAAGGAGTCCGAACCCGCGGTCATGTCCACCACGACGTACTCGTCCCGGCCGTCCGCCAGGTGGTTCAGGCACAGCTCCACCGCGCCGACCTTCGAGTGGTAGCAGGCCACCCCGAGGTCCGCCTCGGTGAACGGCCCGGTGGCCATGAGCAGGACGGGCCCGCCGTCCAGCGCGATCCGGCGGCCGCAGGTCGCGTAGACGGGGTTGTCCTCGACCACCCGCAGCAGCCGCGAGCCGGTGCCGGGCGGGGTGGTTTTGATCATGGTCTCGGCGGAGGAGATCCGGGGGTTCGAGCCGCGCAGGTAGTCCTTGATGAGCGGCAGGTGCGCGCCCAGGGCGGGGAGTTCCGCGGCGGCCGCGGGGTCGAGGCCGAGCGCGGCCCCCAGGTGCTGGTTGATGTCGGCGTCCACCGCGACGACGGGGGCTGCAGCGGCTGCGAGGTGGCGGATGAAGAGGGAGGACAGCGTCGTCTTGCCGCTGCCGCCCTTCCCTACGAAAGCGATCTTCATGTTCACCAAGCGTAGCGGCCTGCTCGCGCACTGCGGTCGAGGTGAGTGAAGAAGACCACTCCAACGTGGGGCGGCTGCTATGGGTGCGTAGGCTCCCTACCTATGAGTACGTCTGCCGATCCCCTGGCCGCTCTGGCTTCCCTGCCGGGCGTCGCCGAGTCCGTGGATTCCGTGCGCAAGGCCGTGGACCGGGTCTACGGGCACCGCGTGATGCGCCGCCGCAGCGCGGAGATCACCTCCGAGGCCGCGCTGCGCGGGGCCCGCGGCAGCGCCGCGCTGTCCGGGGCGGACTGGGCGCTCGAAGAGGTCCGCCGGCGCACCGACTTCGGCGCGGACGCCGAGGACCGGACCGTGGGCGCCGCCCTGCGCCTGACCGCCGAGGCCGGCCAGCTGCTGAGCATCTGGCGGCAGTCCCCGCTGCGCGTCCTGGCCCGGCTGCACCTCGTCGCCGCCGGCAAGGGGGCCGCGGAGGACTCGGTGGGCCGGCCGCGGCTCGCGGGCGAGCCGGTCGACGAGCCGCTGATCGGCCTGCCGCTGCCGGACGCCCACGAGGTGGCGGGCCGGCTGGACGGCCTGGCGGGCCTGCTGCTCGCCGGGAGTTCGGCTCCCGCGCTGGTCACGGCCGCGGTGGTGCACGGCGAGCTGATCGCGCTGCGCCCCTTCGGCTCGTACAACGGGCTGGTGGCGCGGGCCGCGGAGCGGATCGTGCTGATCGGCAGCGGGCTGGACCCCAAGGCGATCTGCCCGGCCGAGGTCGGCCACGCGGAACTGGGCCGGGAGGCGTACGCGGCGGCCCTCGACGGCTACGTCTCCGGAACCGCGGAGGGGATGGCGGCCTGGATCGCGCACTGCGGCCGCGCGGTCGAACTCGGGGTGCGCGAGTCCACGGCGGTCTGCGAGGCGCTCCAGCGCGGGGCGGCCTGAGGCTGCCGGAAGGCCCCGGGCGCTGGCCCGGGGCCGGAAAAGGGTTGCGGCGACACCGTCTCGCTCATGGTGTCGCCGCTGGCATTCACGCCCAGTTACCAAGCGTCCTCGATAGTTGCCCATCAGGCCGGGAACTTTGCCCGTGGCCTGGTGCGGCTGGCCCGTAATCGACGGGTCGACGTCGCGTGGGTGCTCGGCGTTCATGCTTCGGTCCGTGGGGCCTTGCTGCGTTCTTAAAGATGATCCTCTCGGATGTCCTTAGGTCTCGCGGGCCGTGAATCCTTTGTACCTCCGATCGGACACAAGCGGAACCCCTGGCCGCACTTCTTTACTTTCCGGGACGATCGGAAGGAATCGGACAGGGGTGCGTCGGTGCAGGTCGGAGGGGGTGCGCCGGGTGTCGGCCCGCCCGTCGCCCCGCTTGTCAGCCCGTCGCGGCCGCGAGGCCCGCGCGGCGCCGGCTGGCGTACCAGACCAGGCCCGCCGTGGCCGCGGCGGCGCCCACCGCGGCCGCGGCGACCAGTGCGGGGCGCGTCGGCATGGACAGCCCGGGCAGCCGCTGCTTGAGCCGCACCGGCCGGTTGAAGACCAGCACGGGCCAGTCCCGGGCCACGGCCTCGCGGCGCAGCGCGCGGTCCGGATTGACCGCGTGCGGGTGTCCGACGGCCTCCAGCATGGGGACGTCGGTGATCGAGTCGCTGTACGCGTAGCAGCGCGCCAGGTCGTAGCCCTCCGACTCGGCGAGCTGCCGCACGGCCTCGGCCTTGGTCGGGCCGTAGGCGTAGTACTCGATCTCGCCGGTGAAGCAGCCGTCCTCGCCGACGACCATGCGCGTGGCCACGACCCGGTCGGCGCCGAGCATCTCGCCGATCGGCTCGACCACCTCGGCGCCCGAGGAGGAGACGATCACCACGTCACGGCCGGCCGTGTGGTGCTCCTCGATGAGGGAGGCCGCCTCGTCGTAGATGATCGGGTCGATGAGGTCGTGCAGCGCCTCGGCCACGATCTCCTGCACCTGCTGCACGTTCCACCCCTTGCAGAGGGCGGAGAGGTACTCGCGCATGCGTTCCATCTGGTCGTGGTCGGCGCCGCCGGCCAGGAAGACGAACTGCGTGTACGCGGTGCGCAGTACGGCGCGGCGGTTGATCAGCCCGCCCTGGTAGAAGGACTTGCTGAAGGTCAGCGCGCTCGACTTCGCAATGACCGTCTTGTCCAGATCGAAGAAGGCGGCTGTGCGGGGCAAGGAGTGGTTTTCCACGCCCCGAGCATATGCGCCAACCATTCGGCGTAAAGTGTGGCGTGTGGGTTTGCCTGAGAAGGCCTTCGGGTACACCATGGAAGTCACGGATCGTTCGCGACCGTGCTAACCCGGTCTGGCTCCTCCCCCCCCGAGTCGGACCGTGGGGACGACCCCCGCTCTCCCCCCCGGCGGGGGTCGTCGCATGTCCGGACGCATATGCGTCCGCTCCTGCGGGGCCTGCAATCGCTCGCATGTCCCCTCCTCCACTCGTACGGCTCCCGATGCGGGCGCCCTCACCCTGTCCGACTCCGTGACGGTGGGTGATGGTTCCGGTGCGCTCCGGAAGTCGCCGTAAAGAGTGACCAAGTTATTCACAGCTTCTGCACTGTCCACAGATTTCGAGCAAGATCCACATCTTTTTCCGGATCCCTGCACGGTGATTCCGGCCGCGAAGTCCGCGGTCTTGGGATTTGCAGTGAGAAGGGGGCGGAGATCGTGTCCCGATCGAAGTCGCGTGAGACGAGTGGACAGTGGGGCCGGACGGCTCCCGAGGCGGTGCGCACCGGCGCGCCGCTGATCATCACCGAGGACCCCGACCTCCTCGACGACCTGCTGCGGCTCTGCGCCGCGGCCGGAGCCGAGCCGTCCGTGCACCATGCGGTGCCGGAGCAAACACCGTACGGCCCCGGAGGCCAGGGCTCCGCCACGGAATCCGGAGGCGGCGGCGGGGGTTCCGCCGGCAGCGGGGGAGGCTCCGGTGGTGGCGGTTCCGGTGGGGGCTCCGATGGTGGCGGTGGCGGTTCCGGTGACGCCAGTGCGGGGGAGCACGCGGACGGGGCGTCCGGCGGCCGGGCCGGGGCCGGTCCGGGCTGGGGGCGGGCTCCCCTGGTCCTGGTCGGCGACGACGCCGCGGGCCGGGTCCGCGGCGCCCCGCGCCGCCCGGGGGTGCTCCTCGTGGGCCGGGACCAGGACGACCCGCGGGTCTGGCGGCAGGCCGTCGAGATCGGCGCCGAGCGGGTCCTGCGGCTCCCCGAGCACGAAGCCTGGCTGGTGGACCGGATCGCCGATGTCGCCGAAGGCGCCGGCCGCCCGGCCCTCGCCGTCGGAGTGATCGGCGGCAGCGGCGGCGCCGGCGCCTCCACCCTCGCCTGCGCCCTCGCGGTCACCGCCGCCCGGGCCGGGGAGCAGACCATGCTGATCGACGGGGACCCGCTCGGCGGCGGACTGGACGTCCTGCTCGGCGGCGAGAGCGCCGAGGGCCTGCGCTGGCCCGACTTCGCCGCCTCCCGCGGCCGGGTCGGTGCCGGAGCCCTGGCCGAATCCCTCCCCGAACTCCACTCCCTGCGGGTGCTGAGCTGGGACCGCGGCGACCGGGTGGTCGTCCCGCCCGCGGCCATGAGGTCCGTCCTCGCCGCGGCCCGCAGGCGCGGCGGGATCGTCGTGGTCGACCTGCCCCGCCGCATCGACGAGGGCGCCGGCGAGGCCCTCGCCCAACTGGACCTCGCCCTCCTCGTGGTCCCGGCCACGCTGCGCGCGGTCGCCGCCGCCAGCCGGGTCGCCGGGGCGGCCGCCATGGTCGCCCGCGACCTGCGGGTGGTGGTGCGCGGCCCCTACCCGCCCGGCCTGGACCCCGACTCCGTCGCCCGGTTGCTGAAACTCCCCCTCGCCGGAGAGCTGCCGCCCGAACCGGGCCTGCGCGAAGCCCTCGAAGGCGGGGAGCCCCCGGGCGCCCGGCGGCGCGGACCCCTCGCCCGGTTCTGCACGGAGTTCTGGACCCGTGCCACCGCCGGGGCGGGTGCGGCATGAGCGCCGGGCTGCTCGACGCCGTGCGGCAGCACCTCGCCGAGAGCGGGGCCGAACCCACCCCGGCCCGGGTCGCCGCCGCGCTGCGGGCCCGCGGGCGGCTGCTCGGGGACGCCGAAGTGCTCGGAGTCGCCCGCGAACTGCGCTCCGAACTGGTCGGGGCGGGCCCCCTGGAACCGCTGCTGGCCGACCCCGAGGTCACCGACGTGCTCGTGGCCGCGCCGGACCGGGTGTGGGTGGACCGCGGCGGCGGGCTGGAGCCGGCCCGGGTGCGGTTCGCCGACGCCGAGGCCGTGCGCAGGCTGGCCCAGCGGCTCGCCGCGGTCGCCGGGCGGCGGCTGGACGACGCCCGGCCCTGGGTGGACGCCCGGCTCCCCGACGGCACCCGGCTGCACGCGGTGCTGCCGCCGGTGGCCGTGGGATCCGCCTGCCTCTCCCTGCGGGTCGTGCGGCCGCGGGCCTTCACCCTCGACGAGCTGGTGGACGCCGGAACCCTGCCGCCGGGCGGACAGCGGGTGCTGCACGCCCTCGTCGAGGCCCGGCTGTCCTTCGTCATCAGCGGAGGCACCGGCACCGGCAAGACCACCCTCCTCAGCGCCCTCCTCGGGCTCGTGGGGCCCGGCGAGCGGATCGTCCTCGCGGAGGACTCCGCCGAACTCCGCCCCGACCATCCGCACGTGGTGCGGCTGGAGACCCGCCCCGCCAACCAGGAGGGGGCCGGGCTGGTCACCCTCGCGGACCTGGTCCGGCAGGCCCTGCGGATGCGGCCCGACCGGCTGGTCGTGGGTGAGGTGCGGGGTGCGGAGGTCGCCGACCTGCTCGCGGCGCTCAACACCGGCCACGAGGGCGGGTGCGGGACGGTGCACGCCAATGCGGCGGCGCACGTGCCGGCCCGGCTGGAGGCGCTGGGCATGGCGGCCGGGCTGGACCGGGCCGCACTGCACAGCCAGTTGGCGGCGGCCCTGTCCGTGGTCGTCCACCTCGTACGGGACCGCACCGGGCGGCGCCGCGTGGCGGAGGTGCACGTTCTGGAGCGTGACCCGGCGGGCCTGGTCGTGACGGTGCCCGCGCTGCGCTGGGCGGCCGGCGGATTCACCCCCGAGCGGGGCTGGGAGCGACTGGAAGCGCTGCTCGGAGGTGCGCGGTGACCGCGGCGGGGGCGACGGGCGCCCTGCCGGCGCTCCTGGCGGTCCTGTGCGCGGGCCTGCTGTGGCAGGCCGGCGGCCGGGACGGCACCGCCCGGCGGGCCCGGCTGCTCCCGGCGGGCGGCGCGGCCGGCCCGGTGCCCGAGCCGCGCGAGGCCTGGCAGGCCCGGGCCGGACGGCTGCGGGCCTGGGCCCTCGGACGGCGGGAGTGGGCCTGCCTGGTGGCCGGCGCCGTGCTGGCCGGGCTGACGGAGTCCCTGATCCCGCTGCTGGGCGGGGGCTTGGCCGTCGTACTGGTGCGCCGGTGGCTGCGGGCCCGGGAGGCGGCGGCCCGGCGCCGGGAGCGGGCCGCCGAGGTGGTGGCCGTGTGCGCGGCCGTGGCCGGGGAGTTGCGGGCCGGCCTCCAGCCGGGGCAGGCGCTGACCGCCGCCCTGCGGGAGGCGGCGGAGGACCGGGGCGGCCCGGGGCCCGCGGATGCGGCCGTGCTCGCGGCGGCTGCGTTCGGCGGGGACGTGCCGGAGGCACTGCGGCAGGCGGCCCGGGAACCCGGCGCGGCGGGACTGGCCGGGCTGGCGGCCTGCTGGCAGGTCTCGGTGGACGGGGGCGCGGGACTCGCGGCCGGACTGGACCGCCTGGAGCGGGCGTTGCGCGCCGAGCGGGACCAGCGGGAGGCGCTGCGGGCCCAGTTGGCGGGGGCCCGGTCCACTGCGGTGGTGCTGGCCCTGCTGCCGGTGGTGGCGCTGCTGATCGGCACGGCCCTCGGGGCCGGACCGCTGCGGGTGCTGCTGCACACCCCGCTGGGCCTGGGCTGCCTGGGTGCGGGGCTGGCGCTGGAGGGCCTGGGGCTGGCCTGGGCCTGGCGGATCGTGCGGACGGGGGAGCGGTCGTGACCGGGCCGGCGGCCGCGGCCTGGCCGCCGGTGTGGCTGCCGGTGTGGCTGCCCGCCGCGGTCCTGGGAGCGGTGTGGCTGGTCGCCGTGCCGTTCCGGGAGCGGGCGGCCCGCCGCAGGTCGCGGCGGCTGCTGTCGCCGGACCCGCCGCCGGGACGCAGGCGGTTCTCCGGGGTGCGGCGTGCGGCCGGGCGGCGGCCCTGGTGGGTGCTGCCGGGAGCGGTGGCCCTCGGCTGGCTGCTGCTCGGCGGAGTGTGGGGCGTACTCGCCGGTGCCGGGGCCGGCTGGCTGCTGCACCGCGCCCGGGCCGCCCGGCCGCCGGAGGGCCGGCCGGATCCCGTGGAGGCGGCCCGTCAGCTTCCGCTGGCCGCCGATCTGCTGGCGGCCTGCCTGGCGGCGGGCGCGGGTCCCCGGGAGGCCGCGGAGGTGGTCGGGGAGTCGCTCGGCGGGCCGGTGGGCGAGCAGCTGGCCAGGGCCGGGGCCGAGATCCGGCTGGGCGGTGAACCGGCCGACGGCTGGGCCCGGCTCGCCGGGATACCCGGTGCGCGGCCGCTGGCCGCCTGCCTGGAGCGGGCGGCCCGGACCGGGGCCCCGGCCGCCGAGCCGGTCGCGCGGCTGGCCGCGGGCCTGCGCGAGGAGCGTGCCCGGGCGGCCCTGACCCGGGCCCAGCGGGCCGCCGTGCTGATCACGGCCCCGGTGGGGCTGTGCTTCCTGCCCGCCTTCCTGGCGGTCGGGGTGGCGCCGGTGGTGATCGGACTCGCGTCCGGTCTGCTCTCCGGCCGCTGAGGACGGAAGGACCCGGCGGCTGCCGTACCGGCAGGTGCCGGAATGCCGGAACACAAGGGATCCGGAACGAACCGGGAGTGGAGGACTTGTCATGCAGAAGCGGATGCGGACCAAGGCGTGGGCGTGGCTCGGGAGGAGGCTGCGGGCGGCCCGGCGGGGTGCCGGGAAGGACCGGGGGATGTCGACTTCGGAGTACGCGATGGGAACCATCGCGGCGTGTGCGTTCGCCGCGGTGCTCTACAAGGTGGTCACGAGCGAGGCGGTGTCGGCGGCCTTGCAGGCGACGATCGGGAAGGCACTCGATGCGCCGTTCTGACCGGGGGTACGTGACGGCGGAGGCGGCGCTCGTCCTCCCGGCGCTGGTCGTGTTCGCGACCCTGCTGGTGTGGGCCCTGATGGCGGCGGCCGCGCAGATCCGCTGCGTGGACGCCGCCCGGGCGGGGGCGCGGGCCGCGGCCCGCTCCGAGCCGGCCGGCCGGGCCCTCGCCATCGCCCGGGAGACGGCGCCGGAGGGCGCCCGGATCGCGCTGGAGCGGGACGGGGAGCTGTGGCGGGTGCGGGTGGAGGCGCCCGCTCCCGGCCCGGGCGCCCTCCGGGTGCGGCTGGGCGCGCAGGCGGTGGCCCTCGCCGAGGACGCGGTGGGGGAGGGGGAGGTGCCGTGAGGCGCGGGGTGGACCGGGAGCGCGGCTCGGCCAGTGTGTGGGCGGTGCTGGTGGCCTGTGTCCTCTGCGCGGTGTTCGGCGGGGTGCTGACGCTGGGCCAGGTGGTGGCGGCCCGTCACAAGGCGGCCTCCGCCGCCGATCTGGCTGCCCTCGCCGCGGCCGCCCGCTGGCAGGACGGAGAGCGGGCGGCCTGCGCAGCGGCCGGCCGGGTGGCCCGCGGGCAGTCCGCGGTGCTGGTCCGCTGCGCGGTGACGGGCGAGATCGCCGACGTGGCGGCCCGCTCCCCGGCCGGCCCGTTCACCCCCGAGATCCGTGCCCGCGCCGGTCCCCCGGAGGCGGCGGACCCGGGGGACCCGACGGGGGCGGACCCGGGGGACCCGACGGGGGTGGTTCCGGCAGGGGCGGACACGGCCGCGGGTGCCGCCGGTCCGGGTCCGCCGGGCGCGGGGTCCGGCCTCCCGGGCGCGGGGCCCGGCCTCCCGGGCGCGGGGCGGCCCGGCCTCCCGGGCGCGGTGCGCGTGCCGGTCAGGCAGGGGCGGGCTGAGCGGGGGGCTCGGGTGAGGGCGGCTCCGGTGGGGCCGCGGAGAGGAGGCGGGTGAGGAGGCGGACGGCGCCGCGCTTGTGGAGGGGGTCGTTGCCGTTGCCGCACTTGGGGGACTGGATGCAGGACGGGCAGCCGGCCTCGCACTCGCAGGCCGCGATCGCGTCCCGGGTCGCGGTCAGCCAGGCGCGGGCGGTGTGGAAGGCGCGCTCGGCGAAGCCGGCCCCGCCGGGGTGGCCGTCGTAGACGAAGACCGTCGGAAGGAGGGTGTCCGGGTGGAGCGGCACGGAGACGCCGCCGATGTCCCAGCGGTCGCACGTGGCGAAGAGGGGGAGGAGACCGATGGAAGCGTGTTCCGCGGCGTGCAGGGCGCCGCCGAGGATCTCCGGGTTGATCCGGGCTGCGTCGAGCTGGTCCTCGGTGACCGTCCACCACACGGCCCGAGTGCGCAGGGTGCGGGGCGGCAGGTCGAGTTTGGCCTCGCCGAGCACCTCGCCGGTGATCAGTTTGCGCCGCAGGTAGGAGACGACCTGGTTGGTGACCTCCACCGAGCCGTAGCAGAGCCGGGCGTCGCCCCAGGCGATCTCCGTCTCGGTCTCCAGGACCGCGATGGAGGTGGTGTCGCGGGCCGTGGTCGAGAAGGGCGGGTCCGCCTGCTCGACCAGGGCGACCGAATCCTCCAGGTCCAGGTGTTTGACCAGGTAGGTGCGGCCCTGGTGGAGGTGGACGGCGCCGTCGTGGACCGCGGTGTGGGAGGCGGACTCGTCCACCGTGCCCAGCAGGCGGCCGGTGCCGGCCTCCACGATCTGCACCGGGCGGCCGCCGCCGCCCCGGATGTCGGTCAGGTCCGCGGCCCGCTCGCGGCGGGTCCAGTGCCAGGCCGTGGCCCGCCGGCGGAGCAGCTTCGCGGCCTCCAGCTGCGGCAGCAGACCGGCGGCGGCAGGGCCGAAGAGGGCGAGGTCGGCATCGGTCAGGGGCAGCTCGGACGCGGCCGCGCACAGGTGCGGGGCGAGCACGTACGGGTTGTCGGGGTCGAGCACGGTGGCCTCGACCGGCCGCCGGAACAGTGCATCCGGGTGGTGCACGAGGTACGTGTCCAGCGGGTCGTCGCGGGCGACCAGCACGGCCAGGGAGCCCTGGCCGGAGCGGCCCGCCCGGCCGGCCTGCTGCCACAGGGAGGCCCGGGTGCCCGGGTAGCCGGCGATCAGGACGGCGTCCAGGCCGGAGACGTCCACGCCCAGCTCCAGGGCGGTGGTCGCGGCCAGGCCGAGGAGCTCGCCCGAGTGGAGGGCGCGTTCCAGGGCCCGGCGTTCCTCGGGCAGGTAGCCCCCGCGGTAGGCGGCGATCCGGCCCGGCAGGGAGCGGTCCACCGCGGCCAGCCGCTCCTGGGCGATCAGGGCGATCAGCTCCGCACCCCGGCGGGAGCGGACGAAGGCGACCGTGCGGACCCCCTGCACGGCCAGGTCGGAGAGGAGGTCGGCGGTTTCGGCGGTGGCGGTGCGGCGTACCGGGGCGCCCTTCTCGCCGTGCAGCTCGGTGAGCGGGGGCTCCCAGAGGGCGAAGACCAGCTCGCCGCGGGGGGAGGCGTCGTCGGTGACCTCCGTGACCGGCAGCCCGGTGAGCCGCTGCGCGGCCACCGCGGGCTCGCTCGCGGTGGCGGAGGCGAGGAGGAACACCGGGTCGGCCCCGTAGCGGGCGCAGAGCCGGCGCAGGCGGCGCAGGACCTGGGCCACGTGGGAGCCGAACACCCCGCGGTACGTGTGGCACTCGTCGACGACCACGAAGCGCAGGGCGCGCAGGAAGGAGGACCAGCGGGGGTGGGCGGGGAGTATCCCCCGGTGCAGCATGTCGGGATTGGTGAGCACGTAGTTGGCGTACTGGCGGACCCATTCGCGTTCCTCGACCGGGGTGTCCCCGTCGTAGACGGCGGGACGGACGGCCTTGCCCAGGGGCGCGGCGAGCTCCCGTACCGCCCGGCGCTGGTCGGCGGCCAGGGCCTTGGTGGGGGCCAGGTAGAGGGCGGTGGCGCCCCGGCCGTTGGGGGCCTCGGCGCCGTCGGCCAGGGCCGACAGGACCGGTGCCAGATAGGCCAGGGACTTGCCGGAGGCGGTGCCGGTGGCCACGACCACCGACTCCCCGTCGAGGGCCAGCTCGGCCGCCGCGGCCTGGTGTGCCCACGGGTGTGCGATGCCCGCCCGACCGATGGCGGCCACGACATCTGTTCGGATGCGATCCGGCCAGACGGCATGGCGGCCCTCCCGAGGGGGCAAATGCTCCGTATGGGTGACGCGTGCAGCCCGGTTCGGCCCCCGTGAGAGCCGGTCCAGGACGGTGCCGGGGGAAGGTCGCGGGTCCTCGGCCGCCGTGGGCCGACCGGGGGGTTCAATGCTGGCCATCGCCACCGAGTGTGTCACTGGCGTGCAGGACAATGGACCGAAGGCGTCGTGCGCGCCTGCCGGTAAGTGATTGAATGCCATCGCGGCTGCCAATCCGTCCCCTACCTTCGGATGGGGAGGCCCCTGGGGGGCGCCGCTCGATAGCAAGGTGCTGGAGGATCCGTGGACCTGTCCCTGTCGACTCGCACTGTCGGCGACCGCACGGTCGTCGAGGTCGGTGGCGAGATTGATGTGTATACCGCGCCCAAGCTGCGCGAGCAGTTGGTCGAGTTGGTGAACGACGGCAGCTACCACCTCGTGGTCGACATGGAGCGGGTGGACTTCCTCGACTCCACCGGCCTCGGCGTACTCGTGGGTGGTCTCAAGCGCGTCCGCGCGCATGAGGGCTCCCTGCGCCTGGTCTGCAACCAGGAGCGCATTCTCAAGATCTTCCGCATCACCGGCCTGACCAAGGTGTTCCCCATCCACACCTCGGTCGACGAAGCCGTCAGCGCCACCGACTGACGTTTTCACCGGAAGTAGCCGGAGCAGAAGAGCGGGGCACCGGGCCGGCCAGGCCCGGGGCCCCTGCCCAGCACGCCCGAACGTCCGAGGGGGAGCCCATGGCCACCGTTGAACTCCGTTTCAGCGCCCAGCCCGAACACGTCCGGACGGCCCGCCTGGTGGCGGCCGCCGTGGCGCGCCGGGCCGGGGTGGAGGAAGCCCTGCTCGACGAGGTCAGGCTCGCCGTCGGCGAGGCCTGCTCGCGCGCCGTCGGGCTGCACCGCGGCAGCGGGGTCTCCGCGCCGGTGCGAGTGGTGCTCACCGAGGAGGAGAAGGTCTTCTCCATCGAGGTAGGCGACGAGGTGCCGGGCCCGGCCGCGGGCGGCGCCCCGGACAGCGGTGCGGCAGCGGCCGACCCCGAAGGCGAGGACGACATGGGACTCGCCGTGATCAGCGGGCTCGTCGACGACTACGAGGTCACCAGCGGCGAGTCCGGCGGTGTGATCCGGATGAGCTGGCCGGCGGCCGGCGCCCCGGAGCTTCCCTGAAAGATCGCTTTCTCCTCCGAGATCATTTCCGCGGAGGGGTTTCCGGTCCTACATTCCGATCTTATTGAAGACCCTGCTGAGCAGGGTCTTTTTTCATTTACCTAGATCATTGATCAGGCGTCAATGCTTTTGCCCCATTACCACCTTCGAGGGTAATGGGGCGCGACGATCAATTGCTGAGGAGCGAGAGCTCGCCAATTCCGTTTCCCGCGTACTGTTTTGATCGGGAACTGCTCCCTACAATCCGTCCACATCTTGAGCTCTTCACGTCAAGGAGGACGAATGACGGGGCTCTTCACCCCTCTCGCGCAAGCCCGCGATGCCGGGCTCGCAGCCGCAGTACTCACCGATGACAATCGGCTCATCGTGATCGTGATCGCGGCGGTTGCCGTGGCCGCACTCGTCGTCGCCCAGCTCCTGGTCCGCCAGGTGCTCGCGGCCGACGAAGGCACCGACAACATGAAGAAGATCGCGGCCGCGGTGCAGGAAGGCGCAAATGCCTATCTGGGCAGGCAGTTGCGCACCCTCGGCGTATTCGCCGTCGTCGTGTTCTTCCTGCTGTTCATGCTCCCCGCGGACAACTGGTCCCAGCGGGCCGGGCGTTCCGCCTTCTTCCTGGTCGGCGCGCTGTTCTCGGCGGCCACCGGATACATCGGCATGCGACTGGCCGTACGTGCGAATGTCCGCGTGGCCGCGGCCGCACGCGAGGCCACTCCCGGCGAGGGAGAACCCGCGAAGGACCTGACGGCCGTCGCGCACAAGGCAATGAAGATCGCATTCCGTACGGGCGGCGTGGTGGGCATGTTCACAGTGGGCCTCGGCCTGCTGGGCGCCTCCTGCGTGGTCCTCGTCTACGCCGCGGACGCGCCGAAGGTCCTGGAGGGCTTCGGCCTGGGCGCCGCGCTCATCGCGATGTTCATGCGTGTCGGCGGCGGCATCTTCACGAAGGCCGCCGACGTCGGCGCCGACCTGGTCGGCAAGGTCGAGCAGGGCATTCCGGAGGACGATCCGCGCAATGCCGCGACCATCGCCGACAATGTGGGCGACAACGTCGGCGACTGCGCGGGCATGGCCGCGGACCTCTTCGAGTCCTACGCCGTCACCCTGGTCGCCGCGCTCATCCTCGGCAAGGCCGCCTTCGGCGACCTGGGACTGGCCTTCCCGCTGATCGTGCCCGCCATCGGCGTGGTCACCGCGATGATCGGCATCTTCGCCGTCTCCCCGCGCCAGACCGACCGCAGCGGCATGACCGCCATCAACCGCGGCTTCTTCATCTCCGCCGTGATCTCCCTGGTGCTGGTCGCCATCGCGGTCTTCGCCTACCTGCCGTCCTCGTACGCGGACCTGAAGGGCGTCACCGAGGCCGCCATCACCGGCCACGACGGGGACCCGCGGGTCCTCGCGCTCGTCGCCGTCGCCATCGGCATCGTGCTCGCCGCCCTCATCCAGCAGCTGACCGGCTACTTCACCGAGACCAACCGGCGTCCCGTCCGGGACATCGGCAAGTCCTCGCTCACCGGTCCCGCGACCGTGGTCCTCGCCGGCATCTCGGTCGGCCTGGAGTCCGCCGTCTACACGGCCCTGCTGATCGGCCTCGGCGTCTACGGGGCCTTCCTGCTCGGCGGCACCTCGATCATGCTGGCCCTCTTCGCCGTGGCGCTGGCCGGCACCGGCCTGCTCACCACCGTCGGCGTCATCGTCGCCATGGACACCTTCGGCCCGGTCTCCGACAACGCCCAGGGCATCGCCGAGATGTCCGGCGACGTCGAGGGCGAGGGCGCCCAGGTGCTCACCGACCTCGACGCGGTCGGCAACACCACCAAGGCCATCACCAAGGGCATCGCCATCGCCACCGCCGTGCTGGCCGCCGCCGCGCTCTTCGGCTCGTACAGCGACGCGATCGCCGGTGCGGTCAAGGAGGTCGGCGTCAAGACCGGGGACATGGCCCTCAGCCTGGACATCGCCCAGCCCAACAACCTCGTCGGGCTGATCCTCGGTGCCGCCGTGGTGTTCCTCTTCTCCGGCCTCGCCATCAACGCCGTCTCCCGCTCCGCGGGCGCGGTGGTCTACGAGGTGCGCCGCCAGTTCCGCGAGCACCCCGGGATCATGGACTACAGCGAGAAGCCCGAGTACGGGCGCGTCGTGGACATCTGCACCAAGGACGCCCTGCGCGAGCTGGCCACCCCCGGCCTGCTCGCCGTGATGGCCCCCATCGCGGTCGGCTTCACCCTCGGTGTCGGCGCCCTCGGCTCCTACCTCGCCGGCGCGATCGGCTGCGGCACCCTGATGGCCGTGTTCCTCGCCAACTCCGGCGGCGCCTGGGACAACGCGAAGAAGCTGGTCGAGGACGGGCACCACGGCGGCAAGGGCAGCGAGGCCCACGCCGCCACCGTCATCGGCGACACGGTCGGCGACCCGTTCAAGGACACCGCCGGCCCGGCCATCAACCCGCTGCTCAAGGTCATGAACCTGGTGGCGCTGCTCATCGCCCCCGCGGTGGTGCAGTTCAGCTACGGCGAGGACGCCAGCCCGGCGGTCCGCGCGGTGGTCGCGATCATCGCGCTCACGATCATCGTCGGCGCGGTGTACGTCTCCAAGCGCCGAGGTATCGCGGTCGGCGACGCCGAAGGCGGGGCCGCGGAGCGGGTGGCCCAGCAGGCCGACCCGGCGGTCGTTTCCTGACCCGGAGGCCGTGCGCCCGAAAGGCGGACGGGCGGTGCGCTCTGACGCGCCGTCCGTCCGCCTTTCTGCGTCCCCGGCGGACGGGCGTGTATCTTCCGGGGCCGAGAGCCTTGGAAGGGACCAATCCGGTGAACAAGAAGCTTATGGCCGCAGTGTCCGGCGGTGCGGTACTGGTACTCGTGCTGTCCGGCTGCGGCGACGACGGCGACAAGAAGGTCAACGACTGGGCCAAGAAGGTCTGCGACCAGGTGCAGCCCCAGGTCAAGAAGATCGAGGACGCCAACGCGGCCATCCAGAAGGAGACCACCGACCAGAGCAAGGCCGACGTGGTCCAGAAGACCGACTCGGCGGCCTTCCAGTCGATGTCCCAGGCGTACGCGGCGATGGGCAAGGCCGTGCAGGACGCCGGGGTCCCCCCGGTCAAGGACGGCAAGAAGACGCAGGACGACGCCGTCGCCGAGCTGAACTCCATCTCCCGGTCGTACGCGAACCTGAAGACCAAGGTGGACGGGCTCGACAGCAAGGACCAGGCGAAGTTCGCCGACGGGCTCAAGGAGATCGCGGGCGAGCTCGACAAGCTCGGCAACAGCGGCAACGAGGCGCTGACGAAGCTTCAGTCGGGCGAGCTCGGCAAGGCGATGAAGAACCAGAAGAGCTGCCAGCGCACCGGGGCGGCCGGGGCGCCGGCCCCCGCCCAGAGCTGACCGGCGGGGCCGACCGGCGGGGCCGACCGACCGGAGCCGACCGGCCGGGGCTGCCCCCGGACCCCCGGAACCGACCGACCGGAGTCGGCCGGCCGGGGGCCGGGCTCCCCACCGGAGTCCGGCCCCCGCCGCATCCGCGCGCACCGGCAGGCCTGTGGACAAGTCGCCCCATCGTCGGGGCGAGCCGACACAATGGGCCTTGTGAGTACCACCAGCCTTCCCACGCCCCACCGGGCCGCCGAGCTCCGCGCCGCCCTGCTCGCCGCCGGGTTCACCGCCGACGGCCTGCTCGACCTGCTCGGCGCCCCCGCCTACGCCGCCCTCGCCCGCAGCGAGACCGTCCCCGCGCTGCGCGCCACCCGCGGAGACGGCCCGCTGAGCACCCTCGTCCGGCTGTTCCTGCTCCAGCGTCCGGTGCCGTACGTGCACGCGGCGGCCGCGCTGCCCGTCGAGGACGCCCTCGCCGACGGCTGGCTGCGCCGCGAGGGCGACGAGGTGCACGCCCGGGTCGACGTGCGCCCGTACGGCGGACCCTCCGGCGAGGACTGGTTCATCGTCTCCGACCTCGGCTGCGCCGTCGGCGGGGCCGGCGGCATCGGCAGCCGCGAGGAGGCGGTGGTCCTCGGGGTCGGCGGCGCGTCCACCACCCTCGCCGGGATCACGGTCCGCACCCCGGTCGGCTCCGCCCTCGACCTGGGCACCGGCTCCGGGATCCAGGCCCTGCACGCCTCGCAGCACGCCACCCGGGTCACCGCCACCGACGTCAACCCCCGCGCCCTCGACTTCACCCGGCTCACCCTCGCCCTCTCCGGCGCCCCCGAGGCCGAGCTGCTCGCGGGCTCCCTCTTCGAACCCGTCGGGGAGGCGACGTACGACCTGATCGTGTCCAACCCGCCCTTCGTGATCTCCCCGGGCGCCCGGCTCACCTACCGGGACGGCGGGATGGGCGGGGACGACCTGTGCCGGACCCTGGTGCAGCAGGCCGGGGAGCACCTGAACCCCGGGGGCTACGCCCAGTTCCTCGCCAACTGGCAGCACGTGGAGGGGGAGGACTGGAAGGACCGGCTGCGCTCCTGGGTGCCGCGCGGCTGCGACGCCTGGATCGTCCAGCGCGAGGTGCAGGACGTCACCCAGTACGCGGAGCTGTGGCTGCGCGACGCCGGGGACCACCGGACCGACCCCGCCGAGTACGCCCGGCGGTACGAGGACTGGCTGGACGAGTTCGAGCAGCGCCGCACCAAGGCGGTCGGATTCGGCTGGATCACCCTGCGCAAGTCCGGGGCCGAGCAGCCGTCCATCGTGGTCGAGGAGTGGCCGCACCCCGTGGAGCAGCCCCTCGGCGACACGGTGCGCGCCCACTTCGAGCGCCAGGACTACCTGCGCGGGCACGACGACGCGGCCCTGCTGGCCGGCCACTTCCGGATGGTGGCGGAAGTGGTGCAGGAGCAGGTCGGCATGCCGGGCGCCGAGGACCCGGAGCACGTGGTGCTGCGCCAGAACCGCGGGATGCGCCGGGCCACCACCGTGGACACGGTGGGCGCGGGCTTCGCCGGGGTGTGTGACGGCTCACTGAGCGCCGGCCGGATCCTCGACGCGATCGCCCAGCTGATGGAGGAGGACCCGGTCGTGCTCCGCGACCGGACCCCCGAGGCGATCCGGATGCTGGTGGACCAGGGCTTCCTGGAGCCGGTCCGGGCGGCGGGGAGCGAGGGCTGAGCCTGCGGACCGCGGGGAGCGAGGGCTGAGACAGCGGACCCCGGGGGCCGGTGCGTCCGAGTTCACCTGGGGTTCGTACGGATTTCGGCCTTCCGTACAGGCCTGCGTGCCACGCTCCCGGCGGGAGATCCCGGCGGGAGCCGGGAGGAGGGGGCGTGGCATGGAGACCGGACCCGCGGTGTTCGCCGGGCTGACGTTCGTGCTGTTCGGGGGCGGGCTGCTGGCCTGGACGGCCGCGCGGGCCCTGCGCCGGGCCCCCGTCGCGCACGGGGTGGCCCAGGGCGTGTCCGTCCCGCTCGCGCTGCTGGCCGGGGCGGTTCTGCTGGCCCTCGGGGCCTGGTGCTTCACCCGGCTGTGAGCCCCCGCGGGACCCGCCGGCCGGCCCCCCTCCGGTGCCCCTGCGGTGAAGGCCCGGTGGAGTCCGGGTGGAGGCGGTGCGACGGGACCGCGGACGGCGGGGAACGGCCGGGTCCGGTGCCGACGGCGGTATCCGGGCGGCAGGAATGGCACTAGTCGGGTTACCGTTCGAGTGGCCGTTGCGGGCTTCCGCCGTTTGACACGGGGGCGGGTTGTACCGTCACACTCCGCAGCGTCGCCGTACCGCGACCGAGTGCCGACCGGAGAGAAGAGCCAAGTTGTCCCCGACTAGCGAGACCGCAAAGGGCGGCCGCCGACTCGTCATCGTCGAGTCTCCTGCCAAGGCGAAGACGATCAAGGGCTACCTCGGGCCGGGGTACGTCGTCGAGGCGAGCGTCGGGCACATCCGCGACCTCCCGAACGGCGCCGCCGAGGTGCCCGAGAAGTACACGGGCGAGGTGCGCCGCCTCGGCGTGGACGTCGAGCACGACTTCCAGCCGATCTACGTCGTCAACGCCGACAAGAAGGCCCAGGTCAGGAAGCTCAAGGAGCTGCTGGCCGAGTCCGACGAACTCTTCCTCGCCACCGATGAGGACCGCGAGGGCGAGGCCATCGCGTGGCACCTGCAGGAAGTCCTCAAGCCCAAGGTCCCCGTCCACCGGATGGTCTTCCACGAGATCACCAAGGACGCGATCCGCGACGCCGTCGCCAACCCGCGCGAGCTGAACCAGCGCATGGTCGACGCCCAGGAGACCCGCCGCATCCTCGACCGCCTCTACGGCTACGAGGTCTCGCCGGTCCTGTGGAAGAAGGTCATGCCGCGCCTGTCGGCCGGCCGCGTCCAGTCCGTCGCCACCCGCCTCGTCGTCGAGCGCGAGCGCGAGCGCATCGCCTTCCGCTCCGCCGAGTACTGGGACCTGACCGGCACCTTCGGCACCGGCCGGGCCGGCGACGCCTCCGACCCCTCCACCCTGGTCGCCCGCCTGAACACGGTGGACGGCCGGCGGGTCGCCCAGGGCCGCGACTTCGGCTCCAACGGGCAGCTCAAGAGCGAGGTCCTGCACCTGGACGAGGCGAACGCGCGCGCCCTGGCCGCCGCCCTCGCCGAGACCTCCTTCGCCGTCCGCTCGGTCGAGTCGAAGCCGTACCGCCGCTCGCCGTACGCGCCGTTCCGCACCACCACCCTCCAGCAGGAGGCCAGCCGCAAGCTGGGCTTCGGTGCGAAGGCGACCATGCAGGTGGCCCAGAAGCTGTACGAGAACGGCTTCATCACCTACATGCGCACCGACTCCACGATCCTCTCCGACACCGCCGTCTCCGCGGCCCGGGCGCAGGTCACGCAGCTGTACGGCGCCGACTACCTGCCGGAGAAGCCGCGCGTGTACGCCGGCAAGGTCAAGAACGCGCAGGAGGCCCACGAGGCGATCCGGCCTTCGGGTGATCGTTTCCGCACCCCGGCCGAGACCGGTCTCACCGGCGACCAGTTCCGCCTGTACGAGCTGATCTGGAAGCGCACCGTCGCCTCCCAGATGAAGGACGCGACCGGCAACTCCGTCACCGTCAAGATCGGCGGCCGGGCGAGCGACGGCCGCGACGCCGAGTTCACGGCCTCCGGCAAGACCATCACCTTCCACGGGTTCATGAAGGCGTACGTCGAGGGCGCCGACGACCCGAACGCCGAGCTCGACGACCGCGAGCGCCGGCTGCCGCAGGTGGCCGAGGGCGACGCCCTGACCGCCGAGGAGATCACGGCGGACGGCCACGCGACCAAGCCCCCGGCCCGCTACACCGAGGCCTCGCTGGTCAAGGAGCTGGAAGAGCGCGAGATCGGCCGGCCGTCCACGTACGCCTCGATCATCGGCACCATCCTCGACCGCGGGTACGTCTTCAAGAAGGGCACCGCGCTCGTCCCGTCCTTCCTGTCCTTCGCCGTGGTCAACCTGCTGGAGAAGCACTTCGGCCGGCTCGTGGACTACGACTTCACGGCCAAGATGGAGGACGACCTCGACCGCATCGCCCGCGGCGAGGCCCAGTCCGTGCCGTGGCTCAAGCGCTTCTACTTCGGCAGCGAGGGCGCCGGCGAGGGCACCGCCGCCGAGGCCGGCAACGGGGACGGCGACCACCTGGGCGGCCTCAAGGAGCTGGTGACGGACCTCGGCGCGATCGACGCGCGCGAGATCTCCTCGTTCCCGGTCGGCGAGGGCATCGTGCTGCGCGTGGGCCGCTACGGCCCGTACGTCGAGCGCGGCGAGAAGGACGCGGAGGGCCACCAGCGCGCCGACGTGCCCGACGACCTGGCGCCCGACGAGCTGACGGTGGCGTACGCCGAGGAGCTGTTCGCCAAGCCGAGCGGCGAGTTCGCCCTGGGCAAGGACCCGGTCAGCGGGAACGAGATCGTCGCGAAGGACGGCCGCTACGGCCCGTACGTCACGGAGATCCTGCCCGAGGGCACCCCGAAGACCGGCAAGAACGCCGTCAAGGCCCGCACCGCCTCGCTCTTCAAGTCCATGTCGCTCGACACGGTCACCCTGGAAGACGCGCTGCGGCTGATGTCGCTGCCGCGGGTCGTCGGCGCGGACGCCGAGGGCCAGGAGATCACCGCCCAGAACGGCCGCTACGGCCCGTACCTGAAGAAGGGCACGGACTCGCGGTCCCTGGAGACCGAGGACCAGCTCTTCACGATCACCCTGGACGAGGCGCTGGCGATCTACGCCCAGCCCAAGGTGCGCGGCCGGGCCGCCGCCAAGCCGCCGCTGAAGGAGCTGGGCACCGACCCGGTCAGCGAGCGTCCGGTCGTGGTCAAGGACGGCCGCTTCGGCCCGTACGTGACGGACGGCGAGACCAACGCCACCCTGCGGCGGGACGACGACGTCGAGACCATCACGCCGGAGCGCGGCTACGAGCTGCTGGCGGAGAAGCGGGCCAAGGGACCGGCCAAGAAGGCCGCGAAGAAGGCGCCCGCGAAGAAGGCGACGGCGAAGAAGACCGCGGCCAAGACCACGGCGGCCAAGAAGACCACGGCGGCCAAGACCACCGCGGCGAAGAAGACGGCGGCGAAGAAGACCACCGCCGCCAAGACCACGGCCGCCGCGAAGAAGACCGCGGCGAAGAAGACGGCCGCGGCGGCCCCGGCGGACGAGTAGTCCCGGGGCGGGCGGGCAGTCCGCGGCGGACGCGTGGTCCGCGGCGGACGCGCAGTCCGCGGCGTCCGGTCCCGGAGCCGGACCCCGGCGGGCGGGCAGTCCGCGGCGTCCGGTCCCGGAGTCGGGTCACGGCGTCCGAGGAGGCGCGGGACGAACCGTGGCGGGGGCCCCGGGACCGGATGGTCCCGGGGCCCCCGCCGTTCCCCCGGAAGGGTGGCCCCATGCGCGGCATCCGCACCACCAGGCGCAGCGGATAGGCTGGGCGGATGACGCGAGCCGAGCAGCCAACGGTCGTGAACCCCACCTACGACGAAGCCCTAGCGGCAGACTCGCGCGAGCGCGCGGTCCGCTCCCTGCTGCGCATCCCCCCGCTCCGGCGGCTGTGGAGCGCCCAGCTGGTGAGCGGGATCGGCGACGCCGTGGCGCTGCTGGTCCTGGTGCTGCTGGCCTTCCAGGCCGCGGTGGCGGAGGACTCCTTCGGCGGCGGGTACCGGGGCGCGGCCTTCGCGGTCGCCGCCGTGTTCGGCGTGCGCATCCTGGCCACCCTGCTGTGCGGAGCGGCTCTCCTCGGCCCGCTGGCCGCGCTGACGGCGGCCGGCGGCAAGCTCGACCGCCGCTGGACGATGGTCGGCGCGGACGGGCTGCGGATCGCCCTGTTCGTCGTCGCCCCCCTGTGGATCGACTGGGTGCCCGCCCAGGCCCTGACCCTGCTGCTGGTCACCGCCTTCGTCTCGGGAGCCGCCGAGCGGCTGTGGACCCTCGCCAAGGAGAGCGCGGCCCCGGCCCTGCTGCCCCCGCCGCCCCCCGAGGGCGCCACCGTACGGCCGCTGCCCGACCACCTGGACGCACTGCGGCGGCTCTCGCTGCGCACCGGCTTCCTCGCCCTGCCGGCCGCGGCTGCGGTGCTCGTGGCCGCCGGGCTGCTCGGCAAGCTGCTCGGCCTGTTCGCGGACTGGTTCTCCGCCCACCAGGCGGCCCTCGGCTCGTACGTGGCCGCCGGGCTCTTCGCGGCGTCCGTCTCCCTCCTCGTACCGCTGGTCCTGCCGGACACCAAGACCCCGCGGCCCCGCTCGCCCCTGGACGGGCTGCGTCCGCCCGTGCACGGGGACCGGCCCGAGAAGGGCCGCACCGGCGCGATCCCGCTGCTCGTGCTCGCCTGCGCGGCCGTCGCCGGGGCGGTCTCCTGCGCCGTGGCCCTCACCGCCCTGCACGCCGACGACCTCGGCGGCGGGCCGGTGGCCTTCGCCCTGCTCGTGCTGGCGCTCAGCTGCGGCACCGCGGCCGGCATCCGGGCCGCCCAGACCGGCCGGGCCCTGCCGGGGCTGTCCCGGCGGCGGCTGCTGGCCCTGGCCATCGCCCTGACCGGCTTCGCCCTGCTGGCGGCCGGACTGGTGGGGGACACCTCCACCGTCGTTCTCCTGGCGCTGATCGCGGGCGTCTCCGCGGGCGTGGCCGCGAACACCGGCCACGCGCTGATCGACCAGGAGACCGAGGAGTTCCGGCGGGCCCGGGTCACCGAGCACCTCCAGGCCGTCGCCCGCATCGCGGTGGCGGTCGGCGCGGTGGCCGCCCCGCTGCTCGCGGCGGCCGTGGGCCCGCACCGGCTCGCCGGCGGAGGCCTCGTCTTCGCCCACGGCGGCGCGGCCTTCACCCTGATGCTGGTCGGCGCGCTGCTGCTGCCCGTCGCGGTGATCGTCCTCGCCCGCACCGACGACCGGCAGGGCGTGCCCCTGCGGCGCGACCTGCGCGAGGCGCTGCGCGGCGGCGAGCCCGCCCAGGCCCCGGCCCCGACCGGCTTCTTCATCGCCCTGGAGGGCGGCGACGGCGCGGGCAAGTCCACGCAGGTCAACGCCCTCGCCGAGTGGATCCGCAACAAGGGCCACGAGGTGGTCGTGACCCGCGAGCCGGGCGCGACCCCGGTGGGCAAGCGGCTGCGGTCGATCCTGCTGGACGTCTCCTCCGCGGGCCTGTCGAACCGCGCGGAGGCGCTGCTGTACGCCGCCGACCGGGCCGAGCACGTGGACTCGGTGGTGCGGCCCGCCCTGGAGCGCGGCGCCGTGGTCATCTCCGACCGCTACATCGACTCCTCGGTGGCCTACCAGGGCGCGGGCCGCGACCTGTCGCCCACCGAGATCGCCCGGATCTCCCGCTGGGCGACCGACGGGCTGGTCCCCCACCTGACCGTGCTGCTGGACGTGTCCCCGGAGACCGCGCGCGAGCGCTTCACCGAGGCCCCGGACCGGCTGGAGTCCGAGCCCGCCGAGTTCCACCAGCGGGTGCGGGCCGGCTTCCTGACCCTGGCCGCCGCCGACCCGGGCCGCTACCTCGTGGTGGACGCGGGCCAGGACCCGGAGTCGGTGACCACGGTGGTGCGCCACCGGCTCGACCGGATCCTGCCGATGTCGGAGCAGGAGCGCGCGGCGCAGGCCGAGGCCCGCCGGCTGGCCGAGGAGGAGGCCCGCCGCAAGGCGGAGGAGGAGCGCGCCCGGCGCGAGGCCGAGGAGAAGGCCCGTGCCGAGGAGGAGGCCCGCCGCAAGGCCGAAGAGGAACGCCTGCGCGCCGAGGAGGAGGCCCGCAGGGCCCGCGAGGCCGAGGAGGCCCGGATCCGGGCGGAGCAGGAGGCCGAGGAGGCCCGGCTGCGCGCCGAGCGGGAGGCCGAGGAGGCCCGGCTGCGCGAGGAGGCCGAGGCCCGCCGCAAGGCCGAGGAGGAGCGGGCCCGGCGGGAGGCCGAGGAGAAGGCACGGGCCGCGGAGGCCGAACGGCTGCGGCGGCAGGCCGAGGAGGAGGCCCGGCTGCGGGCCGAGGCCGAGGAGCGCCGCCGCGAGAAGCAGCGCAAGGCCGAGGAGGCCCTGCTGAAGGCGGAGGAGGCCCGGCGGCTGGCGGAGGCCTCGGCGGCAGCTGCGGCTGCTGCGGCGACGGCGACGGCGTCTGCGGGTACGGGCGCGGGCGGCGGTGGCGCAGGGGCGAAGGTCCCGATGACCAAGCCGGACGTCTCCGCGGCGGAGGCTCCCACGGCTCCGACCCCGAAGGTGCCGATGACCAAGCCGGCCGTCTCCGCGGCGGAGGCTCCCACGGCTCCGACCCCGAAGGTGCCGATGACCAAGCCGGACGCCCAGGCTGCGCCTGCGACGCGGCCGTCCTGGGCCGCCGAACCCGAGCCGGAGTCCGCGGCCGAGGCCGTGACGGTGGAGACCCCGATGGTGCGGCCCGAGGAGATCACGCAGACCCTCCCGGTGCCCGCCGTGGACCCGGCCGTGGACCCGGCGGCCGAGACCTCCGTACTCCCGCCCGTGCGGGAGCCGGACGAGACGGCCGTGCTGCCGCCCGTACGCCCGGAGCCCGCGGCCGACCGGTTCCCGCAGGGAATCTTCCGCGACGAGGCGCCGGCCGCGGCGCCCGAGGGGGCGAACGACCGCACGCGCGAGCTGCCGCAGCTCGACGCGTCGGGCCGCCCGCGGCGCCGCTCGGACTGGGCGGAGGAGACCCCGTTGGACGACCTCCCGAGCCTGGCGGACGAACTCCTGGGCCCCCGCGAGGAGGACGACCACCGCGCCTGACCCGGGGCTCCGCCCCCGACCCCGCGCCTCGATCCCTCCCAGCCCCAGGGGGCTGGGAGGCACCCCCTGCGGGGCTCGATTTCGCCCCGCAGGGTCCGTCCCCTCAACGGATCCTGGGGGGGCAAAGGACGGCCCGTCCGGCGTTTGAGGACCGGGGGCCGGGGGCGGAGGCCCCTGCTTTCGGGGAGGGCGGGGTGGGGAATGGGCCCCGCAGGGCACTCCGCCCGCCCGGCGGCCGGCTGTCCGTGCCACGGGCCACAATGGAGGGCACGGACCGGACGCGGAGAAAAGGGGCGGCACACATGCCCGTGTGGGACGACCTGGTAGGCCAGGACCGAGTACAGGCACAGCTCACCGCCGCCGCTCGCGACGCAGACGCCCTGGTCACGGCCGTGGACGCAGGCCAGGAACCCCCCGCCGCCTCCAAGATGACGCACGCGTGGCTGTTCACCGGCCCCCCCGGCTCCGGCCGCGCCGAGGCCGCCCGCGCCTTCGCCGCCGCCCTCCAGTGCACCAGCCCGGACCGCGCCCTGGGCGGCGAGCCCGGCTGCGGGTTCTGCGACGGCTGCCACACCACCCTCGTCGGCACCCACGCCGACGTGGAGATCGTCCGTACGGACCTCCTGTCGATCGGCGTGAAGGAGACCCGCGACCTGGTCCGCCGGGCCCAGCTGTCCCCGGCCGTCGGCCGCTGGCAGGTGATCGTCCTGGAGGACGCCGACCGGCTTACCGAAGGCGCGGGCAACGTGCTGCTCAAGGCCGTGGAGGAGCCCGCCCCGCGCACCGTGTGGCTGCTCTGCGCCCCCTCCCTCGAAGACGTGCTCCCCACCATCCGCTCCCGCTGCCGGCACCTGACCCTGCGCACCCCGTCCGTCGAGGCCGTCGCCGACCTGCTGGTGCGCCGGGACGGCATCGAGCCGCCGGTGGCCGCCGCCGCGGCGCAGGCCACCCAGGGGCACATCGACCGGGCCCGGCGCCTGGCCACGGACGAGCGGGCCCGGGAGCGGCGGGCGGCCGTGCTGCGGGTCCCGCTGCGCGTGGACGACGTGGGCGGCTGCCTGAAGGCCGCGCAGGAGCTGGTGGACGCGGCCGCGGAGGACGCCAAGCAGGTCGCGGAGGAGGTCGACGCCAAGGAGACCGAGGAGCTGCGCGCCGCCCTCGGCGCGGCGGCCGGCACCGGCGGCCGGATGCCGCGGGGCACGGCCGGGGTGATGAAGGAGCTGGAGGACCGGCAGAAGCGCCGCAAGACCCGTACCCAGCGGGACAGCCTGGACCTCGCCCTCACCGACCTCACCGGCTTCTACCGCGACGTGCTGGCCCTCCAGCTCGGCTCCGGGGTGGCCCTGGCCAACGCCGCCCAGCGCCAGGACCTGGACCGGGTCGCCCGGGCCTCCACCCCGGAACGCACCCTGCGCCGCATCGAGGCCGTCCTCGCCTGCCGCGAGGCCCTCGACCGGAACGTGGCCCCGCTGCTCGCGGTCGAGGCCATGACCATGGCGCTGCGGGCGGGCTGAGCGCCGGCGGGGCTTTCACTCGTACGAGCCAGGCGGGCTCCTGAGCGGGCACGGTCCGGCTGCGGAAGGCTAGTCTCCGGACATGGACACGAGGCGCGTGCTGCGTACCACCGGGACCGTGATCGCCGCCGCCGGACTGTTGCTGTCCGGCTGCACATCGGACGACTCCGGATCCCCCGCGGCCGCCTCCTCCGGCGTCCCGCAGCCCCGCTCCACCGCCGTCGCGGCCGCCCTCAAGCCGTACTACGCCCAGCGCCTGACCTGGCGCGACTGCGGGGCGCCGGGATTCCAGTGCGCCACCATGAAGGCCCCGCTCGACTACGCCCGTCCCGGCAACGGCGAGGACATCGAGCTGGCCGTCTCGCGCAAGACGGCCACCGGGCCCGGCAAGCGGCTGGGCTCCCTGCTGGTCAACCCGGGCGGCCCCGGCGGATCGGCCATCGGCTACCTCCAGGCGTACGCGGGCATCGGCTATCCGGCCCCGGTCCGGGCGCAGTACGACATCGTGGCCGT
This sequence comes from Streptomyces sp. NPDC030809, assembly GCF_055572195.1. Classification (NCBI taxonomy): domain Bacteria; kingdom Bacillati; phylum Actinomycetota; class Actinomycetes; order Kitasatosporales; family Streptomycetaceae; genus Streptomyces; species Streptomyces sp. NPDC030809. The sequence continues at coordinate 76,326 of NZ_JBVIDV010000031.1, forward strand.
GGACCCGCGCGGGGTGGCGCGCAGCGCGCCCGTGGAGTGCCTGAGCGGCCCGGCGATGGACGCGTACACGCAGGTCGACCAGACCCCGGACGACCCGGCCGAGCGCGCTGCGCTGGTGAAGGCCTTCAAGGAGTTCGCCGCGGGCTGCGAGCGGAAGTCCGGCCGGGTGCTGCCGCACGTCTCGACGGTCGAGGCGGCCCGGGACATGGACCTCCTGCGCGGGGTGCTCGGCGACGAGAAGCTGACGTACGTCGGGGCCTCGTACGGCACCTTCCTCGGGGCCACGTACGCGGAGCTGTTCCCCGAGCGGGTGGGCCGGCTGGTCCTCGACGGGGCGATGGACCCCTCCCGCTCCGCCCTCGACCTGAACCGCGACCAGACGGGCGGCTTCGAGACCGCCTTCCGCTCCTTCGCCAAGGACTGCGCCGCGCAGAGCGACTGCCCGCTGGGCACCGGCAGCCCCGAGGAGGCCGCCAAACGGCTCAAGGAGTTCTTCGCCAAGCTCGACGCCTCCCCGGTGCCCACCGGCGGCTCGCGCTCCCTCGGGGAGTCCCTGGCCACCACCGGGGTGATCGCGGCCATGTACGACGAGAGCGCCTGGCCCCAGCTGCGCGCGGCGATCGGCCAGGCGATGGACGGGGACGGGGCCGGGCTGCTGGCCCTGGCGGACAGCTATTACGAGCGCGAGCCGAACGGCAAGTACGCCAATCTGATGTTCGCCAACGCGGCCGTGAACTGCCTGGACCTCCCCCCGGCCTTCAGCGGCCCGGAGGCGGTGGACGCGGCCCTCCCGTCCTTCGAGAAGGCCTCCCCGGTCTTCGGCGAGGGCCTGGCCTGGGCCTCCCTGAACTGCACCTACTGGCCCGTCAAGGCCACCGGCACCCCGCACCGCCTGACGGCGAAGGGCGCGGCCCCGATCGTGGTCGTCGGCACCACGCGCGACCCGGCCACCCCGTACAAGTGGGCCGAGTCCCTCGCCGGCCAGCTCGACTCGGGCGTCCTCCTGACGTACGACGGCGACGGCCACACCGCCTACGGCCGCGGCAGCTCCTGCATCGACTCGGCGATCAACACGTACCTCCTGACGGGCGAACCCCCGAAGAACGGCAAGCGCTGCTGACGGCCGTGCCGCCCCTCGGCCGCCCTCCGTAGCGCCCTGGTCAGAGGCACCCCGAATAACCCTGTAGACTTGGCGCCGCTGCTGATGCGAATCTCCTCAGGGAGATCCTCCTCGGCAGCTTGCCGCCTTAGCTCAGTTGGCCAGAGCAACGCACTCGTAATGCGTAGGTCTCGGGTTCGAATCCCGAAGGCGGCTCCATCGAAGCCCCAGCGCAGACATCGTCTGAGCTGGGGCTTCTTGGTGTTCCGGGGGCTGGGGGTGTCCGGATGGCGGGCTGTGGGTGGGGTGGGGCGGGGGCTGGGGCAGCATGGGGCGGGCGGGGGACGTCCCGTGGGTGCCGGTGCAGGGAGGGTGTTGTGAGCAGTGGTGTGACGGTGCGGGTGGCGGGGCTCGGGGAGCTGGACGCCGTGGCGGAGCTGTTTCGGGGGTACCTGGAGTTCTACGAGGTGGACGTCGAGGATGCCGGACGGCCGCGGGCGTACCTGGAGGAGCGGATGCGGCGCGGGGAGTCGCTGGTGCTGCTCGCCGAGGACGGCGAGGGGCGGGCGGTGGGGTTCACGCAGATCTACCGGACCTTCTCCTCCCTCGCGCTGGCGCCCATGTGGCTGCTCAACGACCTGTACGTGGCGCCCGCCGGGCGCCGGACCGGGGCCGGGCGGGCGCTGCTTCGGGACGCGCTGGACCGGGCGCGGGCCGAAGGGGTGTCCGGGGTGCAGTTGGACACCGCGTACGACAACCACATCGCGCAGGGGCTGTACGAGGCCGAGGGGTTCGAGCGCGAGGAGTTCCACATCTACTTCCACGGCCTGGGGAAGTAACCGGCGCGCCCGCCGGCCGGACCTGACGTAGTGTCCCGGCCGGCATTGCCCCCGGGCCCCGGATCGGCGAGGCTGGGGAGGTCCGCAGCGTCCGAGGGCAAGGTCGCGTCGGTCGAAGGCGGGAGCGGGTCTGACCCCCCGTACCCCGTGCAGGGCACGTCCGCAGGCCTGTCAGGCAATCCCCTGGCCGGGCAGGCGCTGCGCATCACAGGCGGGTCGAGGGCGGGACGAGGGCGGGGCGGAGCCGGCGGCGGGTCAGCGCGGGCGGCGTTCCGGGAAGGCGTCCGCGGTCAGCGCCAGCAGAGGGGCGGCCTTCACGGCGGTCTCCTCGTACTCGGCCTCCGGGTCGGACAGGGCCACGACGGCCCCGCCCACCCCGTAGCGGACCCGGCCGGGGGTGACCACGGCCGTGCGGATGGCCACGCTCAGGTCCACCGCGCCGGACAGCGAGAAGTAGCCGATGCAGCCCGAGTAGACCCCGCGCGGGCCCTGTTCGAGGCCGTCGAGGAGCTGCATCGTGCGGATCTTCGGGGCGCCCGTCATGGAACCGGCGGGGAAGGCGGCCCGTACGCAGGCCACCGCCGAGCGGTCCGGCCGCAGCCGGGCCCGTACGGTGCTCACGAGCTGGTGGACGGTCGCGTACGTCTCCACCCGGAAGACCTCGCTCGCGTCCACCGAGCCGATCTCCGCGTGCCGGCCCAGGTCGTTGCGGACCAGGTCCACGATCATCAGGTTCTCCGCGCGGTCCTTCTCGTCCGCGAGCAGGTCCGCCACCAGGGCCGCGTCCTCCTCCGCGGTGGCCCCCCGCGGCCGGGTCCCCTTGATGGGCCTGGACTCGGCCGTGCCGTCGGCGCCGATGCGCAGGAAGCGTTCCGGGGAGGTGCTCAGCACCGACAGGTCCCCGAACCGCAGCAGCGCCCCGTACGGTGCCGGGCTGAGCCGGCGCAGGGTCCGGTAGCCCTCCCACGGGTCGAGGTCCCCGCCGGTCTCGGCCGTGTTGGTCAGGCAGATCTCGTACGACTCCCCGGCCGCGATCTCCTCCTGGCAGGCGGCGATCAGGCGGAGGTACTCCTCCCGGCCGTGCCGCAGCCGCAGGCCGGGGAGTGGCTCGGGGGCGGGCGGGGCGGCGGGGCCGGCCGGCGGCGGCCCGGCGAGGAGGGCGGCGGTGGCGGCCAGCCAGTCCTGGGCGGGGGGAAGGGTGCGGGGCTCGTCGTCGTCGACGAGGGCGAGCAGGGTGACGGTGTTCTCGGCGTGGTCGAAGACGAGGGCGCGGTCCGCGAACACGAGCACGGCGTCCGGGTCTTCGGAGGCGTGGGCCGCCGATCCGCCGCACTCGGCCTTGAGTTCGTAGCCGAGGTAGCCCACCCAGCCGAGGGTGAACGGGCAGGGCAGCGGCGGGGCTTCGGTGTGCAGGGCGGCCAGGTCCCGTTCCAGCCAGTCGAAGAAGGCGCCGGGGACCCGCTCGGTGCCGGCCGCCGAGCGTACGGTCACCTCCCCGGCCGTCACGTCGGCCCGCGCGACCCTGGCCAGGGGGCCGGAGGCGTCCCCCATCACGGAGAAGCGGGCGGTGGGGGCGGGGGTGCTGCCGCCGTCCAGCCAGAAGGCGTGGTCCCCGGGGCCGGTCGCCGACCCGGACCCGGGTCCGGGGCGACGACCGGCCCCGGCTCCGGACCCTGCTTCGGCCGGGGTGCCGGGCCGGAACAGCCGCTCGAAGACGGTCTCTTCGGGCCAGGTGGCGGGGACGGTTTCGGCGAGTACGCGCAGCTTGCGGCGGGCGCCGGGGAGGGGAGCGGCGGGGGTGGTGGCCACCGCCGCCGGGGCCACCGCCGTCGGGGCCGGGGCCGGGGCCGTAGCCGTGGCTCGGGACGGCAGCGGGGCGGTCGGCTCGGCTGCCGGCCGCCCCGCGTGCCACTCCGCCGCCAGCCGGACGAAGTTCGCCAGCAGCTCGTGCCCGTGCCGGGTGAGTATGGACTCCGGGTGGAACTGGACTCCCCACAAAGGCCGTTCCCGGTGGGCGAAGCCCATCAGCACCCCGTCCGGGCTCCAGGCCACGGGCTCCAGCTCCGCCGGGAGCGCGGTCACCGCCAGCGAGTGGTAGCGGACCACCTCGAAGGGTGAGGGCAGCCCCTCGAAGAGCCCGGTGCCGGTGTGCGTCACGGGCGAGAGCCGGCCGTGCCGGGGTTCGGGAGCGCGCCCGACCTGCGCCCCGTACAGCAGTGCGGCGCCCTGGTGGCCCAGGCAGACGCCGAGCACGGGTATCTCCCCGTGCTCCAGGATCTCGCGGCAGATGCCGAAGTCGGCTGGTACGGCGGGGTGTCCGGGGCCGGGGGAGAGGACGACGGCGTCGAAGCCGGAGAGCCGGCGGCGGTGCCAGCCGGAGTCGTCGTTGGGGATCACCTCGGGCTCGCGGCCGGTGATCTCGGCGAGGTAGTGGAAGAGGTTGTAGGTGAAGGAGTCGTGGTTGTCGACGAGGAGGGTGCGCACAGTCGCTTCCGGGTTTCGCAGGTGGGGTGTGAGGCGGGTGGTCAGTCCGCCGTACGGACCTGGCAGGTGATGCGGGTGATGCGGGTGGGGGCGGTGGTGAGGGTGACGCAGGTGGTGTCGGGGGTGGAGAGGGGGCCGGTGGAACGCAGGGGCTCAGGAGGCGGCGGCTCCTGCGGAATCGGGCCCCCGGGAGGCGGCGGTACGGGTGGCGGTCCCGCCGATGGCCCCCTCGGCTCGGGCGGCTGGACCGCCGACTCCGGGGGCAGGAGCCTCGGCCCCGGTGGTGGGTGCGGTGGCACCGGCGGTGGCGGCTTCGGCTCCGGCGGCGGGACCGCCGGCTCCGGGGGCAGGAGCCCCGGACCTGGCGGTGGGTGCCTCGGCCGCGGTGGCCGGTTCCGCGGGAGCGTCGGCTTCGGCGGCGGGTGCCGTGGTGCCCGTGGTGGCGGCCTCGGCTCCGGCGGTGGGAGCCTCGGCTCGCGCGGCAGGAGCCTCGGCCCCGGTGGCGGGTGCGTCGGCCGCGGCGGCGGGGGCCGCGGGAGTGTTGGCTCCGGTGGCGGCAGCCTCGGTCGCGGTGGTGGGTGTTGTCGTGGCCGCGGGTGCCTCGGTCGCGGTGGCCGGGGTGGTGCGTCGGCGCGTTAACTCGGGGGCGATCCGGGGCGGGTCGGCCGGGCGGATTTCGAACAGGAGGTGCTCCACGGTCTCCCCGCCGTCCGTGTCCCGCCGGGAGTCCGCCAGGTGGAGGCTGCGCCCGTGCCGGGCGGCCAGGGCGTGCAGCAGGCCGAGGTCCCCCCGGTCGCTGAAGTGGAGCAGGACCCGGCCGCCGGGGGCGAGCAGGGCCGGGGCCTCGGCGAGGTAGCGCTCGTGGGCCCGGTAGCCGGCGTCCACGTACGCGCGGTCGTGGGGGTTGTCGTACTCGAAGTCCGCCGGCGCCAGGACGAAGTTGGAGTGCCAGTAGACGGTGTCGAAGAGCTCCGGCCCGCCCGCCCCGTCGAGGGCGTCGAACATGTCCCCGTGCCGGGACCGGAGCCGGTCCCCGACCCCGTGGCGGCGGGCGTTGAGCGCGGTGTTGGCCACCGCCCGGGGGTTGATGTCGGTGGCGGTCACCCGCTCGCAGCCGGCGAGGGCCGCGGACACCGCGATGACCCCGGTGCCGCTGCCGATCTCCAGGAAGGAGCCGGTGCGCGGGGCCGGCGCCGGGGAGGCCAGTCCCAGCAGGTCCATGGCCACGGCGGTGGAACGGGAGAAGGGGGGCGCGAACACGTCGTGCAGCAGGTCCCAGGTGCGCCCGTACAGCTCAAACGTGTCCGGGCGGTCCTGCCGGGTCCGCGCCGCGCGGCTGCGCTCCAGTGAGCGTACGTAGCTCGTGAACTCTGACATGTGCACCCCTTTGTGAGCCGAAGGAAGCCAAGCCTCCGGTTCCCCCCGGTCCATCGTTACCGGGCGCCCGTACGGGCCGGAAGGTGTGCGGGCGACACCGTCGCCCCCTGCCGCGGTGACCGGAGCACACCGCCTGCGGCAACTCGCACCGCCTTGCGGCCCGAGTTGCGGTATCTTACGATCCTAGGCCGATTTGACCCAAATTTTGCTGTATTCTGAGGGGCTTTGCGTGATATGGCATGAGGCGACCGCTGCCCACGGCGACGCCGATGCGCTGTCCGTCCTCGCGCTGCTCGCCCAGGAGGCCCCGCGCGAGCACTTCGACGAGCTGCTGCGCGCCGCGCGCGGCAACCCCTCGGCCACTCCGCAGCAACTGGCCGTGCTGGAACGGGCCGTCCAGCTCGGCCTGACCGTCCACGCCTCCGCCGACCAGCGCCGCCGCCGCGAGTCCGGCATGGCCGCGCTCGTGGACACCGCGCGCGACATGACCTCCCCGTACGACCTCGACGGGCTGTTCAGCGTGATCACCGGGCGGGCGCGGCGGCTGCTCGGCTTCGACATGGCGTACATCAGCCTGCGCAAGCCCGAGGGCGGCTCGTACGTGCACTCCTCGGACGGCGAGACCACCATGTTCAACGTCGGCCTCCAGATCGACGTCGGCCACGGCCTCGGCGAGACCGCACAGGACAAGCGGGCCCCCTTCTGGACCGCCGACTACCTGAGCGACGACGCCTTCCCGCACTCTCCGCGCATCGACGAGGTGGTCCGCGCCGAAGGCCTGCGCGCCATCCTCGCCGTCCCGCTCTGCCACGGGTCCTCCCCGGTGGGCGCCCTCTACGGGGCCGACCGCAAGCTGCGCCACTTCACCCCCGACGAGGTCAGCCTCATGCGCTCGCTGGCCGACCTCGCCGCGGTGGCCCTGGAGAAGGCCCGGCTGATGGAGGGCACCAAGACCGAGCTCGCCCAGCTCTCCCGGCGCAGCACCCGCGAACGGGCCGTCCTCGACCGGGTCAACGCCCTCGCGGCCGGCCGGGACCGGCTCGCGGCCATGCTCCTCGACGGCGCCGACCTCGCCGAACTCGCCGCCCTCACCGGGGAGGTGCTCGACGGGACCGTCCACCTCCACGACCCCTCCGGGCGGCCGATGGGCCGCACCCCCGAGGCCGCGCTCCGCACCCCGCTGCTGCCGGAGGAGACCGTGGCCAGGGGCGCGCTCGCCGCACTCGCCGCGCGCGGGCCCGCCCGGATCGCCGACGGCCTCTGGGCCACCCCCGTCGGCACCGGCACCGAGGAGCTCGGCGTGCTCCTCTTCGAGGCCCGCACCCCGCTCACCCCCGAGGAGGCCGCCTTCCTCGGACACGCCGGCCGGTCGGCCGCCCTCGGGCTGCGCCTCCAGCGGGGGGCCGCGGTCACCGGCGGCCCGGTCCGCGACGAGCTCTTCGACGACCTGCTCGTCGGCACCACCCGGGCCCCGCGCCGGCTCGCCGAGCGGGCCCGCCGGCTCGGCATCGACACCGAGCGCCCGCACTCGGTGGTCGTGGTCCGCCCCGAAGGCGGGGAACAGGGCCAGGCCGCGGCCTGGGCCTCCCTCTACGCCCACCGCAACGCCGGGCTGAAGACCGTCCACGGCGGCTGCGTGGTCCTGCTGCTCCCCGACCCGGACCCCTCGGCCGCCGCCGAGGCCGTCCACCGCGAACTGTCCGTCCTGCTCGGCCAGCCCGTCTCGGTCGGCTCCGCCGGACCCGCCCGCGTGCTGTCCGAGATCAAGGAGGTCTACGAGGAGGCCCAGCGCTCCCTGGAGGCCCTGATCGCCCTCGGCGGGGAGGGGACCGCGGCCGCCACCGGGGACCTCGGCTTCCTCGGCATGCTGCTCTCCGACGACCTCGACGTGGACCGGTACATCGACTCCACCTTCGGCGCGGTCATCGAGTACGACGAACAGCGCGACGCGGAGCTCGTGCGCACGCTGGAGGCGTACTTCGCCTCGCAGTCCAGCCCCACCCGGGCCGCCGGGATCCTGCACGTCCACCCCAACACCGTCTCGCGGCGGCTGGAGCGGCTGACCGAACTCCTCGGCGCCGACTGGCAGGAGCCCTCGCGGGCCCTGGAGATCCAGCTCGCCCTGCGCCTCCTGCACACCCGGGAGCTGCTGCGCCACCGGCAGGGCGGCGGCCAGCGCCGGGTGCCCCGCCAGGGGCAGCAGCACCCTCAGTCCTAGGCCGCCGCCCGGGGTCGGGCCGGGCGGGCCGGTATCGGGCCCGGGTACGGGCGCCGGCCGTCCCGGGCCGGGGTCCGCAGACCGCAGCGGGCCGGGCGGCCACGCCGACAGGCCCGGCGGCTACACCTACAGGCCGGGCGGCCACGCCGACAGGCCCGGCGGCTACGCCGACAGCGCGGACGGGTAGCCCGGCCGCCGGACCGGGCCCGGGCCGGACGCGGTCCGTACGGGCTCGTGGTCCAGGGCGGCGAGGGCCCCCAGCGCGTGCGCGGCCGAGGCCAGGGTGATGTGCCGGTGCCAGCCGCGGAAGGAGCGGCCCTCGAAATCGCGCAGCCCGGCCGGCTCCCCGTACCGCTCCAGGTCGTGGTCCACGCGCGTGACCAGCCGGGTCGTGCGCAGCAGGGTCTCCGGCCGCACCCGCGGGGTGTTGGTCAGCCACAGGAAGGCCGGGCCGGAGCGGGCCTCGGTCCACTCGCCGAGCAGCAGCAGACCGCTGCCCGAGCCGCCCGTACCGGCCGGGCCGCCCGTACCCCCCGTACCGGCCGCGGGTGCGCCGGGTGCGCCGGGCGGGACCGCCGTCGGCGGGGTGCCGGGCAGGCCCACCCGTACCGCCGCGACCAGCGAGGTGCGGGGCAGGGCGCCGGCGACCGCGGGGTCGGTCCAGGCGGCCGGCCGGCGCAGGCCCGCCACCGAGGACAGGATCTGACGGGCCGGCAGCAGCCCGCGGCCGTGCCCGGGCAGGGCCGGGTCCTCCAGGGAGAACCGGGTCTCGTCGGCGACCCGGACCACGGCGGGCACCCCGGCCGCGGTGAACCGGCGCAGCACCGTGCCCACCCGGCTGACGGGCAGGTCCAGCACGACCGGCCGGCGCGGCCCGTACGAGAAGCGGACGGCCTCCAGAGCGGCCTCGACCGCGCACTCCTCCAGGGTCTCCGAGCCCAGCTCGGCGGGGATCTCGGCACGGCGGCGCCGCAGCCGGTCCTCGGTCCAGCTCTCCGGCAGGTGCAGCCGCCAGTGCACAGGGACGCCCAGGGAGGGCGCGGTCTGCCAGACCCCGAAGGCCTGCTGGCCGCGGAAGGAGTGGCCCAGCCGCGGGTCCACGCTGCGGTCCACGCCCACCGAGCGCTCGCCGGTCTTCGGGATGGACAGCAGCCGCACCACCAGCGCGTGCGGGGCCACGAGCCGGCCGGTGTGGCGGGCCAGGGCGGCCCGCACCGGCATCCAGTCCCAGGTGGAGCTGGAGATGAAGTGGTGCAGGCTCTGCTCCATGGCGGCCTCGCCGAGGTGGGCGGCGATGTTCCGGATGGACTTGCGGCCCTCGGCCACGAGCAGTCCGCGCAGGTACTGCTCCCCCTTGAGGCGCTGGTCGCGCCGGGCCAGGGAGGCGAACAACGCGTCGTACAGCCCCTCGTACAGGCCCTCGTGGAGCCCCTGGTAGAGCCCCTCGTGCGACGGGCCGGTCGGCTGTCCGGCCGGGCCCGCGGCGCGGCCCGGGTCCGTCCGGCGTCTGTTCCGGAGCGTGTCCATGCGTTTCCCCCTGGCGGTGACATCGGCGACAGGCTCCGCCGCCCGGCACCAGCCTCCCCGGCAGGGGGGTGCCGGGAGAAGGTGTGCCCGCCACCCTCTCGGGGCCTCCGGCAGGGGCCCGGCCACCGCCCGGGCGCGCCACCGCGGATGCGACCGGCGGTAACGGGAGGCGGCCTCGGCACCGGCCGGAAAAGCCTTGAAACATTGCGGAGTTCCCGCCGCGTCAATGGGGTGTGGGCGATGCGAGGGAGAGACAGATGAGAGCGTCGCGCCGTGACGGGTTCCGCGAGTTCGCGGACGCCCGCACCGGCCACCTGTTCCGCTCGGCCTGCCTGCTGACCAGCGGGGACACCCATCTGGCCGAGGACCTGGTCCAGGAGACCCTGGGCCGCATGTACGTGACGTGGGGTCGGATCGCGCGGATCGGCAATCCGGCGGCCTACGCACAGACCGTGCTGGTCCGCACGTTCCTCACGCACCAGCGGCGCCGCTCGGCGGCCGAGCGGCCGGTCGCGCAGTTCGCCGACCTCGGTCCCGCGGTCGCGGGCGCCGATCCGGCGCTGCGGCTCACCCTGCTCGACGCGCTCGGGCGGCTGTCGGCGAAGGACCGGGCGGTGGTGGTGCTGCGCTACTGGGAGGACCGCAGCATCGAGGAGACCGCCCGCGCCATGAACGTCAGCTCGGCCGCCGTGCGCACCCGCACCCACCGGGCGCTGACCCGGCTGCGGGAGCAGCTCGGCGGCTCCCTCCCGGAATTCGCCGCGCACTGAGGCGCACCCTTCGTTCATCCCGTCCCGCGGAAAGGTCTGGTTCCCCATGCCCTTTGAAGACGAACTCGGCGAGGCGCTCCGGCGCACCGGGGACTCCTTCGCACCCGACCGGCAGGTCCTGGTCGACGGCGGCGAGCAGCTCGGCCGCAGGCTGCTGCGGCGGCGCCGGGCGGCCGTGGCCGGCGGCGGTCTGCTGGCCCTCGCCGCGATCGGCACCGCCGGGGCCCTCACCACCGGGTTCCCGGACGGTGGCAGGAACACCGTGCGGACCCTGGAGGCCGGGCCCGCGAACGGCCGGCCGAACGGCGGGGACCCGTTGAAGGCCCCGGTGAAGGACTGGCGGCCGGGCAAGGGCAACGTCTCCGCGGAGCAGGTCGTCGGGATCCTCAGGGGCCTGCTGCCCGGCGGCACCCTCACCGGCACCACGGGCCGGGGCACGGCCGAGGGCCCGATGGCCGCGGGCGTCTACGACGACGGCCGGGGCAAGGCCGCGATCAGCGTGGGCATCTGGCGGCTGGACCCGGCCGGCGGCCAGGCCCGGGAGCTGACGGACTGCCCCGGCGCCCACGCCGTCCCCGGCGACGGCTGCACCCGGAAGAAGCTGCCCGGGGGCGGTCGGCTGATGGTCTTCAAGGGTTACGAGTACCCCGACCGGCGCACGGACACCAAGGTCTGGCGGGCCACCCTCGTCACCCGCGAGGGCCACGTCGTGGACGCGAGCGAGTGGAACGCCCCCGCGGAGAAGGGCGCCGCCGTCAGCCGCACCGATCCGCCGCTGGACCCGGCCGCGCTGGAGGGGCTGGTCACCTCCGCCCGCTGGACGCCCGTGCTCGACGACCTCAACGAGCCCCCGAAGGAGGGGCCGCACCCGTCCGTCGGCCCCGAGCCGCTGAAGCGGCCGGTGCTCCCGGTGCTGCGCGAGCACCTGCCGGACGCGCTGACCGTGCTGGAGAAGGAGGGGGACGGGGAGAACGCCCGGGTGCTCGTCGACGACGGCAAGGGCAGGTTCCACGTCACGGTGCAGCTCCAGCAGGGCATGGGCGACCTCGCGGACGAGCTGTTCACCGGGCCGGACGTGGTCACCCTGCCGGACGGTACGAAGCTCAGGCCGCGGCAGCAGCCGGGCGAGAAGGGCGGCGAGGGCGTGGTCTGGTGGAACGTGGACACCCTCCGCCCCGACGGGCTGCGGATCGTCGTCTCGGCCTTCAACAGCCCGGCCCAGCACCTGCCGGCGACCCGCCCGGAGCCCGGCGTGACGATGCAGGCCCTCCGGGAGATCGCCACCGACCCGCGGCTGACGCACGACAAGTAGGCGGTACGGGCTACGGCGGTATGGGCGGCGGGTATGGGCGGCGGGTATGGGCGGCGGGTACGGGCGGCGGGTACGGGCGGCGGGTACGCGGCCGCCGCGTCGGCGCCCCCGCCGGTCCGCGCGGGACGGGGGTCCGCGCGGACCGGTGGGGTCGTACGTGACCGGGGCCGTACGTGACCGGGGCCGTACGTGACGGGGGTCGTACGTGACGGGGGTCGTACGTGACGGGGGCCGCGCGGGCGCTACTTGGCGTCCGCGTAGCACTCCACGACCGCGGTCGTGAACGGGAAGCGCACCGGGGTCTCGCCGAAGGCGATCCGCCCGGCCAGTGCGGCCGCCTCCCGGATCGCGTCCGTGACCTGCCCGGACTCCTCGGCCGGGCAGTGCACGATCACCTCGTCGTGCTGGAAGAAGACCAGTTCGGCGCGGAGGCCGGTGAGCGCCTGCCGCAGGGCCGCGAGCATCAGCAGGGCCCAGTCGGCCGCGCTGCCCTGGACCACGAAGTTGCGGGTGAAGCGGCCGCGGGCCCGGGAGTCGGTCGAGGCGTAGCCGGGGGTCCAGCCGTCCTGCGTGCGCTGCGGCCCGGCGTCGTCCTGGGGCAGCCCCGCCTCCCCGCCCGCTTCCTCGGCCCCGGCCGCGGGCGGGCAGGTCCGGCCCAGCCAGGTCCGTACGAGCCGGCCCTCCTCGCCGGCCCGTGCGGCCTCGTCCACGTACCCGACGGCCAGGGGGAAGCGGCGGCGCAGGGCGGCCAGGTTCTTCAGGCCGTCGCCGGAGGTCTGCCCGTACACCGCGCCGAGCACCGCGATCTTGGCCATGTCGCGGTCGCCGGCGAACGCCCGGTCGGAGACGGCCTGGTAGAGGTCGCCGGGCCGGCCGGCCACCTCCATCAGCCCCGGGTCGCGGGAGATCGCGGCGAGCACGCGCGGCTCCATCTGGTCGGCGTCGGCGACCACGAGCCGCCAGCCGGGGTCGGCGACCACGGCCCGGCGGATCACCTTGGGGATCTGCAGGGCTCCGCCGCCGTTGGTGACCCAGCGGCCGGTGACCGTGCCGCCGGGCACGTACTCCGGGTGGAAGCGGCCCTCGTGCACCCAGTCCTGGAGCCAGCTCCAGCCGTGCGCGGTGTAGATCCGGTACAGCTTCTTGAAGGCGAGCAGCGGCTCGACGGCCGGGTGGTCCACCTCCTGGAGCTCCCAGCGGCGGGTGGAGCGGACCTTGATGCCGACCGCGGCGAAGGCCTTCACCACCTCGGCGGGGAGCTCGGGGCGGACCCGGCGGCCGAAGGCGGCCGAGACCTCGTCGGCGAGCTCGGCCAGCCGGCGCGGCTGTCCGCCGCCCGCGTACCGCTCGCCGAGCAGCTCGGTGAGGACGGCCCGGTGGACGTCGGCCCGCCAGGGCAGCCCGGCGCGGTTCATCTCGGCGGCCACCAGCATCCCGGCGGACTCGGCGGCCGTCAGCAGCCGCATCCGGCCGGGGTGCCCTGCCCGGTCGTGGCGGCGCTGCTGGTCGGCGTACACCTCCAGGAGGCCCTCGAAGGGCACGGGGGTGCCCTGGGGCTCGAACAGCGAGGACTGGGTGCCGGGGGCCGCGGAGCGCAGCGGGGGGTCGGCGGGGACGGGGGCGCGGTGCAGACGGGCGTACGCGGCGGCGGCGGAGCGGGGTTCGCCGAAACGGCCCTCGTGGCCGAGCAGCAGCAGCTCGGCGTCCTCGATGTCGTAGCACCGCTCGACGCGGATCCCGGCGGCGAGCAGGCGCGGGTACACCTCGTGGGTCGCGCGCCACACCCAGCGCGTGCCCGCGGGGGCCTGCGCGACGGCCTCGGCGAGTCCGGCGGCGGTCCGGACCGGGCCGGCGGGCAGCCCGTCCCGCCCGAGCGGCACCACGGACACGGCTCCGCCCTCCCCCTCGGCCAGGGCCCACCGCTCGCTCATGGGTGCGAGTCTGACACCTGCCACTGACAGGGGGGCCGGGCGCTTGGGCGGGCGGCACCGAGGGGCCCCCTGGCCCCGGCCTCGGGAACGGCTCGCCGGCCCCGGGCCCCGCGACCTCCGGGCCCTGTTGGCCACGGGCCCCATCCGCTCCGCGGGTGGACCGGGCGAGGGCAAATCCCAGCCCCTCCGGCGTTTGAGGAGCGGGGTTTGGGGCGGAGCCCCAAGAGCAACCCGGCTGGCGCCGGGCAGGGGGGGGGGGGGGGGGGGGACAGCCCCCCCGCCAAAACAAAGGATGTTTTCCCC
>NZ_JBVIDV010000032.1:0-14650 GCF_055572195.1 Streptomyces sp. NPDC030809
GGGGGGGGGTGGTGGGGGGGACCCCCAAGAGCAACCCGGCTGGCGCCGGGCACCGGGCTCCGCCCGGACCCGCGCCTCAATCGCCGGCGAGGCTGGTTTTGCCCCGCCCGGTCCATCCGCGGAGCGGAAGCGAATTGCCCCGGCCCGGTGGGGCTGGCGCCGGGCACCGGGCTCCGCCCGGACCCGCGCCTCAAGCGCCGGCGGGGCTGGGGGTTGCCCCCTCGGGCTCCGCCCGGACCCGCGCCTCAAGCGCCGGCGAGGCTGGTTTTGCCCCCGCCGGGTCCATCCGCGGAGCGGAAGGGAATTGCCCCGGCCCGGTGGGGCTGGCGCCGGGCACCGGGCTCGGCACGAACCCGGGCCTCGGAGCGCCGGAGGGGCTGGGGGTGTGCCGCCCGGTGGGCCGGGGCCGCGGCCGGCCCGGTGGGTTACGGGAGGCGGGGGCGGCCCGGGGTGACGTTGGCGTGGTCGGCGGCCGCCGTGCCGTGCTCCCAGCCGGCCAGGTCCGTCGCGCCGCGCAGGCGGGTGGTGGTCGTGCGGGGGAAGAGTTCCTCGGCGCGCGAGGCCACGGCCACGTCGCGGGCGGCGAGGACCGGCAGCAGCGAGCCGCCGCCCGCCTCCGCGCCGGCCTCCTCGGCGGCGCGGGCGGCCGTCTCCTCCAGCCGGTGCCCGATGCGGCCGGCGTACGCGAGGAAGAAGGACTGCCGGAACGTCTTGGTCCGCTTCCGGCCGCCGGTGCGCTGCGCGTGCTCGGCGCGGGTCATGGCCGCGACCCCCTGCACCAGCAGGGAGGTGTACAGCAGCTCCACCGCCTCCAGGTCCGCCTCGAAGCCGACCACCGTGGAGAACTCGAAGCTGCCGTTCCACACCGCCCGGCAGCGGTTCGCGGTCGCCACCGCGTCCAGCAGCACCGCCTTGGCCTCCTCGTACGGCGGTTCCACGCCGATCCGGCAGGCCCCCGGCAGCTGTGCCGGGGCGCCGCCGCGGGCCGCGAGCAGGGCCTCGTCCACGGTGTGGCGGGCCATCAGCTCCTGGGCCTTGGCGCTGAGCGCCTCCGCCTCTTCCGGGTAGGGCGTGGCCTCCGCCTTGGCCAGCAGGGCACGGATGCGGGCGAGCATCTTGGGGTCCCCGTGCAGGGCGGCGACCGCGGCCGCGGGATCGCCGGGCACGGGGCCGACGGGCTCCAGGGCGGGCAGCCGGACGAGCAGGCGCAGGAGTTCCAGCAGGGCCGTGGCCAGGGTGAAACGGTCCGCCGACTCGCGGCGGGCCAGGGCGGGGGCGTACGTGTCGTCCCCCTGCCACCAGACCTCCGCCCCGCCGAGCGCGGCCAGCTGCGCGTGCCAGCGCTCGGGCAACTGCGTGTACCGGCGGCCCTCCGCGGCGATCAGGTCCACGGCCAGCCGCAGGTGCCGCTCGTCGAGGTCCCGCCGGACCAGGCGGGCGAGGTCCGCGGGCTGCCAGCCGCGCTCCCAGGCCTGGCGTACGAAGCCCTCGCCGCGGCGCAGGAGTTCGCGGCCGGTCTCCGGCCAGGCGGCGGGGTCGGCGGCGAGCAGTGACGCGGCGGTGTCGAGGGCGGTGTCGTCCTGGGTGTGGAGGCCGGCCGCGAAGGCCGCGTCGACGGTGCGCATCCCTCCAGCCTAAGGACCCCTCCCGGGCGGGGGCCCGCCCCCCACCGCCGTCCACAGGGTGTGGACGACGCACCCCCTCCCCGGGGGCTCCGCTCCGCACCCCGGTCCCCAAACGCCGGGCGGGCTGGGGTTTGCCCCGGTCGGCCCGGATGTGCCGCCTCGCGGCCGCCGGAGCGCTCGGCCTGGTTGCGGCCTCGCCCACGGCTGGGCGGCGGTGGGCGGCGGCGGAGCCCTCGGCATGGTTGCGGCCTCGCCCACGCTGGGCGGTGGGCGGCGGCCTCCGTCGTGGTTGCGGCCTCGCCCCCGTGCGGGCCGCGCGCTCCGGGGCGGGCCCCCGGGGGAGGGTTACGCTCGGGCGCGTGAGTTGGCTTCGGGCACTGAAGGGGAGCGCCCGCTCGGCGCTGACCGTGGAGCGGGCCCGCCTCGAACCCCTCCCCGCCGCCCGCGCAGCGACCGGCCTCGCCCTCGTCGTCGGGTTCTCGCTCGCCCTGCTCGGCCCCGGCGCCGCCGCCAGCTCCGCGTTCGGCGCGCTCCAGGCGGCCCTCGCCACCTTCCAGCGCAGCTGGCGCCCCCGCCCCGTGCTCGCCCTGGCCTCCGGACTGACCCTGGCGGCCAGCACGTTCATCGGCTACCTGGTCGGGTCCTCGCACACCGCCGCCTTCCTGGCCCTGGTCGCCGTGTGGACCTTCGCCGCCGGCCTGGCCTGGGCGGCCGGGCCCACCGCCGGGATGATCGCCTCGGGCAACGTGGCGATCATGCTGGTCACGGTCACCCTCCCGACCTCGGTGGCCCAGGCCGCCGGCCATGCCGCGATGATCGCCGCGGGCGGGGTGGTGCAGGCCCTGCTCATCGTCTTCTTCCCGGTCCGCCGCTGGGGCGAGCAGCGCGACGCGCTGGCCGACGCCCTCGCCGCCGAGGCCGACTTCGCCCGCCGGCTGCGCGAGGACCCGCGGGCCGCCTTCGACCCGCAGCCGCTGATGACCGCCCGGGACGCCGCCACCGTCACCCCGCGCCAGGCCCGCCGCCGCCCGCTGGAGCTGCACGGTGCCCGCGGGCTGGCCGAGCGGATCCGCCCGGTGCTCGCCCTGCTGGCCGACCCCGCGGTGGGGGTGCCCGCAGCCGGCCCGGCCCGGGACCGGGTCCGCGAGCTGCTCGGCGCCGCCGGGACCGTGCTCGACACCGCCGCGCACGCGATCCGGCACGGGGAGCCCGTACGGCTGCCGGGTCCGGCCCTCGCCGTCCTCCGCTCCCCGGACACCCCCGAGCTGCTGCCCGCCCCCGCCCACCGGGCCGCCGCCCGGCTCGCCGCGCTCCTGGACGACGTACTGGAGACCGCGGCCCCCGGCTCCGGCCGCACCGCCAGCCCGGACGAGTCGATCCTGCGGCCCACCCTGCCCCGGCTGGTGCCCCTGGTCCTCACGGCGGTACGGGCCCAGCTGCGGCCGGACTCGCCGGTGCTGCGGCACGCCGTGCGGCTGTCGGCGGTGGCCACGGCGGGCCTGCTCATCGGCCGCAGCCTGCCGTTCGGGCACGCCTACTGGGCGCCGATGGCCTCCGTCATGGTGATGCGCCCCGACTTCACCCAGACCTACTCCCGGGCGGTCGCCCGCTTCGGCGGCACCCTGGTCGGGGTGGCCGTCGCCACCGGCATCGTGCAGCTGCTGCACCCGGGCCGGTACCTGTCCGGGGTGCTCGCCGTGCTCAGCGCGGGCCTGCTGTACGCGCTGCTGCGCACCGGCGGGTACGCCGTCTCCCAGGTCTTCGTCTCCGCGTACGTGGTCTTCCTGCTGGGCATGGGCGGCACCCGCTGGGACCAGACGGTGCCCGACCGGGTCGCCCTGACCCTCCTCGGCGGACTGCTCGCGATGCTCGGGTACGCCCTCTACCCCGCCTGGGAGACCCCGCGGCTGCGCACCCGGCTCGCGGACTGGACGGCGGCGGGCGGCCGGTACGCGGCCGCCGTGCTGCGCCAGTACGCCCTGCCGCCGGGGGAGGTCCGCCGGGCCGAGGTGCGCGAGGCCCTGCTCGCCCTGCGGGACCGCCGGGCCGCCTGGCAGGAGGCGGAGGCACGGGCCGAGGGGGAGCCGGTGCGCCACCGCGGGCTGTCCCGGTCGGCCGCCGGGGCGGCGGCCGAGGCGGTGGCCCTGCTGGGCCGCAACGCGATGGTGCTGGAGGCGCACCTCGGGGACCGCGGCCGGGAGCCGGTGCCGGGCGCGGACCGCCTGGCCGACGCCCTCGCGGCGGCCACCGCCCGGGCCGCGAAGGAGATCCGCGAGCGCCGGGTGCCGGACTGGGCCCCGGTGCGCGAGGCGCTGGACGGCTGCGCGGCCCCCGAGGGCGGCGCGGCGCCGGGCGGCGGCGGGGCCCCGGGGGCGGAGGTGTTCCTCGGCGGCGCCCGCCGGCTGGTCGAGGACCTGGAGGAACTCTCGGCGGCCCTGCGGGACTGACCATCGCGGCTCCGATCCGGTAACGGGCCGGACACCCCGCGTGCACGTGCATCTGCCCATGCAGCCGCATATGAACACAGCTATGATCCGGAGGAGTTGACATCTGCACAACGGGGGCAAACTGTGGACCACGCGTACAACGGCATGGCAGCCACAGAACTCGACGGGGTGCTGTGGCAGAAGAGCAGGCACAGCAACTCGCAGGGCTCCTGCGTCGAGTTCGCGAAACTGCCCGGAGGTGACGTCGCGGTGCGCAATTCGCGGTTTCCCGACGGGCCCGCGCTGGTGTACACGCCGGCGGAGATAGAAGCACTGCTGCTCGGGGTCAAGGACGGCGAGTTCGACCACCTCATCGCACCCTGATCCCCCGACCGGACATGCGCAGGAGCGCCCGGCCGCCGGCCGGGCGCTCGCCCTTTTCTCCCCGTGTTCCCCTGTTCTCCCGGCCCCGGGCTTCCCCCGGCGGGCCGCTCGGGCCTCAGTCCTGGAGCAGGAACAGCGCCCACACGACCTTGCCGGTGAGGCGCCCCGCCAGCGGGTGCCAGCCCCAGCCGTCGCTGTACGAGTCCACCAGGAACAGCCCGCGCCCGGACTCCAGGTCGAAGTTGTCCTCGGTCCGCTCGGGCGAGAACGGCTCCCCGGCAGCGGCCGGGCAGTCCTCGCTGGGATCCCGTACCGCGCACACCAGCCGGGTGCTCCACCGCATCAGGTGCAGCCGTACGGGCGAGTCGTGCTCACCGTCGCGCGGGCTGTCCGGAAGGGCGTGCCGCAGGGCGTTGGTGACGAGCTCGGAGACCACGAGGGAGACGTCGTCGAAGCGGTCGTCCAGGCCCCACTGGCAGAGCGTCGCCCGGGTGAAGGAACGGGCGCCGCGTACGGCCTCGAACCGGGCCGGCAGGGCGCACGACGCGGACCCGGAGACGGCCGTGGGGTCGACCGGGGGCAGCCCCTGCCGTAAAGGCTCGAGCATGGTCGATCCATTCGTCCCCATGCGAGGCACTCCCGGAAGTCGCGGACGGAGCGGTACTGCGGGGCGGGCCCTGTGCGCATGCGCGGATTGCACGCAGCTGCGCGGGCACCATGGTTCCGAATGCGTAGGGCAGATGCAAGGGCAGATGCACGTGCACGCGCCGGACCTGTCCGTTCCCGTGACGGTTCTTGCTCATTTCTTCCTACGCATACTTACGGACTTCTTTTCCGGGATCCACGATTCCGTTACAGAACGAGTACGGGCGGATGCGTTTTGGTGGCAGACTTCGGGACCCGGGGCACGGGGGCCCGAGACCTGAAGACAGACGACACACCGCGATGGGGAGGGTTGGAGAAGTGACCGCAACCGAGTCCAATGGCTCAGTGGTGCGGCGCATCCTCCTGGGGTCTCAGCTCAGGCGACTGCGTGAATCCCGTGGGATCACCCGCGAGGCGGCCGGCTACTCGATCCGCGCGTCCGAATCGAAGATCAGCCGCTTGGAGTTGGGCAGGGTGAGCTTCAAGGCCAGAGACGTCGAGGATCTGCTGACCCTCTACGGAGTGACCGACGGCGCCGAGCGCGAGTCCCTCCTCGGCCTCGTCCGCGAGGCCAACGCGGCGGGCTGGTGGCACAGTTACGGAGACGTGCTGCCCGGGTGGTTCCAGACGTACATCGGTCTTGAGGGCGCCGCCTCCCTCATCCGCATCTACGAGGTCCAGTTCGTCCACGGCCTGCTCCAGACCGAGGCGTACGCGCACGCCGTCGTGAGCCGCGGCATGCCCGGGGCGGCCCCCGCCGAGATCGACCGCCGGGTCGCGCTGCGGCTGGAGCGCCAGAAGGTGCTCGTCGCCGAGAACGCCCCCGTCTTCCACGCCGTGCTGGACGAGGCCGCGCTGCGCCGCCCGTACGGGGACCGCGCCGTGATGCGGGGTCAGCTGGAGCACCTCATCGAGTTCTCGCAGCGCCCGAACGTGCGCCTCCAGGTCATGCCGTTCAGCTTCGGCGGGCACGCCGGCGAGAGCGGGGCCTTCACCCTGCTGCGGTTCCCGGAGTCCGACCTCCAGGACATCGTGTACCTCGAACAGCTCACGAGCGCCCTGTACCTCGACAAGGACGAGGAGGTCGCGCAGTACGAACGGGCCATGGAGCGCCTCCAGGCGGACTGCCCGAACCCGGACGAGACCCGGGATCTTCTCCGCGGTCTGCTCCAACTCTCCTGAACCACACGTAGGATGACGGCCATTCAGGGTTGTCGGCGTCATCGGGGTCCGGCGGGCGCAACGGTGCGCGCGCCGCTCGCAGTAAGGGATGGCATGTCCATATTCACCGAGCTGGCTCACCAGTACATAGACGGCGAATGGCTGGCCGGCACCGGCTCGTGGGACATCATCGACGTCAACCCCTACAACGGGGAGAAGCTCGCCGCCATCACCGTGGCCACCGTGGAGCAGGTGGACCAGGCCTACCGCGCCGCCGAGCGCGCGCAGCGGGACTGGGCCGAGACCAGCCCGTACGCCAGACGGCGGGTGCTGGAGGGCGTGCTGCGGCTGACCGCCGAGCGCGAGGCCGAGATCGTCGAGGCGATGATCGAGGAGCTGGGCGGCACCCGGACCAAGGCCGCGTACGAGATCCAGATGGCCCAGGAGTTCCTGCGCGAGGCCGTGCAGCTGGCCGTCCGGCCCGAGGGCAGGATCCTTCCTTCACCGGTGGCGGGCAAGGAGAACCGGGTCCACCGGCTCCCCGTCGGGGTGGTCTCCGTCATCAGCCCCTTCAACTTCCCCTTCCTGGTCACCCTGAAGTCCGTGGCCCCGGCGCTCGCCCTCGGCAACGCCGTCGTCATCAAGCCGAACCAGAACGCGCCCGTGGTCGGCGGCGGGGTCATCGCCAAGCTGTTCGAGGACGCGGGACTGCCCGCCGGCCTGCTGAACGTGCTGGTCACCGACATCGCCGAGATCGGCGACGCGCTGCTGACCCACCCCGTGCCCAAGGTGATCTCCTTCGCCGGCTCCGACCGGGTCGGCCGGCACGTGGGTGCGGTCGCCGCCCGCCACTTCAAGCGGACCGTCCTGGAGCTCAGCGGCAACAGCGCCCTGGTGGTCCTGGACGACGCGGACCTCGACTACGCCGTGGACGCGGCGGTGTTCAGCCGGTTCGTGTACCAGGGGCAGGTCTGCATGGCCGCCAACCGGATCCTGGTGGACCGCTCCATCGCCGACGAGTTCACCGCCCGGTTCACCGCCAAGGTGAAGGGCCTCAAGACCGGCGACCCGCGCGAGGCCGACACCCAGATCGGCCCGCTCATCAACTCCTTCCAGGCCGACGCCCTCACGGCGCTCGTGGACCGGGCGATCGAGGACGGGGCCACCGTCCTGGTCCGGGGCAGCACCCGCGGCAACCTGGTCGAGCCCACCGTCCTCACCGGCATCGCCGAGGACTCCCCGCTGCTGGGCCAGGAGATCTTCGGCCCGGTGGCCCTGCTGGTCCCCTTCGACGGGGAGGAGGACGGCGTACGGCTGGCCAACGCGACCCCGTACGGGCTCAGCGGCGCGGTCCACACCCGGGACGTGGAGCGCGGCATCCGCTTCGCCCAGCGGATCGAGACGGGGATGATCCACGTGAACGACTCCACGATCGGGGACGAGCCGCTGGCCGCCTTCGGGGGCGAGAAGGCCTCCGGGCTGGGCCGGCTGAACGGCAGCGCGACCGTCGAGGCCTTCACCACCCAGAAGTGGATCTCGGTGCAGCACGGCCGCAGCGTCTTCCCGTTCTGATTCCGGCCGCGTCGCGACTCGGGTGGTGTCCCCTCCCCATTGAGGACAGAAGCTGACCGCATCCCTTCCTAGTGTGTTCCTTGTCAGCAGGACGGCAGTACGAGGCACACACCGGAGGCGGTCACCATGGTCACCCACGTTCCCGCGGAGCAGTACGGCGACGAGCGCGGCGCGCTCCTGGCCTTCGCCGAGGCCCAGCGCGGCGCCCTGCGGCGCTCGGTGCTCGGCCTGACCGAGGAGCAGGCCGCGAGCCGCCCCAGCGCCAGCGAGCTCTCGCTGTCCGGGCTGCTCAAGCACGTGGCCGAGACCGAGCTGAACTGGCTGCGGATGGCGCAGCAGCAGCCGAACGAGCGGGCCCGCACCGAGGAGACCTGGGGGGAGGGCTTCCGCCTCGCGGCGGGCGAGTCGGTGCCCGAGGTGCTCGCCTTCTGGGACGGGGTCGCGGCGCAGACCGAGGAGTTCGTCCGCTCGGCCCCCAGCCTCGATGCCACCTTCCCGCTGCCCGAGGCCCCCTGGTTCCCGAAGGAGGGCAAGGTCTCGGTGCGCTGGCTGGTGCTGCACCTGGTGGAGGAGTTCGCCCGGCACGCCGGGCACGCGGACATCATCCGCGAGTCCCTCGACGGCAAGACCGCCTTCGAGCTGGTCGCGGCGCAGGCGGCGGCCGGCCCCGGCGCATAGGACTTGCACCTCACGCGACGTGAGGACCCACAGTGGAGCGCGTACCGAGAAGGAAGGGGCGCAAGTGAGCTACTCCGTGGGACAGGTCGCCGGTTTCGCAGGCGTGACGGTGCGGACCCTGCACCACTACGACGAGATCGGCCTGCTCTCTCCGGGCGGGCGCAGCGGTGCGGGCCACCGGCGCTACGAGGAGGCCGATCTCGACCGGCTGCAGCAGATCCTGTTCTACCGGGAGCTCGGCTTCCCCCTCGACGAGGTGGCGGCCCTGCTGGACGACCCGGACACCGACCCGCAGGAGCACCTGCGCAGGCAGCACGTGCTCCTGTCGGGCCGGATCCGGCGGCTCCAGGAGATGGCCGCCGCCGTGGAGCGCGCGATGGAGGCACGCAAGATGAGCATCGACCTCACCCCCGAGGAGCGGTTCGAGGTCTTCGGGGAGCACGACCCGGAGCAGTACGAGGAGGAGGTCCGGGAGCGCTGGGGCGACACCGAGGCCTACCGGGAGTCGGCCCGCCGGTCCGCGTCCTACACGAAGGAGGACTGGCTGCGGATCAAGGCCGAGGGGGAGGAGAACACCCGGCGGATGGCCGCGCTGATGGCGTCCGGGGCCGCCCCGGAGTCGGCCGGGGCGATGGACCTCGCCGAGGAGCACCGGCAGATGATCACCCGGAACCACTACACCTGCACGTACGAGATCCACCGCGGGCTCGCGGAGATGTACGTGGCGGACCCGCGGTTCACGGAGAACATCGACAAGGCCGGGGCGGGGCTCGCGGCCTACATGCGGCGGGCGATCCTGGCCAACGCGGCGCGCCACGATCGGTAAAAGCATGGCAAAGTTACCCCTGCCCGGTACTGGAACCGGGCGGGGGTGGCGTGCGTTGATAATTGAAGACGGAGCCAGCCGCCCCGCATCGCCGCGACGACCATGCCAGGAGCCCGGAAACCGTGTACACGACGCTTGCGCTCGGCCCCCATTGGCTGACTCCGGACTACCTGATCTCGGAATACGGCCTGATCGGCATCCTGGTCATCATCTTCGCGGAGTCGGGCCTCTTCGCCTTCCTCCCCGGTGACTCGCTGCTGTTCACGGCCGGCCTGCTGGTGGCCAACGGCGAGTACATCAAGCAGCCGCTGTGGCTCGTGTGCACCCTGATCGTGGCCGCCGCCGTCATCGGCGACCAGGTCGGGTACATGATCGGCAAGTTCTTCGGTCCCAAGCTCTTCAACCGGCCCAACTCGAAGGTCTTCAAGCGGGAGAACCTCGACAAGGCCCACGAGTTCGTGGAGAAGTACGGGCCGAAGGCGATCGTCCTGGCCCGCTTCGTGCCGATCGTGCGCACCTTCGCGCCGATCATCGCGGGCGCCGGCACGATGAAGTACCGCACCTTCCTCACGTACAACCTCATCGGCGGCATCGGCTGGGGCGCCGGAGTCACCGTGGCCGGCTACTGGCTGGGCCAGATCGACCTGATCAAGAACAACATCGAGGCCATCCTCGTCCTCATCGTCCTGATCTCCGTCATCCCGGTGGTCTTCGAGGTCCTCAAGGCCCGCAAGGAGTCCCGCACCGCCGCCGCCGTCGCGGACGGCTCCGGTGCCGCGGCCCCGGCCCCCTCCCAGCGCGGCCGCCACGCCAAGCGCTGACCCCGTTCCGCCGGATCCGACGCGCACGGAAGCCGGTCCGCCCACCTTCCGGGCGGACCGGCTTCCGCGTTCCCGGGGATGCGCCGGAACGCTAGAAGCCGCGGGTGCGCTTGGCCGCGCGGCGCTTGGCCGCCCCCGGCACCCGGAGGAACAGCCGGGAGACCTCGGACCCCAGGTTCACCCCGATCGCGATGGCCAGGGCCAGCGCCACCGCGTTGGTGAGCGAGCCCAGCCCCTTGTTCAGCTGGTTCTCGGCGATCGACAGCAGCCCGTAGTACGTGGCCGAACCGGGCAGCAGCGGGCCGATCGCGGCGGTGACGTACGGCAGTGCCGAGGTGTGCCGGTAGCGCGAGAACAGCTGGCCGAACAGGCCCACCACCCCGGCGGCGACCGCGGTGGACGGCACCGGCGGGATCCCGCCCGCGTAGTACATCGCCCCGAAGATCACCCAGGCCACCCCGCCGTTCAGGGTCACCACCAGCACCGTGGAGCGCTCCTGCTGGAGCAGCACGGCGAAGGTCAGGACCAGCACCATCGAGGCCGCGATCTGCACGAGCGGCCGCTCGGTGATCTGCAGGACGCTCTCCGGGTCCAGCGGCGGACCGAGCTGGAGCCCCAGGTAGAGCACCACCAGCACCCCGACGATGATGCCGATGAAGAGGTACATCACCTCCAGCAGCCGGGCCGCCGCGGTGATGTAGTAGCCGGTCAGACCGTCCTGCACGGCCGCGACCAGGGCCCGCCCCGGCAGCAGCGCGAACAGCCCGCCGGTGATCACCGCGGAGGCCCGCACGTCGGCGTGCATCAACGCGAGGGCCACCCCGATCGCGGCCGGGGGCATCGCGGCCGCCGTGAACTGGTAGAACTCCGGCAGCCCGCGCCCCGCGCACAGCCAGGCCAGCCGGTCCCCGAGGATCGCCCCCAGGGCGGCCGCGAAGAAGACCAGCACCCCGCCGCCGACCAGGGTCGAGGCCGCGCCCGCCAGCAGACCGGCGGCGGCCGTGAGCACCCACGTCGGGTACGGGTGGCGGTTGCGGCGGATCTCGGCGAGCCGCCGGTACGCCTCCTCCAGCGAGGTCCCCGAGTCCACCGCGCAGATGTCGTCGACCAGCCGGAAGACGGCCGCCAGGCGGTTGTAGTCGGTGCCCCGGCGGCGCACCGTGCGACTGGCCGTGACCGGGTTGGCGACCAGCGAGGGCTGGTGCGTGATCGACAGCATGGTGAAGGTGACCGTGGGCTCGCAGCGGTCGAGCCCGTAGCTGCGGCTGACGGCGAACATCGCCGCCTCCACGTCCTCCGACCCCTCGCCCCCCGACAGCAGCAGCTCCCCGATGCGCAGGGTCAGGTCGAGCACGCGGCCGACCGGCGGCCCGCCCTCCTCCGGCTTCGCCGCCTCGGGCACCGGCCGCTCGCCGACCGGCATCCGGAGCATGGTCCGCATCCGGTCCTGCCACGGGGACTCGGCCATCGGCGAGACGGGGAAACCGTGTCCGGGCACGTACGCCGGCGGGGAGTGCTGGGCGCTGTACGTGCTCGGCTGGGCGAAAGCGGAACCCTCGGGATGGTCGGCGGGCAAGGCGGCCAGGCCACCCGGAACGGTGAATTCCGAGGTCGGCTGGTCCTCCTCGGGAGGTCCGCCCGAATCCACCCCGGGCGGGGTCGCGAACGCGCTCCGCGCCTCGTCCGACCGCGGCTTGCGGTCCTCTGCCCCCTCGGACTCCGCCACGCGCACTCCATCTGTCCAGGCCCGTGATCACAGTATGCGGAATCGTTTCGCCGCACGGACACCCGGATACCCCCGGACGCCCGGCAGGACGCACCGCGGACCCGTGCCGGCCCCCGGCCCACTGCCGGACACGCCGACGGGCGGCACCCCCGGAGGGATGCCGCCCGTCGAAGCGGAACCGCGGGCCGGCCGTCGCGGACGGCCGGAGGGGCTCAGTGGCCGCCCTGCTCCTGCAGACGCTTGAAGGAGCGCTCGATCTCGGCCTCGGCCTCGGCGCGGCCGACCCAGTTGGCGCCCTCGACCGACTTGCCCGGCTCCAGGTCCTTGTAGACCTCGAAGAAGTGCTGGATCTCCAGGCGGTCGAACTCCGAGATGTGGTGGATGTCGCGCAGGTGCTCCACGCGCGGGTCGGAGGCCGGCACGCACAGCAGCTTGTCGTCGCCGCCCGCCTCGTCCGTCATGCGGAACATGCCGATGGCGCGGCACTTGATCAGGCAGCCCGGGAAGGTGGGCTCGTCCAGGATGACCAGCGCGTCCAGCGGGTCGCCGTCCTCGCCGAGGGTGTTCTCGACGAAGCCGTAGTCGGTCGGGTAGCTGGTCGAGGTGAAGAGGCGACGGTCCAGGCGGATCCGGCCGGTCTCGTGGTCCACCTCGTACTTGTTCCGCGAACCCTTGGGGATCTCGATGGTGACGTCGAACTCCACGTCCTGCTCCTCCATGTCCTGCTGGCTACATGCTTCGAGTGATAGCGCGTCCGGCCCAGCCCTGCCGGGTGGGGTGCCATGCTCGCGGCAAGACGCAGTGGTTAAGTGTCCCTCACGCAGTCGTGTGATCGCGAAAGGGGCTGGTCCGAGGTGCCGATGGTCAGAACGTGGCAGCTCGCCGCGGGTTCGGCCGCCGTTGGCCTGACCCTGGCGATCGGGGCGGTGGCCGCCTCCGGTCCCTGGGACTCCGGCCAGCGTAAGGCCGAGCGGGACCGGGCCGCCTCCCGGAGCCTCATGGGTGGCACAGATCACGGCGGGCGGGTCCCCGGGCGGCCCCAGGCCGGCCCGGCGCCCGCCCCCAGCGCCCCCGGGGTGCTCCCCGCGCTCTCCCCGGCCGCGGCGCCCGCGGACGGCGGCCTGCCCGCCGCCCTCGCCCCGCTGCTGGCCGACCCGGCCCTCGGCCGCCTCCGGTCGGCGTCGGTGGTCGACGTGGCCACCGGCAGGGTCCTGTTCGCCGCCGACCCCGCCCGGCCCCAGACCCCGGCCTCCACGGTCAAGATCGCCACGGCCGCCGCCGTGCTGGCGGCCCGCGGGCCCGAGTACCGCATCGAGACCCGGGTGCTCGCCGACCCCGGCGGCCGGCGCATCGTGCTGGCCGGCGGCGGCGACCCGACCCTGACCGCACGCAAGGACCGGCCCGGCGCCGCGAGCCTGGTCGCGCTCGCGGACGACACGGCGGCCGTGCTGAAGGCGCGGGCGGGGGGCGCGGGTGCGGGCGCGGCCGCCGGGGGCCGTCCTGGGGCCGGTCCCGGGGCGGGGGCCGGACGGGCCGCTCCGGGCGGTGCTCCTGCGGCCGCAGCCGCGCCCGCTCCCGCGCCCGCTCCCGTGGTCACGCTCGCCTACGACGAGTCGCTCTACACCGGACCGGTCCGGCACCCCATCGGCCCCAACGGCAACCTGGCCCCCGTCACCCCCCTCATGGCCGACGAGGGCCGCCTCGACAGCGCCTCCTCCGGGGACCACGAGCGCAGCGGGACCCCGGCCGCGGACGCCGCCCGCACCTTCGCCGGGCTGCTGCGCGAGCGGGGCGTCACCGTCCGCGGCGAACCGGCCCCCGGGCGGGCCGCCGCCGATGCCGCCGCGCTGGCCCGGACCCGGTCCGCGCCCCTGTCCGCGCTCGTCGAGCGGATGCTCACCCACAGCGACAACGACCTCGCCGAGGCGCTGGCCCGCCAGACCGCGCTGGCCGACGGCCGGCCCGCCTCCTTCGAGGGCGCCGAGCAGGCCGTGACCGCGCGGCTGCGGGGCCTGGGGGTGGACCTGCGGGGGGCGCGCTTCGCCGACGGCAGCGGGCTGTCCCGGGCCGACCGGGTCAGTGCCGGGCTGCTGACCTCGCTGCTGGTGCGTGCCGCGGATCCGGCGCGGCCGGAGTTGCGGCCGGTCCTGACCGGGCTGCCCGTTGCGGGCTTCACGGGGACGCTGAGCGGGCGCAACACGGAAGGGGATGCGCCGGGGCTGGTGCGGGCCAAGACCGGCACCCTGACCGGGGTGAACTCCCTGGCCGGTACGGCCGTCAGCCCTGGCGGGCGGCTCCTCGCCTTCGCCTTCCTCGCCGCCGACGGCACCGACCGCGACGCGGCCCCCGCCGCCCTGGACCGCCTCGCCGCCACCCTGACCACCCCCCACCCCTGACCCTGCGGGCCGGCCCGCCCCCCTCGTGACCCAGGCCCGCCGACCCCACCCTCGACCCTGCGGGCCAAGCCCACCCCAGCCTCGCCGGGGTTCCACCCCAAGCCCCGCCGGCGCTTGAGGCGCGGGGGCCCGGGGGCAGAGCCCCCAACCCAGCCTCGCCGGCGTTTGTGGCGTGGGGGCCGGGGCGGAGCCCCCACTCCTGCCTGGCTGGGGTTTGTCTCGGGGCCGGGCGCAGAGCCCCCACTCAAGCCTCGCCGGCGTTTGAGGCGCGGGGGTGCGGGGGCGGAGCCCCCGAAGGGCCCGGGCTGTGACCCTGCGGGGCTTTCCCCTACCCGCCCCTTCCCGAACTGGGGCTCCGCCCCAGACCCCAGAGACCCAAAAAACGTAGTG
>NZ_JBVIDV010000032.1:14660-79161 GCF_055572195.1 Streptomyces sp. NPDC030809
CCCACCCCCTCCCTCCCCCCCCCCCCCTCCCCCCCCCCCCCCCCCCCCCCCCCCACCTCCCCCCCCCCCCCCCCCCCCCCCCCCCACCCCCCGGCGAGGCTGGAAGTGTGCCCCGCGAGGCTGGAGCGTGCCCGGCGAGGCTGGAGGTGTGCCCTGCGAGGCTGGGTTTGCCCCGCGAGGCTGGAATGGGCGCGGCAGGACAGACCCTGCGGGGCAAAATCAAGCCCCGCCGGCGTTTGAGGCGCGGCGGACCGGGGGCGGAGCCCCCACTCCAGCCCCGCCGGCGTTTGAGGCGCGGGGGGCCGGGGGCGGAGCCCCCACTTCAGCCGCGCCGGCGTTTGAGGCGCGGGGGTCGGGGGCGGGGTCCCGGGGGGAAAAGGCGGGGGCGGTGGCTGGAGGGGGTGGCGGGGGGACACGTACGGTTGACGCATGACGAGCATCGGTGGTGCGGAGATGGTCGACTGGAACCTCGCGGTGGCGACCGCGACCCGACTGGTACGCCCCGGCCCGGAGGTCAGCCGGGACGAGGCCCGCGCGGTGGTGGCCGAGCTGCGCAGACACGCCAAGGCCTCGGAGCGGCACGTACGGGCGTACACCCGGATGCTCCCCGAGGGGGCGGACGTGCACGACACCCCGGTCCTCGTCGTGGACCGGGCCGGCTGGGCCAAGGCCAACGTCGCCGGCTTCCGCGCCCTCCTCGGCCCCCTCCTCGACCGGATGCAGGAACGCCGCGGCTCCGGCCCCGGCGGGGCCGTGCTCGGCGCGGTCGGCGGCAAGGTCACCGGCGTCGAGCTGGGCATGCTCCTCAGCTTCCTGGCCTCCCGCGTGCTCGGCCAGTACGAGACCTTCGCCCCGGCCGGCCGCGACCTGCCCGGCTCGGCGCACGGCGGCGGCCGGCTCCTGCTCGTGGCCCCGAACATCGTCCACGTCGAACGCGAGCTGGAGGTGGACCCGCACGACTTCCGGCTCTGGGTCTGCCTGCACGAGGAGACCCACCGCACCCAGTTCACCGCCGTGCCCTGGCTGCGCGACCACCTCCAGGGCGAGATCCAGGCCTTCCTCGGCGCCACCGAGATGGACCCGGCGACCGTGCTGGAGCGGCTGCGCGAGGCCGCCCAGTCCCTGGCCGGGGCCCGCCCCGACGGCGAGTCGGGCGAGGGCCGCTCCCTGGTCGAGCTCGTGCAGACCCCGGAGCAGCGCGAGGTCCTCGGCCGCCTGACCGCCGTGATGTCCCTGCTGGAGGGGCACGCCGACTACGTCATGGACGGGGTCGGCCCCGAGGTCGTGCCCTCGGTCGCCGAGATCCGCGAGAAGTTCCAGAAGCGCCGGGCCACCGGGGCCGGCCGGCTGGACGCGGCGCTGCGCCGGCTCCTGGGCCTCGACGCCAAGCTGCGCCAGTACCGCGACGGCGAGCGCTTCGTACGGGCCGTGGCCGGCCAGGTCGGCATGGACGGCTTCAACCGGGTGTGGACCTCGCCCAACACCCTCCCGACCAAGGCCGAGATCGCCCGCCCCGCCGACTGGGTCGCCCGCGTGCACGGCATCCGCGAGAACGGCACCCGCGAGAACGGCGCGGACGGGACCCGCGGGGACGACGGCTCCCGCGGGGACGGCACCGACCGTGAGAATGGGGAACGCTGACGCGAAACGAGTGACGCGTGGGGCACAAAGGTGCCTCTGTGGGGCCCCCAGCATCACCCATCCGAGGGACCGTGGGCCGTGGATAGGCGTGCGATGCTCAGGGAACGGCTCGTCTCTGTCACCATCGACGCACTCTGAGTGACATCCGGCCCGGCCCCGCCCCGCGCGGCCGCTGCCGGAGCGCCCCGAGTGCACCCCGAGCCACACCCCGAAGAAACACCCCGAGGCACCCCAACTCCACCGAAGGGCACCGGACATGGGTCCCCATCCTGCGGTCGCAGCGATACGCCTGGCGGTCCGCCGCGTACTCCACGACGTCCTCACCGACACCACCACCGCCCCCGCCGCCGGCCTCCCCGCCGGCTCCGCCGCGGCGCGCCCCCTGGTCCTCGTCGCCTGCTCCGGCGGCGCCGACTCGATGGCGCTCGCCTCGGCCCTCGCCTTCGAGGCCCCCAAACTCTCCGTCCGCGCCGGCGCGATCACCGTCGACCACGGCCTCCAGCCCGGCTCGGACCTGCGCGCAGCCGAGGTCGCCACCCGCCTGACCGCGCTGCGCCTGGACCCCGTGGAAGCCGTCTCCGTCCGCGTCGGCCGCGACGGCGGACCCGAAGCCGCCGCCCGCGACGCCCGCTACGCCGCCCTCGACGAGGCCGCCGAGCGGCTCGGCGCCGCCGCCGTCCTGCTCGGGCACACCCGCGACGACCAGGCCGAAACCGTCCTGCTGGGACTCGCCCGCGGCTCCGGCATCCGCTCGCTGTCCGGCATGGCCGAGAAGTCCGGCGGCACGGGCGGCGCCCCGGCCCGCTACCGGCGGCCCTTCCTGAACATCGACCGGCAGACCGCCCGCAAGGCCTGCATGGTCCAGTCCCTGCCCGTCTGGGACGACCCCCACAACGCCGACCCGGCCTACACCCGCTCCCGGCTGCGCCACGAGGGGCTGCCCGCCCTGGAGAAGGCCCTGGGCAAGGGCGTGGTCGAGGCGCTCGCCCGTACCGCCCAGCTGTCCCGGGACGATGCCGACGCGCTCGACTCCTGGGCCGCCCAGGCCGACGCCTCCGTACGGGACGAGGCGGGCCAGCTGGAGTGCGCGAAGCTCTACGCCCTGCCCCCGGCCGTCCGCCGCCGGGTGCTGCGCAGGGCGGTCGTCGCGGCCGGTTCCCCCGCCGGCTCGCTCTTCGCCCGGCACATCGAAGAAGTCGACCGGCTGATCACCGGATGGCGCGGCCAGGGGGCCATCAACCTGCCCGGCCGCGTCGAGGCCCGGCGCCAGGGTGGCAGACTTGTCATCCGGCAGGGCTGATGGTGCTGAAACACGGCTGAGTCCTCCGGGGCATCCCCCGGAGCCCCGGCCGACAACGAAAGTGATACGGGTGGACGAGAAGGACATGGGCAGCGACCTCGCGTCGGTGCTCATCACCAAGGAAGAGATCGACGCGAAGCTGGCCGAGCTGGCCGCGAAGATCGATGCGGAATACGCGGGCAAGGACCTGCTCATCGTCGGTGTCCTCAAGGGCGCCGTGATGGTGATGGCGGACCTGGCGCGCGCCTTGTCCACCCCGCTCACCATGGACTGGATGGCGGTGTCCTCGTACGGGGCCGGCACCCAGTCCTCCGGCGTGGTCCGGATCCTCAAGGACCTCGACACCGACATCAAGGGCAAGCACGTCCTGATCGTCGAGGACATCATCGACTCCGGCCTGACGCTGTCCTGGCTGCTGTCGAACCTGGGCTCCCGCGAGCCGGCCTCCCTCGAGGTCGTCACGCTGCTGCGCAAGCCCGAGGCCGCCAAGGTCGCCATCGACGTGAAGTGGGTCGGCTTCGACATCCCGAACGAGTTCGTCGTCGGGTACGGCCTCGACTACGCCGAGAAGTACCGCAACCTGCCCTTCGTCGGCACGCTCGCGCCGCACGTCTACGGCGGCTGAGTCACCCGTCTGCGAGTCCCCGGCGGCCCTGCCGCCGGGGAACCTGCCGGGGATTCCTGCCGTTGGAGCAGGGGAAGGCGGGTTTGTCAGCCGTAGCGCGATGCCACGGGTGACAATGCAGGGGTACATTCCGAAGAACCGAAGAGCAGTTCTTACTCACAGTCTCACTCGCAGCAGCATTTACCTACGGGCAGGAGGGACGGGGTGCACGCCACCCCGTATGGATGGACGTGAAGCGATACTTCCGTGGGCCGGTCATGTGGATCGTGCTGGCCGTCCTCGCCGTGGTCGTGTTGATGAATGTCGTTGGTTCGTCCGGCGGCTACAAGTCGGTGGACACCAGCAAGGTTCTGCACGCGATCAGCCAGAACCAGGTCGAGTCGGCGAAGCTGACCACCGGTGACTCCCAGATGATCAAGATCGAGCTGAAGGACGGCCAGAAGCTCGACGACGAGAGCGGCAGCAAGTTCCAGGCGAACTACATCGGCGACCAGGGCGTCGAGATCGCCAAGCAGCTCCAGACCAACTCCGACAACGGCCAGATCCCGAGCGGCTACTCGGTCTCGCCCGACAAGACGAACCCGTTCCTCGGGGTCCTGCTCTCGCTCCTGCCGTTCGTCCTGATCGTCGTCGTCTTCCTGTTCCTGATGAACCAGATGCAGGGCGGCGGCTCCCGGGTCATGAACTTCGGGAAGTCCAAGGCCAAGCTCATCACCAAGGACACCCCGAAGACGACCTTCGCCGACGTGGCGGGGTCGGACGAGGCCGTCGAGGAGCTCCACGAGATCAAGGAGTTCCTCCAGGAGCCGGCGAAGTTCCAGGCCGTCGGTGCCAAGATCCCCAAGGGCGTGCTGCTGTACGGCCCGCCCGGCACCGGCAAGACCCTGCTCGCGCGCGCCGTCGCGGGCGAGGCCGGGGTCCCGTTCTACTCGATCTCCGGTTCCGACTTCGTCGAGATGTTCGTCGGCGTCGGCGCCTCGCGCGTCCGCGACCTGTTCGAGCAGGCCAAGGCCAACGCTCCGGCGATCGTGTTCGTCGACGAGATCGACGCCGTCGGCCGGCACCGCGGTGCGGGCCTCGGCGGCGGCCACGACGAGCGCGAGCAGACCCTCAACCAGCTGCTCGTCGAGATGGACGGCTTCGACGTGAAGGGCGGGGTCATCCTGATCGCCGCCACGAACCGGCCGGACATCCTCGACCCGGCGCTGCTGCGCCCGGGCCGCTTCGACCGGCAGATCGCCGTCGACCGGCCGGACATGCAGGGCCGTCTGGAGATCCTCAAGGTCCACCAGAAGGGCAAGCCGGTCGCGCCGGACGTCGACCTGTCGGCCGTCGCCCGCCGCACCCCCGGCTTCACCGGTGCCGATCTGTCCAACGTCCTGAACGAGGCGGCCCTGCTGACCGCCCGCTCGGACAAGAAGCTGATCGACAACCACATGCTGGACGAGGCGATCGACCGCGTCGTGGCGGGCCCGCAGAAGCGGACCCGGATCATGTCGGACAAGGAAAAGAAGATCACCGCGTACCACGAGGGCGGCCACGCCCTGGTCGCGGCGGCCTCCCCGAACTCCGACCCGGTCCACAAGATCACGATCCTGTCCCGCGGCCGGGCCCTGGGCTACACCATGGTCCTGCCCGACGAGGACAAGTACTCGACCACGCGCAACGAGATGCTCGACCAGCTGGCGTACATGCTGGGCGGCCGCGCGGCCGAGGAACTGGTCTTCCACGACCCGACCACGGGCGCGGCCAACGACATCGAGAAGGCCACCGCCACGGCCCGCGCGATGGTCACGCAGTACGGCATGACCGAGCGCCTCGGGGCGATCAAGTTCGGCGGGGACAACACCGAGCCGTTCCTGGGCCGCGAGATGGCGCACCAGCGCGACTACTCGGAAGAGGTCGCGGCGCTGGTCGACGAAGAGGTCAAGAAGCTCATCGAGACCGCGCACAACGAGGCCTGGGAGATCCTGGTCGAGAACCGCGACGTGCTCGACAACCTGGTCCTCGCCCTCCTGGAGAAGGAGACGCTGGGCAAGGAGGAGATCGCCGAGATCTTCTCGACCATCGTCAAGCGCCCGGCCCGCCCCGCGTGGACCGGCTCCGCCCGCCGCACCCCGTCCACCCGTCCGCCGGTGCTCTCCCCCAAGGAGCTGTCGCTGACGAACGCGGCGAACGGCAGCGCGGCCCCGGTCTCCACGGAGAAGGGTCTGGAGGTGGGCCCGGAGGACCGCTCCGAGGCCTGATCCCCGGCCCCGACCGGCCCGGAATGGATGCCGCGCCCCCCAGGTTCTAGCCTGGGGGGCGCGGCACTTTCGCGTGCGTACGTTCGCATGCGGGTTCGGAACACAGGAACGAGGCACAGATGACCGACCCAGTGACTCTCGACGGCGTGGGCAAGATCGGCGAGTTCGACGAGAAGCGCGCCGAGGCCGCCGTCCGTGAGCTCCTCATCGCGGTCGGCGAGGACCCGGACCGCGAAGGCCTCCTGGAGACCCCGGCCCGCGTGGCCCGGGCGTACCGGGAGATCCTTGCGGGACTGTGGCAGAAGCCGGAGGACGTCCTGACGACGACCTTCGACCTCGGGCACGACGAGATGGTCCTCGTGAAGGACATCGAGATCGTCTCGCTGTGCGAGCACCACCTGCTCCCGTTCCACGGCGTGGCCCACGTCGGCTACATCCCGGCGGAGAGCGGCAAGATCACCGGCCTGTCCAAGCTGGCCCGGCTGGTCGAGGTCTTCGCCCGCCGCCCGCAGGTGCAGGAGCGCCTGACCACGCAGATCGC
The DNA here is from genome assembly GCF_055572195.1 of Streptomyces sp. NPDC030809. NCBI lineage: Bacteria > Bacillati > Actinomycetota > Actinomycetes > Kitasatosporales > Streptomycetaceae > Streptomyces > Streptomyces sp. NPDC030809. The sequence continues at coordinate 21,014 of NZ_JBVIDV010000032.1, forward strand.
CGACTCCCTGATGGACATCCTGGAGGCGCGCGGCGCGATCGTGGTGATCGAGGCCGAGCACATGTGCATGTCGGTCCGCGGCATCCGCAAGCCGGGCGCGAAGACCACCACCTCCGCGGTCCGCGGCCAGCTCCGCGCCACGGCGACCCGCAACGAGGCCATGAGCCTGATAATGGCCCGCTGACCGCGCCCCGGCGCGGACGCGAAGAGCCCTGATGCCCGGCCGGGCATCAGGGCTCTTCGCGTGCGGTGCGGGGTCAGGCGCGGGCCCGGGCGTTGCCCGAGCCGTTCTCGTCGGTGTCCTCCGGGAGCTTGCAGACGTGCTCCAGGAAGAAGGCCGCGGCGATCACCCCGGCGCCGGCGAGGACCGCGAGGCCCGCGTAGAGGGCCTGGTCCCGGCGGGCCGGTACCTCGAGGCCGTCGAGGACCAGGAAGAGCCCCGTGCCCCCGTACATGCCCGCCACGAGGGCCGCCACCAGGGCGCTGGCCTGCCCGAAGACCACCGAGCGGGCCGCCATCAGCGGTTCCACGCCCTTGGCGCCCGGGCGCCGCTCGCGCTGGGCCCGGAGCCGGGCGCGCAGCGACAGGGCGGTCGCGAGCAGGACCACCGCGATCACCGCGAGGACGATGGGGGCCGCCAGCGGGACCCCGGGCAGGGTGCCGTACGCGTTCCAGAGCTTGGCGCCCGCCCAGGACAGGACCCCGGCGATCAGGAAGATGCCGGCAAGGACGACCGGCCTCAGTTGCTTCACGTGCCCGCTCCCCGCTTTCCGCACTGCTGGCAGTCCACAGGCTAACGACTACTCCGGCAGGCGGAGTTCCAGGTCGGGGCGCGGCGTGACACCGGACGTGCCGAGCGCGGCCAGCAGCGCGGCGACCGGTCCGCGGCCGGGCAGCTGGGCGTCCGGCTGCACGTCGTGCCAGGGGGCCAGCACGAAGGCGCGCTGGTGGGCGCGCGGGTGCGGCAGGGTGAGGACGGGGTCGTCGGAGACCACGTCCGCGTAGGCGACGATGTCCACGTCGATGGTGCGGGGGCCCCAGCGCTCCTCGCGGACCCGGTCGAAGGCCTCTTCGACGGCCTGGCCGCGCTCCAGCAGGGAGCCCGGGGGCAGGGTGGTCTTCACGAGGACGACCGCGTTGAGGTACGAGGGCTGGGAGCCGGGGTCCACGCCCCACGGCTCGGTCTCGTAGACCGGGGAGACGGCCTTGACGCGCAGGCCGGGGGTGTCCCCGAGGGCGTCGACGGCGCCCTGGAGGGTCTCCATGCGGTTGCCGAGGTTCGAGCCGAGGGCGACGACCGCCCACTTCGGGTTCGAGAGGGTGACGTCGGCCGCGTCCACGGCCTCCACCACGGAGGCCGGCACGGGCTGGACGGTCGGGTCGCTCTGGGCGTTCATGCCGTCGTTCATGCGCGGCTCCGGGTGATCGTGATGGTCACGTCGTCGAAGGGGACCGTGATCGGGGCGTCCGGCTTGTGCACGACCACCTCGACCTGGGCCACGGCCTCGTGCTTGAGGCACTGCTGGGCGATCCGCTCGGCCAGGGTCTCGATCAGGTCCACCGGCTCGCCCTGGACCACGTCCACGACCTCCTCGGCGACGACCCCGTAGTGGACGGTCTTCGCCAGGTCGTCGTCGGCCGCCGCCGGGCGGGTGTCGATGTGGAGCACCAGGTCCACGATGAAGGTCTGGCCCTCCTCGCGCTCCCGGGGGAAGACGCCGTGGTGCCCGCGAGCCTTGAGGCCGCGCAGCGCGACACGATCCACGCGAATCACTCCTGCTTTCGTAGGTTCTTCCGGTCCCGGGGCTTCCCGGTCCCATGGGCCTACGCCGAGTGCGGTCGGCGTCGTCCTCCTTCGAATTTACCTGCGAGCGGTGACAGCGGGCGCGCATGGGGTGGCCGAACGGCCCCCTGCGCCTCCGGATCGCGTGTGCCCGGCGGGGGCGGACGACAGCCTTCCGCCGGCCCGTACGGGGCGGCCGGACGGGCGGGGTGCGCGGGGCCGCAGGGGGCCGGGGGCCTTGGGGCGCACCGGCGGGCGGGCCCTGCTCAGCCGCCCGGCTCGTCCTCGTCCTCGTCCGAGTCCGTGAGCACGGGGGAGCCGTGGTGGGACCACAGCCGCCAGCCGGCGGGTGTGCGGCGGAACACATTCGTCGCGACCACCAGCTGGCCCACCAGCGGGCCCAGCCCGGCGCCGTCCTCGGCCGGCCCCCCGCTGAGGATGTTCTCCGTACAGGTGACCACGGCGGTGTCCCCGATCACCGTCACCTTGGTGTCGGTCAGGAAGAACTGGATGTACTCGGTGTTCGCCATGATCAGGGCGTACGAGCGGAGCACCTCGCCGCGGCCGGAGAGCACCGGCCAGCCGGGGTGCACGCAGGAGATCTCGTCGTCCAGCCACAGCCCGGACAGCTCCTCGAAGTCCCCGCGCTCCATGGCGTCGTAGTAGGCCGTGTTGAGCTGCTCGACGGCCTCCGACTCGGAGCGTCTCGGGCTCACCGGGCGCCCTCGACGGCCCGCGCCACGCGTACGGCGTCGGCGGTGGCCCGCACCTCGTGGACCCGTACCGCCCAGGCCCCCTCGTGGGCGGCGATCGCGGAGACGGCGGCCGTGGCGGCGTCGCGCTCGCGGGCCGGCGGCGGGGCGGCCGCCGGATCGGCGGCCAGCACCCGGCCGAGGAAGCGCTTGCGGGAGGCCGCGACCAGCAGCGGGCGGCCCAGGGCGTGCAGCTCGGCGAGGTGGGCGACGAGGGCGAGGTCGTGCTCGGCCTGCTTGGCGAAGCCGAGGCCGGGGTCCACGAGCAGCCGCTCGGGGGAGATCCCGCCGTCGATGACGGCGTCCATGCGGGCGCGCAGCTCGGCGGTGACCTCGGCCACCACGTCGTCGTACACGGCCAGGCTGTTCATGTCGGCGCTGAACCCGCGCCAGTGCATGACCACGAAGGGCACGTCGGCGGCGGCGACGGCCGGGATCATCGCGGGGTCCGCGAGCCCGCCGCTGACGTCGTTGACGAGGACGGCCCCGGCGGCCACCGCCTGCTCGGCGACGGCGGCCCGCATGGTGTCCACGGAGACGGTGACCCCTTCGGAGGCCAGTCCGCGGACCACCGGGACGACTCGGCGGAGCTCCTCTTCGGCGTCCACGCGGCTGGCGCCCGGCCGGGTGGACTCGCCGCCGACGTCGACGAGGTCGGCGCCCTGGGCAATCAGTTCCAGCCCGCGCTTGACGGCCGCCGAGGTGTCGAACCAGCGGCCGCCGTCGGAGAAGGAGTCGGGGGTCACGTTGACGACCCCCATCACCGCACAGCGGTCCCAGTCCGGCAGCCCCTCGACCCGGCCCCTGGCGCTGCCTGCACCGCGCAACGTGTTCATGCCTCCAGGGTAGGGCCGGGGGAGAAGGGCTACGCCGCCTGGACCTCGCGCTCGGCGGGGGCCTGGGCCACGACCTTGGCGGCGGTCACGGTGGCGTGGGCGCAGGGCCGCTGCCGGGGCGTGGACCGGCGCGACAGCAGCCGCGGCAGGGCCAGGGTCACGAAGCCCTCGGCCTGCATCGCGGCGAAGCCGATGCGGGGCAGGTCGCGGGTGGTGCGGAAGACCACGAAGCGGGGCTCCCAGCGGGGCCGGAACTTCGCGTTGAACTTGTACAGGGACTCGATCTGGAACCAGCGGGAAAGGAAGACCAGCAGCCCCCGCCACATGCGCAGCACCGGGCCGGCGCCGATCTTCTCGCCGCGGGCCAGGGCCGAGCGGAACATCGCGAAGTTCAGCGAGACCTTCTCGATCTTCAGGTCCGGGCAGGCCTGCAGGGCGGCCACGATCAGCAGCTCGTTCATGCCGGGGTCGGCGGCGCGGTCGCGGCGCATCAGGTCCAGGGACATGCCGTCCGGGCCCCACGGCACGAAGTGCAGCACGGCCTTCAGGTCGCCGTACGGGGACGCCGGGGCGCCCTCCTCGTCGGCGCGGTGGGCGGTGGCGATGATGCAGTCCCCGTCGCCCGCCTCGCCGACCCGGCCGAGGGCCATGGAGAACCCGCGCTCGGTGTCGGTGCCGCGCCAGGCGGCCGCGGCGGCCCGTACGTGCGCCAGCTCGGTCTCGTCCAGTTCGCTGACCCGGCGGACCTTGGTGCTGTAACCGTTGCGCTCGATGCGCTTGACCATCTGGCGGACGTTGCGCATCGGGCGGCCGCTCAGGGAGAAGTCCTTGACGTCCACGATGGCCTCGTCGCCGAGCTCCAGGGCGTCCAGCCCGGTCTCGCGGGTCCACACCTCGCCGCCGGTCTCGCTGCACCCCATGACGGCGGGGGTCCAGGAGTGGGCGCGGGCCTCGTCCATGAACCGCTCGATGGCGCCGGGCCAGGCCTCGACGTCGCCGATCGGGTCTCCGGAGGCCAGCATCACGCCGGACACCACGCGGTAGGTGACGGCGGCCTTGCCGCTGGGGGAGAAGACGACGGCCTTGTCGTGGCGCAGGGCGAAGTGGCCCAGGGAGTCGCGGCCGCCGTGCTTGGCGAGCAGCTCGCGCAGCTTCGCCTCGTCGTCGGCGGTCAGCCGGGCGGCCGGGTGCTCGGGGCGGAAGGCCAGGTAGATGGTGGTGATGGCGGTCAGCATGCCGAGGGCGCCGAGGGAGTAGCCGACGGTCCAGGACACCCGGCCGGAGTAGTCGACGGGGCCCTCGAAGCCGAAGAGCCCGTAGACGACGTGCGTGATCTGCTCGGCGATGCCCGGGTCGCCGATCACCCGGCGCGGGTGCGAGTTGACGATGACCAGGCCCAGGCCGATGGAGCCGGCGCTCATCAGCACGAAGTTGGCCAGGGCCTTCCAGCGGCTGCGCGGGTCCGGCAGGGCGTTGAATTCACCCTGGTGGCGCAGGAGCAGCGCGAGGAGGGCGGCGGCGATCAGCACGCCGATCACGGAGTGCCGGTACGTGAACTGCGCGACGGCCCCGGCGGGCAGCAGGACCACGGCGGCCCGCCAGGCGCGGCGCTTGCGGCGCTTGAGCCCGTGCGCGAGCAGCAGCAGCAGGACGCCGGCGCTCAGCGCGAGGGCCGCGGCGAAGGGCCCCAGGGAGCCCGGCAGCACCTCGGTGACCGCGTGGATCCGGCTGTGCCGGAAGCGCGGGAAGACGCCCGCCGCGATGTCCAGGAGGCCGACGACGGCAGCGGCCGTGCCGACCAGCCCGGGCACCGACTCGGGCTTTGGCCCGCGGAGGATACGGCGGACCTTGTGCGGAACCTGTCCCGACTTATCGCCATCTATCCTGCTAGACATCGCTTCCCGTGTTCCGTGAGTGATCCTGTGGCCGAGCTGCCACAGCGGCATCCGGACATGTGCGCACACTAGGACGGCGCAGAGTGGGAGCGGGTTCACTGTTTCGGCAGAAAAAACTCCACCCGCCACCAGAAAGTCACAGACTGCTCATGGGTCTCACCAGCAATACGGTTCTGGCGATCGCCATCCTGGCCGGTGTGCTGCTCTTCGCGGCCACGGTCTGGTACTGGCCGCGCCTGTCGGGCCGCACCTGGCGCGCCTACGCCGGCCGGATCGGCCTGCTGCTGGCGACTCAGCTGGCGCTGTTCTCGGCGGTCGGCCTCGCCGCGAACAAATCGTTTCTCTTCTACGGCAGCTGGGCCGACCTGTTCGGTCAGGAGAAGGAAATGGGCGTGGTGGTCGACCACTCGGCCGGCGCCAAGGACATCCGGGTGACCGGCACCCGGAAGCTGGACGTGCCGGGCGGCGGCAAGCCGGCCGTGGCCGGCCAGATCCAGCAGATCGTCCTGACCGGGCAGCACTCGAAGATAGCCAGCCCCGGGTTCGTCTGGCTGCCCCCGGAGTACTTCCAGCCGCAGTACGCCAAGGAGAACTTCCCGGCCGCGGTGGTCCTCACCGGCTACCCGGGCATCGCGGAGAACCTGGTCAAAGGGCTGAACTACCCGATGACGGCCTTCAAGCAGGCCAAGGCCGGCAAGATGAAGCCGATGATCCTGGTGATGATGCGGCCGACCGTGGCCCCGCCCCGGGACACCGAGTGCGTGGACATCCCGGGCGGCCCGCAGACGGAGACCTTCTTCGCGAAGGACGTGCCCCAGGCGGTCCGCGCGAGCTACCGGGTCGGCGGCAAGCCGCAGAACCTGGCCTTCGTGGGCAACTCCACCGGCGGCTACTGCGCCCTGAAGATGGGCATCCACCACGCGGACACCTTCGGCGTGGCCGTGGGCCTGTCCGCGTACTACCAGGCCGCCGACGACCCGACCACCGGCGACCTCTTCCACGGGGACAAGGCGCTCGAACAGCGTGCCGACATCCTCCGCAGCCTGAAGCAGAAGACCCCGGCCGGCACGTCCTTCCTCGTGACCAGCAGCAAGAAGGGCGAGAGCAACATCAAGGGCACCAAGCAGTTCATCGCGGAGGTGAAGTCCCCCGACCGCGTGTCCTCGATCATCCTCGACAGCGGCGGCCACAACTTCAACACCTGGCGCCGCGAGATCCCGCCGATGCTCGTCTGGCTGAGCGGCCGCCTCCAGGCCTGAATCAGCCCTTCTGCGGCTCCGCGCGGCGCAGGGCCCGGTGCACGCCCGCCGGGGTGAGCACCCCCGCCCGCGCCCCCGACTGCGGATCCGTCACCGCGATCCGCCCCGAGTCCTCCTGCAGCAGCAGCGCCAGCGCCTCCCGCAGGGAGACCCCGAGCGCCACCTCCGGGCCCGCCGGCTCCGCCGCCTCGGCCGGCTCCAGGTCGGCCGCCGTCAGCGGGGTGACCGCCAGCCGCTTGAGCCCGCGGTCCGATCCGACGAAGCCCGCCACGTACGGGTTCGCGGGCGCGCCCAGCACCTCCGCGGGCGGGGCGAACTGCTCGATGGTGCCGTGCCCGTAGACGGCGATGCGGTCCCCGAGCCGGACCGCCTCCTCCAGGTCGTGCGTCACCAGCAGGATCGTTTTCCGGACGGACCGCTGGAGGGCGAGGAACTCGTTCTGGAGCCGCTCGCGGACCACCGGGTCCACTGCGCCGAACGGCTCGTCCATCAGCAGCACCGGCGGGTCCGCCGCCAGCGCCCGCGCCACCCCGACCCGCTGCCGCTGCCCGCCCGACAGCTGCTCCGGGTAGCGGCCGCCGTACACCGCCGGGTCCAGCCCGACCAGTTCCAGCAGCTCCGCCGCCCGGGCCCGGGCCTGCGCCCGGCCGCGGCCCAGCAGCCGGGGGACGGTCGCCGTGTTCTCCAGCACCGTCTTGTGCGGGAACAGCCCGACCTGCTGGATCACGTAGCCGATGCGCCGCCGCAGCTCCACCGGGTCGGCGGCCGCGATGTCCTCGCCGCCGAGCAGGATCCGCCCGCTGCTCGGCTCGATGAGCCGGTTGACCATCTTCATCGTGGTCGTCTTGCCGCAGCCCGAAGGCCCGACGAGCGTGACCAGTTCCCCCTCCGCCACCTCGAAGGACAGGTCCTCCACGGCGGTGGTCCCGTCCGCGTAGCGCTTGGTCACATGCTCGAATCGGATCACACCGTCCATCTTCGCGCAGCGATGACAGGGTTGCGTGAAGGGAGTGTTGCCCCGGTGCAAAAGATCACCGCTCCGCCGCCCGTACCGGGTTAGGGTCGCAAGGAGCGGCCGCAACGGCCGGACACGCGTACGGGACGAGCACGCTGACGGGGGGTGAGGGGGATGGCGGCACCGAACTGCCTGGTGGCGAACGACTGGGTCTGCTGGGAGTACGTGCGCTCGCGCAGCCAGGAGCTGACCGACGCCACCGTGCAGCACGTCTGGATCACCGCGCTCTCCGTCGCGATCGGCCTGCTGGTGGCCCTGCCGCTGGCCCTGCTCGCCCGCCGCGGCCCGCGCTGGGCCGCGCCCGTGCTGGGCCTGACCACCCTCCTCTACACGATCCCCTCGCTGGCCATGTTCTCCCTGCTGCTGCCCCTGTTCGGGCTGTCGGCCTCGCTCGTGGTCACCGGCCTGGTGCTGTACTCGCTGACCATCCTCGTACGGAACGTACTGGCCGGGCTGGAATCCGTACCGGAGGAGGTGCGGGAGGCGGCGCGCGGCATGGGCTACGGGCCCGCCCGGCTGCTCTGGCAGGTCGAACTCCCGCTCGCGCTGCCCGCCCTGCTCGCCGGGGTGCGGATCGCCACCGTCTCCACCGTGGCCCTGACCACGGTCGGCTCGATCGTCGGCAAGGGCGGCCTGGGCAACCTGATCGCCCCCGCGGTCGGCACCTCCTTCAAGGCGCAGGTGCTCACCGCCTCGGTGCTGTGCGTGCTGCTCGCCCTCGCCGCCGACCTGCTGCTGCTGGGCCTCCAGCGGCTGCTGACCCCGTGGGCCCGGGCGGCCGCGGCGAAGGGGGCCTGAGGCCGTGGGCGTGCTGGGACAGGCCTGGGAGTGGCTCGCGGACGGGGCCAACCGGTCGGGGGAGAACGGGGTGTGGCACCGGCTCGCCGAGCACGCGTACGTGAGCGGGCTGGCCCTGCTGATCGCGTGCGCGGTGGCGCTGCCCGTCGGGCTGTGGCTCGGGCACCTGGGCCGCGGCGGGGCGCTCGCCGTGAACGTCTCGAACGTGGGGCGGGCCGTGCCGGTGTTCGCCGTGCTCGCCCTGTTCATGGTCTCCCCGCTGCGCAGCGCGGGCTACGTGCCCACGGTCACCGCCCTGGTGCTCTTCGCGGTCCCGCCGCTGCTGACCAACGCGTACGTGGGCATGCGCGGGGTGGACCGGGCGGTGGTGGAGGCCGCCCGGGGCATGGGGATGTCCGGCGGGCAGGTCTTCCGGCAGGTGGAACTCCCGCTGGCCCGGCCGCTGGTGATGACGGGTCTGCGCTCGGCCGCCGTGCAGGTCGTGGCCACCGCCACCATCGCGGCCATGGTCGGGCAGGGCGGCCTCGGCCGCATCATCACCGCCGGCTTCACCACGTACAACACCCCGCAGGTGGTCGCGGGCGCCCTGCTGGTGGCGCTGCTGGCGCTCGTGGTGGAAGGCGTGCTGGTGGCCGTGGACCGGATGCTGGGCCCGGTGCGCCGCTGACCCCGCCGGACCGCGGGCGGCCGGCCCGGCCCGCCGCCCCGGCCGCCACCCCCGAAGGTTTCGCTCCACCCTGTCCGAGTCCCCATCCCGTGAACGGAGTTCTGATGAGCAAGACCTCGCGTGTCCTCGGCGCGGCCCTGGGCGTGCTGGCGCTGGCGGGCTCGCTCGCCGCATGCGGCGGCGACAGCCTGGAGAAGAGCAAGGACGGCGGCGCCTCCGCGCAGTCCGGCACGGCGGCGAAGGGCTCGCTGGTCGTCGGCGCGGCCGGCTTCACCGAGTCGAACGTGCTGGCCGAGCTGTACGCGCAGCTGCTGAAGGACGCCGGGTACGGCGCCTCGATCACCACCGTCAGCAGCCGCGAGCTGTACGAGCCGGCCCTGGAGAAGGGCCAGATCGACGTGGTGCCCGAATACGCGGCCACCCTGGCGGAATTCCTCAACGCCAAGGTGAACGGTCCGAAGGCGCCCGAACAGAAGCCGGTCGCGTCCAGCGACGTGGCGGCGACGGTGGCGGCTCTGGAGAAGCTCGCCGGGCCGCTCGGCCTGAAGGTGCTGCCGGCCGGTGCGGCGGTGGACCAGAACGCATTCGCGGTCAGCCGGGAATTCGCCGAGAAGAACAAGCTCAAGACCCTTTCGGACCTCGGTCGTTCCAAGATCAAGGTCAAGATCGCGGCCGGGGACGAATGCGCCGTCCGGCCCTTCTGCGCGGTGGGCCTGAAGTCGAAATACGGAATCGATGTTTCCGGTATCGACCCGAAGGGAGTGGGCACCCCGCAGGCCAAGCAGGCCGTGAAGGACGGGGTGGACCAGCTCGTCCTGACCACCACCACGGACGCCACCCTGGACAGCTTCGGCCTGGTCCTGCTGGAGGACGACAAAAAGCTCCAGAACGCCGACAACGTGCTGCCGGTGGTGAATGCGAAGGAAGCGGGCAGCCCCGAGGTCGCCGCCGTCCTCGACAAGCTCACCAAGGCCCTGACCACGGCCGACCTCGTGGAACTCAACCGCAAGGTGGATGCCGAACGGGCCAAGCCGGCCGACGTCGCCAAGGCATATCTGGAGTCGAAGGGCCTGCTGAAGAAGTAGCCGCCCGACCGTGATCGACTTGTGGGGCAACCGACGGGAAACAGATTGCCCGCCGGTTGCCCCACACGGGGGCCACGCCCTGTAAATTTCAGGCCATGCCCCGTGGACGCCACCGCCAATCCCAGCCCCTGCACCGGCTCCTGACGCCCTCGGCGATAGCCGGTGTGCCGCTCGCCGCCGCCGCCCTCGCCTGGCTGCTCGCGGAGCCCCTGGCGCTGCGTCTCCTGGTGGCGCTCACCGCGGCCTCGGCCGTCGCCGGCGCCGTCGTGATGCGCGGCTGGGACCGGGCTGCGGGCCGCAAGGTGGCCGAACTGACCCGGGCCCGGGTGCGGGACGAGTGGCGCACCGAAGACCGGTTGGCCGAGCTGGAGTCCGACCTCGAAGAGTCCCGGGCCCTGCGCGCCAAGCTCGACAAGAAGCTGCGCTCCAAGCGGGTCGAACTCGCGAAGCTGCGCGGGGAGCACGCGGCCCTGCTGCGCCGGTACGCCACCGCCGAGACCGAGCGGGCCGGCGCCCTCGAAGCGCAGCGGCTGCTGGCCATCGAGGTCACCGCCGCCGCCGATGCCAAGGCCCTGCCCGCGGTCTCCGAGGAGCGCACCGCGGCCGGCGCCCCGACCCCGGTGGGCTACGCCCGCGCCAACGCCGCCCTGACGGCCCTGCTGCGCAAGGCGGAGGCGGCGGCGGAGGCCGCGGCGGCCGCCGAGCACGAGCGGCCGGCACCGGCCGCCCTCCCGGCCGGCCCGCAGGCGGCCGCCGCGCTGCCGCCGGGCGCCGGACCGTCCGCGGGCCCGCAGCAGCCCGTGCCCGCGCAGGCGCCCGTCCCCGCGCATTCGGCCGTACGCCCGCAGCCGGCCGCGCCCGCGCAGGCGCCCGTGCCCCCGCAGGCCGCCGTGCCCGCGCAGTCGGCCGTACCCGTGCAGCAGCCCGTACCGGCCGCCCGGCCCGCCGATGCGGAAACGTCTCCGCTGCCCGCGCGCCGGCCCGCCCCCGCCGCCACCAGCGTCGAGCCGTACGCCCCGGCCCGCCGCAGCGCCTCCCGCGTCGAGGGCGGCTTCGACTTCTTCGGCACCAAGACCGCCGACCGGGCCAAGGCCGCCATCGAGGCCGTGCAGAACGAGGACCTCGCCGACGTGGTCGGCGCCGAGGCCCTCGCGGTCCACAAGGCGGAGTCCGCCGACCCCGCCTTCAAGCCGCGCGATCCCGGTCACGGGGCCGTCGGCCAGGTCATCGACCTGACCGCGCACGACGAGACCGAGGTCATCGACGTGGCCTCGCTGCGGACCGCGATCTCCTGACGCCGTCGGCGGCCGTGGCGGCCGGTGACGGGCTCCGTACGGGCCGTCTCCTATGCTCGGATGCGACCGAACCGAAATCCCAGAGGAGCAGAGCATGGGTCAGAACGTCTTCTTCGAGGTGTCCGCCGACGGCGAGAAGCTCGGCCGCATCGAGTTCAAGCTGTTCGACGACATCGTCCCGAAGACGGCCCAGAACTTCCGCGAGCTGGCCACCGGCCAGCACGGCTACGGCTACAAGGGCTCCCCGTTCCACCGCGTGATCCCCGAGTTCATGCTGCAGGGCGGTGACTTCACCAACCAGAACGGCACCGGCGGCAAGTCGATCTACGGCGAGAAGTTCGCGGACGAGAACTTCGAGCTGAAGCACACCAAGCCGGGCCTGCTCAGCATGGCCAACGCGGGCCCGAACACCAACGGCTCGCAGTTCTTCATCACCACGATCGTCACCTCCTGGCTGGACGGCAAGCACGTCGTCTTCGGCGAGGTCGTCTCCGGCATGGACGTGGTCACCGCCATCGAGGCGCTGGGCAGCCAGTCCGGCCGCACCAGCAAGAAGATCGTCATCGAGGACTGCGGCACCGTCTGAGCCGCACCCCGGCGCGCCGGAGGCCGGCACCCCCGCGGGGGTGCCGGCCTCCGCCGTGTGCCGGTCCGCCGGCTACTTGTCGATGTCGCCGACCACGAAGAACAGCGAGCCCAGGATCGCGACCATGTCCGCGACCAGCGTGCCCGGCAGCAGCACCGTCAGGGCCTGGATGTTGTTGTACGAGGCCGACCGCAGCTTCAGCCGGTACGGGGTCTTCTCGCCCTTCGACACCAGGTAGTAGCCGTTGATGCCGAGCGGGTTCTCCGTCCACGCGTACGTGTGCCCCTCGGGCGCCTTCAGCACCTTCGGCAGCCGCTGGTTCACCGGGCCCGGCGGCAGCTCCGCCAGCCGGTCCAGGCAGGCCACGGCCAGCTCCAGCGAGTTGTGCGTCTGCTCCAGCAGGCACTCGAAACGGGCCAGGCAGTCGCCCTCCTGCCGGGTCACCACCCGCAGGGTGTCCTGGAGCTCCCCGTACGCCAGGTACGGCTCGTCCCGGCGCAGGTCGAAGTCCACGCCCGAGGCGCGCGCGATGGGACCGCTGACCCCGAAGCCGTGCACGGCCTCGGCCGAGAGCACGCCCACCCCGCGGGTACGGCCGCGGAAGATCTCGTTCCCGCCCACCAGGTCGTCGTACACGCCCATCCGCGAGGTGACGTCCGCCACGGCGGCGCGGGCCCGGCCCAGCCAGCCCAGCGGCAGGTCCTCCTTGAGGCCGCCGACCCGGTTGAACATGTAGTGCATGCGGCCGCCGGAGATCTCCTCCATGACCGCCTGGAGCTCCTCGCGCTCGCGGAACGCGTGGAAGATCGGGGTGATGCCGCCGAGCTCCAGGGGGTACGAGCCGAGGAACATCAGGTGGTTCAGCACCCGGTTCAGCTCGGCGAGCAGGGTGCGCATCCACACCGCCCGCTCCGGCACCTCCATGCCGAGCATCCGCTCGACGGCCATGACCACGCCCAGCTCGTTGGAGAAGGCCGACAGCCAGTCGTGGCGGTTGGCGAGCATGACGATCTGGCGGTAGTCGCGCGCCTCGAACAGCTTCTCCGCGCCGCGGTGCATGTAGCCCACCACCGGCTCGGCGCTGACGATGCGCTCGCCGTCCAGCACGAGCTTCAGGCGCAGCACGCCGTGCGTGGAAGGGTGCTGGGGCCCGATGTTGAGCACCATGTCGGTGCTCTCCGCAGCACCGCCGATGCCGACCGTCGTCTCCGTCATGCGCACAGTGTCTCAGCCCTAGGGTTGATCCATGGATACGGGGACGACCGATGGACGCGGCGGCACCGCCGGACCGCAGTGGACCGGCCTTCCGAGGGGTCTGCTGAAGCTGCGCAGACTGCTCCTGGCGGTGTGGACGATGGCGGCGGCCGTGGTGGGCGGGGTGCTGCTGGGGGTGTTCGCGGGCCCGGCCTGGGCGGCCTTCGCCGCCCTGCCGCTCGCCCTGCTCGGATGGGGCTGGGTGGTGCTCGGGCGGAACTGGCGGTCCTGGCGGTACACCGAGCGCGCCGACGACCTGCTGATCGCCCGCGGGGTGCTGTGGCGCGAGGAGACGGTGGTGCCGTACGGCCGGATGCAGCTGGTCGAGGTCACGTCCGGGCCGCTGGAACGGCGCTTCGGCCTGGCCTCCGTACAGCTGCACACGGCCGCGGCCGCCACCGACGCGCGGATCCCCGGCCTGCTGCCCGCCGAGGCCGAACGGCTGCGCGACCGGCTCACGGAGCTGGGCGAGGCAAGGTCGGCGGGGCTGTGAAGGGTCCGGGCGGCGCGGGCGGCGGGACCGGGGAGGGCCTGTCCGGGGCGCGGGAGGCCGGCGGGCGGGCGAACGGGCTGCGGGAAGGGGAGCGGAGGCTGCACCCCGTCACCCCCCTGCGGCGGGCCTGGGCACCGCTGGCCGTGCTGGCCGGCCTGGTCGTGCAGCAGCCCGAACGGGCCCGCGAGTGGTCCCACGGCCTGTCCACCGGCCTCGGCACGGCGGTCCTCGCCGCGATACTCCTGCTGGCCGGCCTGTACGGGTTCCTGACCTGGTGGTTCACCTACTACGCGGTGACGGAGACCGAGCTGCGGATCCGGACCGGACTGCTGTTCCGCCGCACCGCGCACATCCGGCTCGACCGGCTCCAGGCGGTGGACGTCACCCGGCCGCTGCTGGCCCGGCTGGCCGGGGTGGCCAAGCTGAAGCTCGACGTGATCGGCACCGAGGACAAGGACGAGCTCGCCTACCTCGGCGAACGGGACGCCCAGGCCCTGCGCGCCGAGCTGCTGGCCCGCGCGGCCGGCTTCGCCCCCGAGGCGGCGGCGGAGGCGGGGGAGGCGCCGGCCCGCGAACTGCTGCGGGTCGCGCCGCGGGACCTGGCCGTGTCCTTCCTCCTGAACGGCGCCGTGTGGGCCGCCGTCGCGGCCGGGGTGGTGCTCCCGGTGCTGGTCTGGTGGGTGAGCGCGAGCCCGTGGGCCGCCGTGGCGGCCGTCGTGCCGGTGCTCGGCGCGGCCTGGTCCGGCAGCGCCGGGCGGTTCCTCGCCGAATACGACTGGACGGTCGCGGAATCCCCGGACGGGCTGCGTCTCGACCACGGGCTGCTGGACCGGGCCCACGAGACGGTGCCGCCCGGGCGGGTGCAGACCGTACGCCTCGTGGAACCGCTGCTGTGGCGGCGGCGCGGCTGGGTCCGGGTGGAGCTGGCGGTCGCCGGCACCAAGAACGACGTGCTCGTGCCGGTCGCCCGCCGGGAGGCGGCGGCCGCGCTGATCGCCCGGGTGCTGCCCGGGGTCGATCCGGCGGCCCTGGAGTTCGCGCCCTCGCCGCGGCGGGGGGCGCGGTGGGTGGTCCCGCTGTGGTGGAAGGGGTACGGGCTGGCCGTCTCCGCGGAGGTCTTCGCGGCCCGGCGGGGCCGGCTGTGCCGGCGCACGGAGCTGGTGCCGCATGCGAAGGTGCAGAGCGTGCGGCTGAGCCAGGGGCCGTGGGAGCGGGCGCGGGGGGTCGCGGACGTGCACGTGGACACGGGGGCCGACGGGACGGTCACCGCGCGGCTGCGGCCTGCGGCCGAGGCCGCGGCCCTCCTCCTGGCCCAGGCGGACCGCTCCCGCACGGGGCGCGCCGACGCCCGCCCCGACCGCTGGCTGACCTGACGGGGCTCCGCCCCGCACCCCGCGCCTCAATCGCCGGCGGGGCTTGAATGTGCCCCGGCCGGGCACGGAAGCTCCGCCCCGCCTCCGGTTTCGGGGGCTCCGCCCCCGGACCCCCGCGCCTCAAACGCCGGCGGGGCTGGATGTGCCCCGCCGGGGACGTGTCGGGGAGCCCCGTCAGGAGGACGCGCCACCACCCGCGCGGACCAGCCCCGTTTCGTACGCCAGGACGACGACCTGGACCCGGTCGCGGAGGCCGAGCTTGGTCAGGATGCGGCCGACGTGCGTCTTCACCGTCGCCTCGGAGAGGACCAGGCGCGCGGCGATCTCGCCGTTGGACAGGCCCTGGGCCACCAGCAGCATGACCTCCCGCTCCCGATCGGTCAGCCGCTCCAGCTCCTTGTGCTGCGGCTCCTCCACCGTCGTCGGCAGCATCGGCGCGAACCGGTCCAGCAGCCGCCGCGTGGTCGAGGGCGCGACGACCGCGTCCCCGCTGTGCACCGAGCGGATCGCGGCCAGCAGCTCCGCCGGCGGCACGTCCTTCAGCATGAACCCGCTCGCCCCCGCCTTCAGCCCGGAGAAGGCGTACTCGTCGAGGTCGAAGGTGGTCAGGATGATCACCTTGGGGTGGTTCTCCGGCTCGCAGATCCGCCGCGTGGCCTCGACCCCGTCGAGCCGCGGCATGCGGACGTCCATGAGGACCACGTCCACGGCGGTGGCCCGCAGCACCTCCAGCGCCTCCAGCCCGTCACCCGCCTCGGCGACGACCTCCATGTCCGGCTGTGCGGCGAGCACCATCCGGAACCCGGTGCGCAGCAGCATCTGGTCGTCGACCAGCATCACGCGGATGGACATCTCTCAGGATCCCTTTCCCTTAAGCGGCAGCAATGCACTGATGCGGAACCCACCGCCGGGCCGCGGCCCCGCATCGAGGGTGCCCCCCACCATGCCGACCCGCTCCCGCATGCCGATCAGCCCGTGCCCGGCGCCGTCGGCGCCGCCGTCCTCGTACAACTCGTGCGCCGCGCCCCGGCCGTCGTCCTCGACCAGCAGGCCCAGCCCGTCGTCGAAGTAGACCAGCCGGACGCTGGCCTTCGCCTCCGGCCCCCCGTGTTTGCGGGTGTTGGTCAGCGCTTCCTGCACGATCCGGTACGCCGTCAGCTCGACCCCGCTGGGCAGCTGCCGCGGCGCGCCCTCCACCTCGAAGTCCACGTCCAGCCCGGCCGCGCGCACCTGCTCGACCAGCACCTCGATCTGTTCCACGTCCGGCTGCGGCACGTAGTCCTCGGACTCCTGGGGCTCCCCGGTGCGCAGGATGCCCAGCAGCCGGCGCATCTCGGCGAGGGCCTGCCGGCCGGTGCCGGAGATCGTCTTCAGGGCCTCCTTGGCCTGGTCGGGAGCCACGTCCATCACGTACGCGGCGCCGTCGGCCTGGACCACCATCACGGACACGTTGTGCGCGACCACGTCGTGCAGCTCGCGGGCGATCCGGGCCCGCTCGGCGGCCACCGCCGCCCTGCCCTGCGCCTCGCGCTCCTTCTCCAGCCGTTCGTTGCGCTCGACCAGCTGGGCGTAGTAGGCCCGCCGGGTGCGCACCGAGTCGCCCAGCACCCAGGCCAGGGCGAAGGGGACGGTCAGGAAGACGGCGAACTGGAGCGAGTCCTCGGCGGTGCCCTTGTCGAACTGCCACCGCACCGCCGCCAGCGGCGCGGCGGCCAGCCCCCAGGCGAGGGCGGTACGGGAGACCCAGCGGGGCTCGTCGCTCGCGGCGACGGTGTAGAGGACGGCGAGCATGGCCAGGTTGGCGATGCCGGGCTGGGCGCCCACGGCCAGCTGGTAGATCCCCGTGCCGACGGTCAGCCACAGCACCTTGCGGGTGGCCCTGCGGCGCAGTGCGACGGCGAGGGCGAGCGCGATCACCGCCGGCATGGCCGCGGCGCGTTCGCGCAGGGAGTGGAACGACTCGGCGAGCTCCAGCGAGGCGCACCCGAAGAGGATCACAGCCCAGAAGCTGTCGACGCCCGTGGGGTGTCTGCGGAGGAAGTCGTAGAGGCGCTGCACGTAACCCAGAGTAGGGAAGGACGGGCGGTGCCCGAGTCAACCGGAGGGGCGATCCGTGCCCGGGGCACGTACTCCCCAAGGTGGAGGATCGCCCTAGCCTGTCGGATGTGAACGCAACCCCGTCCGGCGGGAAGGAGCAGGTCGGAGCCGCCCCCGCAGCAGCCCCGGCCGCCCCCGCAGCCGCCCCCGCAGCCGATCCTGACCGGCCGCACGCCCCCCGCCCCTGGCGGGAGGCCATGGCCGAGGCGCTCTACGGGCCCGGCGGCTTCTACGTCCGCCCCGGCGGCCCCGGCCCCGCCGGGCACTTCCGCACCTCCGTGCACGCCTCCCCCCTCTTCGCGGGGGCCGTGGCCCGGCTGCTGGAGCGGGTGGACGAGGCGCTGGGGCGGCCCGCCGCGCTGGACTTCGTGGACATGGCGGCCGGGCGCGGGGAACTGGTCTCCGGGGTGCTGGCCGCCCTGCCCCCGCAGACCGCCGCACGGGTCCGCCCGTACGCCGTGGAACGGGCGGCCCGGCCCGCCGGCCTGGACCCGCGGATCGAGTGGCGGGCGGAGCCCCCGGCCGGGACGACCGGGCTGCTGTTCGCCAACGAGTGGCTCGACAACGTCCCGCTGGACCTCGCCGAGGACGGCCGGTACCTGCTCGTGGACCATGACGGCGCCGAGCATCCCGGCGGCCCGCTGGAGCCCGCGGACACGGCCTGGCTGGAGCGCTGGTGGCCCGGCGGCGGGCTGCCCGGCACCGGGCGGGCCGAGATCGGCCGGACCCGGGACGAGGCCTGGGCGGCGGCCGCGGCCACCGTGCACCGGGGTCTCGCGGTGGCCGTGGACTACGCCCACACCCGCGCGCAGCGGCCCCCCTACGGGACGCTGGCCGGGTTCCGGGAGGGCCGCGAGGTGCGCCCGGTCCCGGACGGCGGCTGCGACATCACCGCGCACGTGGCCCTGGACTCCTGTGCCGGGCCCGGGGCCGTGCTCCGCACCCAGCGCGAGGCCCTCGCCGCGCTGGGCGTCTCGGGCGCCCGCCCGCCGCTGTCCCTCGCCACGACCGACCCGGCCGGCTACGTACGCGCCCTGGCGGGGGCGGGGGAGGCGGCGGAGCTGACCGCGCGCGGCGGCCTGGGCGACTTCGGCTGGCTGCTGGAGCCGAAGGGGATCCCGCCGGTGCCGTGACGCGCGCGGGGGGGGGGGGGGGGGGGGGGGCCCCCCCCCCCCCCCCCCCCCGCCCGGACCGCCGGAGCGGACCGGTTACTCGGTCACCTCGTGGCCGTGGCCCTCGTGCAGGCCGCCGCCGCTGCCCGCGTCCCCGCCGGTCGGCTGGGAGACGACCGGCTTCGACAGCGGGGCCAGGTCGAAGGCGTAGTGGCCCACCGCGTCGGCGATGACGTCGATGTTGATGTCGAACGCCGTCATGTTGATGTTGGTGATGTCGTCGCCCTTGCCGTGGTAGTTCACGTCGTACGCGACACCGGCCTGACCGCCGAACTTGGCCGCCTGGGCCGCCGTCTTGATGCCCTCGGCGCCCGTGAACGTGCCGCCGGCCGGGATGCCGGCCTCGATGAACGGGCCGTAGTCCGAGCGGCCGGTGAAGTCCGTGCCCTCGTGCGGGAGGGACTTCGAGTCGAGGAAGTCGTTGATGCCCTTCTCCAGCTGCGCCGAGCCCTCGGGACCGGGGCCCGCGCCCACGCCGTCCGAGTCGTCGCCGTCGTAGACGAAGTACCCGGCGTTCGGCGAGGCGATCATGTCGAAGTTCAGGTAGAGCTTGATCTGCTTCTTCTGCTCGGCGCTCAGCGAGGCCACGTACGCCTCGGAGCCGAGCAGGCCGAACTCCTCGGCCGACCACCAGGCGAACTTGACCTTGTTCTTGACCTTCTGCTTCGACTTCGCCAGCTCGATGGCGGTCTGCAGGATGCCGGCCGAACCGGAGCCGTTGTCGTTGATGCCGGCGCCCGCGGCGACCGAGTCGAGGTGCGAGCCGAGGAAGACGGTGTTGTTCTCGTCCCCGCCCGGGGTCTCCGCGATCACGTTGAAGGTCTTGCGGGTCTCGCGCAGCTCCCGGATGTCCAGGCTGACGCGGACCGGGCCCTTCGCCGCGTCGGCGGCCAGGGCCTCGCCCTCGGCCTGGGTGACCCCGCCGGTGGGGATCTTGCCGAGGGCCGGGTCGCCTATGGTGCCGTTCAGCGCGCCGGTGGTGTTGTTGTAGACGACCGCGCCGACCGCGCCCGCGGCGGCCGCGTTGGCCTGCTTGAGGGCGAAGGTGCAGCCGCCGCGCTTGATCAGCGCGATCTTCCCGGTGAAGGCGCCCGCCGCGAAGTCCTCCGGCTGGCAGCCGTGGCTGTTGTCGGCGTCCACGGGGGCCACCGCGAGGTCGGCGGTGATGCCGCCCTCGGGGCCACTGGCCGTGTACGTCATCAGCTTGATCGGGACGTCCCGCTCGGCCGGCGAGTCCACGTGCAGGGACTCGGCGATCGGGGCCGTGTAGACGAACTCGAACTCGTGGCGGGAGAGCTTGTAGCCGGCGTTGCGCAGCACGCCCTCGATGTACTTGGCGGACTGCTCGTGGCCCTTCGAGCCCGCGACACGGGTGCCGTTGTTGTAGTCCGCGGCGGCCTGGAACACCTTGAGGTGCTTGAAGGCGTTCTTGGCGGTGGCGTCCTTGACCAGCTTCCGGGCGAGGGCATCGGCCCGCGCTGCGTCGCTCGCCGGGCTGGTGGCCCCGGCGGGACCGGCGAGCAGCAGCGGCGACACGAGGGCCGCCGCGGCCAGGGTGGCGGTGGCTGCGGCTATACGGCGTGAGGGCATGAAGGTCCTTTCACGGCAGGCAGGAGCGCGCGCTCATCAGGGGGGTGGGGCGGTGGTGCACGCACGTTAGACAGCAAGCGGGCCCGCTCGCCAGAGTTTTCGCTGATTCCGGTCCGCGGACCTCATTTATCGGTACGTCGACACCGCCGCGCAGCCGGAATGCCGCCAACCGGCCCTGCTGTTCACGAGACTGACGGACTGCCGCAACAATCGCCGGTCGCGGGCGCCCGAAGGCGCACCGCCGCCTCCGCTACGCCACCCGGGCCGCGAAGGCGCGCGCCGCCTCCCGGACGTCCTGCGCCGTCCACTCCAGGCCCTCCGCGGTCACCGTCACCTCCGTCACCGCGAGCCCCGGCGGGCCGTCCGCGTACCAGCGCCGGAACAGGGCCGTGCCCTCCTCCTCCGCCTGCCGGACCCCCGCCTCCGTCAGCGCATCCGCCCCGTACGGCAGCCACACCTGGAACTGGTGGGTGTGCGGGACCTCCGGGTGCACCCGGAACCACGGCACCCCGGCGGCCTCGAACCCCTCCCGCAGGGCCTGCGCCACCACCTTCGCGTGCGCGACGTACGAGGGCAGCCGCGGCAGCTCCCGCTCCAGCCCGGCCATCGCCGACAGCGCCGCCGGGAACTGCCGGAAGATCTGGCCCCCGTACCGGTGGCGCCAGGTCCGCGCCTCCTCGACCAGGGCCTGCGGGCCCGCCAGCGCAGCCCCCGAATGGCCGCCGAGGGACTTGTAGAAGGACACGTACACGCTGTCCGCCAGGGCGGCGATCTCGGCCGGCGGCCGGCCGAAGTGCTCCGTGCACTCCCACAGCCGCGCCCCGTCGAAGTGGACCACCGCCTCCCGCTCGCGGGCCGCCTCCACCAGCGCGGTCAGCTCCTCCCAGGAGGGCAGCAGGAAACCGGCCTCGCGCAGCGGGAGCTCCACCATCAGCGTGCCGAACGGCTCGGGCAGGGCCGCGACCTCCTCGGCGGTCGGCTGCCGCTGCTCCGTGGTCGTGTGCACCACCCGCAGCCCGCTCAGCACCTGGAGCGCGTCGCCCTCGTGCTGCTCCGGATGACCCAGCGGGTGCATGGCCACCACCGGGTTGCCGGTACGGGCCGCCCAGCAGCGCAGCGCCACCTGCTGGGCCATGGTCCCGGACGGGAAGAAGGCCGCGTCCTCCGTGCCCAGCAGCTCCGCGACCCGCCGCTCCAGCTCGGCCACCACGCCGTTGCCGTACAGGTCCGCCGGGGCGTCCAGGTCGTAGACCGACTCCGCCTGCTCCGCCAGCAGGGCCAGCTGCCCGCGCAGGCTCAGCTCGGCCGTCACCGGCCACATCCTGCGGCGGGCGCCCCGCCAGGCGGCCAGCCGCCGCCGCTCGGCCGCCCCCTCGTCCGGTGCCCCGGCCGAGTCCGGTGCCCCGGCCTCCCCCCGTGCCGCTTCGGCCCCCGCCTCCAGCCCGTCGCGCGCGCCGCCCACGCCCCGTACGTCGTCCCGCGTCTCTTCCGTCATGAGGTGATCATGGACCGGGCCCGGCCCGCCTGGCCACGGGAAATGCAGCGGCTAGCATGGCGACGTAACGTCCGGTACCCCCCGCGGACTGGAACGGAAGGCCCTTCCCGCGTGAACGCATCACCGTCCCCGGCAGCGCAGCCCCGCCCCGCCCGGCTCACCGTAGGAGTCGTCGGAGCCGGCCGTGTCGGCCCGGCCCTCGCCGCCGCACTCCAGCTCGCCGGACACCACCCGGTCGCCGTGTCCGGCGTCTCCGACGCCAGCCGCCGCCGGGCCGCCGAGATGCTGCCCGACGTGCCCCTCGTACCGCCCGCGCAGGTGCTGGAGCGGGCCGACCTGGTCCTGCTGACCGTCCCCGACGACGCCCTGCCCGCCCTGGTCGAAGGCCTCGCCGACACCGGCGCCGTCCGCCCCGGACAGCTGATCGTGCACACCTCCGGCCGGTACGGCACCGCCGTGCTCGACCCGGCCCGCCGGGCCGGCGCCCTGCCGCTCGCCCTGCACCCCGCCATGACCTTCACCGGCACCGCCGTGGACGTCCAGCGCCTCGCCGGCTGCTCCTTCGGCGTGACCGCCCCCGAAGAGCTCCGGCTCGCCGCCGAGGCCCTCGTCATCGAGATGGGCGGCGAACCCGAGTGGATCGCCGAAGAGGCCCGCCCGCTCTACCACGCGGCCCTCGCCCTCGGCGCGAACCACCTCGTCACCCTGGTGGCCCAGTCCATGGAACTCCTGCGCACCGCCGGGGTCGCCCACCCCGACCGGATGCTCGGCCCGCTCCTCGGCGCGGCCCTGGACAACGCCCTGCGCTCCGGCGACGCCGCCCTCACCGGCCCGGTCGCCCGCGGCGACGCCGGCACCGTCGCCGCGCACGTCGCCGAGCTGCGCAAACACGCCCCGCAGACCGTTGCCGGCTACCTCGCGATGGCCCGCACCACCGCCGACCGGGCCCTCGCCCACGGCCTGCTCAAGCCCGAACTCGCCGAGGACCTCCTCGGCGTGCTCTCCGAAGGAGGGGAGCGGTGACCGCCGCCCTGCTGCTGAACACCGCGGCCGAGCTGCGGGCCCTGCCGCGCCGCGGCCGCCGCGCCGTCGTCATGACCATGGGCGCCCTCCACGAGGGCCACGCCACGCTCATCCGCACCGCGCGCGAGATCGCCGGCCCCGAGGGCCAGGTCGTCGCCACCGTCTTCGTCAACCCGCTCCAGTTCGGCGCCAACGAGGACCTCGACCGCTACCCGCGCACCCTCGACGCCGACCTCGCGCTCGCCGCGGCGGCCGGCGCCGACGCCGTCTTCGCCCCCGCCGTGGACGAGGTCTACCCCGGCGGCGAGCCCCAGGTGCGCATCACCGCCGGCCCCATGGGCACCCGCCTCGAAGGCGCCACCCGGCCCGGCCACTTCGACGGCATGCTCACCGTCGTCGCCAAACTGCTCCACCTCACCGCGCCCGACATCGCCCTCTTCGGCCAGAAGGACGCCCAGCAGCTCGCCCTGATCCGGCGCATGGCCGAAGACCTGAACTTCCCCGTCGAGATCGCCGGGGTGCCCACCGTCCGCGAGCCCGACGGCCTGGCCCTGTCCAGCCGCAACCGCTACCTCTCCGCCGACGAGCGCACCACCGCCCTCGCCCTGTCCCGCGCCCTGTTCGCGGGCCGCGACCGGCTCGCCGCCCAGGCCGCCCTGCGCGCCCGCGCCGAGGCCGCCCCCGCCACCGACGAGCGCGCCACCGCACTGGCCCGGCTCGGCGAGGTCCGCGCCTCCGCCGACGCCCACGCCGTGTCCGCCTCCGGATCCGGCCTGCCCGCCGCCGTACGGGCCGCCGCCCGCACCGTGCTCGACGAGGCAGCCCGCGCGAAGCCCCCGCTCGTGCTGGACTACCTGGCCCTCGTCGACCCCGCCGACTTCACCGAGGTCCCCGACGGCTTCACCGGCGAGGCCGTCCTCGCCGTCGCCGCCAAGGTCGGCACGACCCGGCTCATCGACAACATCCCCGTGGAGTTCGGAGCACCCAAGTGACCACTGGCATACGACTGCACGCCCCCGCCCCCGGCTGGGCGATCGAGGCCGACGTCGTGGTCGTCGGCTCCGGAGTCGCCGGCCTGACCGCCGCACTGCGCTGCGCCGCCGCGGGCCGCCGCACCGTGGTCGTCACCAAGGCCCGCCTCGACGACGGCTCCACCCGCTGGGCCCAGGGCGGCATCGCCGCCGCACTCGGCGAGGGCGACACCCCCGAACAGCACCTCGACGACACCCTCGTCGCCGGCGCCGGCCTCTGCGACGAGGCCGCCGTACGCCTCCTCGTCACCGAAGGCCCCGACGCGGTGCGGCGGTTGATCGACACCGGCGCGGTCTTCGACACCTCCGAGGCCACCGGCGAGATCGAGCTGACCCGCGAAGGCGGCCACCACCGCCGCCGCATCGCGCACGCCGGCGGGGACGCCACCGGCGCCGAGATCTCCCGCGCCCTGGTCGCCGCCGTCCACGAGGCCGGCATCGAGACCGTCGAGAACGCCCTCGTGCTCGACCTCCTCCAGGACGCCGAGGGCCGCACCGCCGGAGTCACCCTGCACGTCATGGGCGAGGGCCAGCACGACGGGGTCGGCGCCGTCCACGCCCCCGCCGTCATCCTCGCCACCGGCGGCATGGGCCAGGTGTTCTCCGCCACCACCAACCCGGCCGTCTCCACCGGCGACGGGGTCGCACTCGCCCTGCGGGCCGGGGCCGAGGTCTCCGACCTGGAGTTCGTCCAGTTCCACCCCACCGTCCTGTTCCTCGGCCCGGACGCCGAAGGCCAGCAGCCCCTCGTCTCCGAGGCGGTACGCGGCGAAGGCGCCCACCTCGTGGACGCCGACGGGGTCCGCTTCATGGTGGGACAGCACGAGCTCGCCGAACTCGCCCCGCGCGACATCGTCGCCAAGGGCATCATGCGCCGCATGCAGGAGCAGGGCGCCCACCACATGTACCTGGACGCCCGGCACTTCGGTGCGCAGATGTGGGAGCAGCGCTTCCCCACCATCCTCGCCGCCTGCCGCGCCCACGGCATCGACCCGGTCACCGAGCCCATCCCGGTGGCCCCCGCCGCGCACTACGCCAGCGGCGGCGTCCGCACCGACCTGTCCGGCCGCACCACCGTCCCCGGCCTGTACGCCTGCGGAGAGGTCGCCTGCACCGGAGTGCACGGCGCCAACCGGCTCGCCTCCAACTCCCTCCTCGAAGGCCTGGTCTTCGCCGAGCGGATCGCCGCCGACATCTCCGCCGCCGACGCCCCGCGCACCGGCCCCGGCATACCCGTGCCCTCCACCGGCCCGCTGCTCTCCGGCGAGACCCGCCTGGAGGTCCAGCGGATCATGACCGAGGGCGCGGGCGTGCTGCGCTCCGCCGAGTCCCTGGAACGGGCCGCCGCCGCCCTCGAAGGGCTCTACGGCGCAGCCCTGTCCGAGCTGGAGACCCACGGCAAGACCGCCGAGCCGGGCACCGACAGCTGGGAGGCCACCAACCTGCTGTGCGTGGCCCGGGTGCTGGTCGCCGCCGCCGGCCGCCGCGCCGAGACCCGCGGCTGCCACTGGCGCGAGGACCACCCGGACCGGGACGACGCGCACTGGCGCCGCCACCTCGTCGTCCGCCTGTCCAAGACCGAGAAGCGCGCCCTGGTCGTCACCCCGACCGAGACCGCGGACTTCCCGTCCGTACGCCACCCCCTGAGCCAGGAGCAGTGACCGTGAGCACCCCCGAACTCCCCCTCGTCTCCACCGACCCCGCCGGCGGCTGCGGCGACGACTGCGCCTGCGAGCCCGCCGAGAGCGGCCTGGACCCGGCCCTCGCCCAGCTCCTGGCCGACGCCGGGCTCGACCCGATCGAGGTCGAGGACATCGCGCACATGGCCCTCTCCGAGGACCTCGACGGCGGCGAGGACGTCACCAGCGTCGCCACCGTCCCCGAAGAGGCCGTCGCCACCGCCGACTTCACCGCCCGCGAGGCCGGAACCGTGGCCGGCCTGCGGATCGCCGAGGCGGTGCTCTCCGTGGTCTGCACCGAGGAGTTCGAGGTCGAGCGGCACGCGGAGGACGGCGACCGGGTCGAGGCCGGCCAGGTCCTGCTGTCCGTCACCGCCCGCACCCGCGACCTGCTCACCGGCGAGCGCAGCGCGCTCAACCTCCTGTGCCGGCTCTCCGGCATCGCGACCGCCACCCGCGCCTGGGCCGACGCCCTGGAGGGCACCTCCGCCCGGGTCCGCGACACCCGCAAGACCACCCCGGGCCTGCGCTCCCTGGAGAAGTACGCGGTCCGCTGCGGCGGCGGCGTCAACCACCGCATGTCGCTGTCCGACGCCGCCCTGGTCAAGGACAACCACGTGGTCGCGGCCGGCGGCGTGGCCCAGGCGTTCAAGGCCGTGCGCGAGCAGTTCCCGGACGTCCCGGTCGAGGTCGAGGTGGACACCCTCCACCAGGCCCGCGAGGTCATGGACGCCGGCGCGGACCTGATCCTCCTCGACAACTTCACCCCGATGGAGACCGAGGAGGCAGTGATCCTCAACCGGGAGCACAACAAGGGCCGCGCCGTCCTGGAGTCCTCCGGCCGCCTCACCCTCGCCAACGCCCGCGCGTACGCCGAGACCGGGGTGGACTACCTCGCCGTCGGCGCCCTCACGCACTCCTCGCCCATCCTCGACATCGGGCTCGACCTGCGCGAGGCGGCTCGCTGATGCTGCTGACCATCGACGTGGGCAACTCCCAGACCGTTCTGGGACTGTTCGACGGGGAGGAGATCGTCGAGCACTGGCGGATCTCCACCGATCCCCGGCGCACCGCCGACGAACTCGCCGTACTGATGCAGGGCCTGATGGGCATGCACCCGATGCTCGGCGAGGAACTCGGCGACGGCATCCACGGCATCGCGATCTGCTCGACGGTCCCCTCCGTCCTGCACGAACTGCGCGAGGTCACCCGGCGCTACTACGGCGACGTGCCCGCGGTGCTGGTCGAGCCCGGGGTCAAGACCGGCCTGCCGGTCCTGACCGACAACCCGAAGGAGGTCGGCGCCGACCGCATCGTCAACTCGATCGCCGCGGTCGAGCTGTACGGGGGCCCGGCGATCGTCGTGGACTTCGGCACCGCCACCACTTTCGACGCGGTCTCCGCCCGCGGCGAGTACGTGGGCGGGGTGATCTCCCCCGGCATCGAGATCTCCGTGGAGGCCCTCGGGGTCCGCGGGGCCCAGCTCCGCAAGATCGAGCTGGCCCGGCCCCGGAACGTGATCGGCAAGAACACGGTCGAGGCCATGCAGGCGGGCATCGTCTACGGGTACGCGGGCTCGGTCGACGGCGTGGTCACGCGCATGCGGCGGGAGCTGGCCGGACCCGACGGGGACCCGTCCGACGTGCGCGTCATCGCCACGGGCGGGCTGGCGCCGATCGTGCTGGGCGAGGCGTCCGTCATCGACGACCACCAGCCGTGGCTCACGCTGATCGGCCTCCGCCTGGTCTACGAGCGCAACATGCCGGCGTTCTCGTAACGGGGGCTCCGCCCCCGGGCGCCCGGGCCTCGATCTCCCCCGGCCCCAGGGGGCTGGGGGTACCCCCGGGGGCCGGTTCCTCCCCGCCGGCGCCGCGCCGGGAAGCCGGATCGGGGAATTTTGTCCGATTAGCGCGTATCTTCTGGCCATGCCCACGCCCTACGGATCCCGCGGCGGCATGGCGTTCAGCGCTGCTGAGCTGCACGTGCTCCGGCGTTCCCTCGCCCACGCCCTCCACTCCGACACCGACCGGGCGGCCCTCACGGCCACGGAGGTCCAGGACTGCCTGCGCCTCGCCCACTCCGTAGACGAGGCCGTGCGGGAGGCCGGGCGCCTCAGAGCCTTCCTGCTCGCCGACCTCGACCGGTACCGGGGCGCCCTCCCCGGCAGCCTCGCGGGCTATCTGGAACTCCTCCAGGACGCGCTGGCGGCCGGCTACCGGCCCGTCCCCGACGACCTCGCGGCCCTGCGCGCCCTGCGCGGCAACGCGGTGGCCGCCGCCCTGCTGGAGCGGTGCCGGGCCCTCGCCGAGCGGTCCGTGCGCGCCCGGCTCGCCCCCGCCCCCCGGACCCGGCTGCTGGCCCTGCCCGGCGGCAAGGAGGGGGAGGGGGACCGGGAGGGCGGTACCGGCGGCACCGGGCGGGACCGCGAGCCCGCCCCGCCCCCGCAGCCCGCCGAGCCCCGGCCGCCCAAGCCCGGCCGCCCGGTCCCCACCCCCGGCGAGGTGTTCCCGCCGCGCCGCAAGCCCGCGCCCCCGCCGGAGAGCCGGGCGGCCGGGTAGCTAGGCTGAAGGGCATGGACTACGTATCCGCGCTCGTGCCCCCCTTCGTGATGGCCGTGTTCTTCATCGCTCTCGTCGTCGTGATCGTGAAGAGCCAGGGCGGCTCCAACAAGGCCAAGGAGGACGCGGCCGTGGACGCCGTGCTCGCCCGCGCCGAGTCGGCCCGCCAGGCCACCGACACCCCCGCCTCCTGAGGCGCGACCCCCTCGCAATCCGCCCGCGGGCGGCCCGGGGCGTGCGGCTGCTTTCCCGCCGCACGCCCCTTTTTGTTGCGCGTTTGCGTGAATGACCGGGCGATTCGGTACATCCCGCACTATTGTGCTGGTGTGCCTCGGCCCTTGGGAGAACTCGAAGACGCCGTGATGACCCGGGTGTGGCAGTGGAACCGCCCGGTCACCGTTCGAGAAGTGCTGGAAGACCTCCAGCAGGAACGGTCCATCGCGTACACCACGGTCATGACCGTTATGGACAATCTCCACCAGAAGGGCTGGGTGCGGCGGGAAGCGGAAGGCCGCGCCTATCGATATACCGCGGTCTCCACCCGCGCCGCCTACTCGGCCGCACTGATGAACGAGGCCTGGTCCACGAGCGACAACCCGGCCGCGGCCCTGGTGGCCTTCTTCGGCATGATGTCGCCGGAACAGCGCGAAGCGCTCCGCGACGCCGTCCGGATCGTCCAGCCCCAGGAAGCCCCCGAGCCCGAAGCGGAGGGGCCCGCGGAGGCCGCCGGCCCGGGCTCTCCGAAGGGGGATGCCGATGACGCCCCCGGGACCCCGGGGCGATAGCGTCCGGTCCATGGCCGCAGAGCACCCGAACCCTCAAGACGATTCGCTTCCGCACCGGATTCCGGGTGCGAATGCAAAAGCAGTGACGATCCGCCGGGCGCGCACCGGTGATGTGGCCGCGGTGCGCCGCCTGCTCGACCAGTACGTTCACGAGCGGATCCTGCTCGACAAAGCCCCGGTGACCCTTTACGAGGACATCCAGGAGTTCTGGGTCGCGGAACGCGACGAGGACGGCGCGGTGCTCGGCTGCGGGGCTCTCCACGTGATGTGGGAAGACCTCGCCGAAGTCCGCACTCTCGCCGTCGACCGCGAGTTGAAGGGCGCCGGAGTGGGCCACCGGCTCCTCGCGCAGTTGCTGGAGACCGCCCGGCAGCTCGGAGTGAGCCGGGTATTCTGCCTGACCTTCGAAGTCGACTTCTTCGCCAAGCACGGCTTCGTCGAGATCGGCGAGACCCCGGTCGACACCGATGTCTACAGCGAGCTGCTCCGTTCCTATGACGAGGGCGTCGCGGAGTTCCTGGGTCTCGAACGAGTGAAGCCGAACACCTTGGGCAACAGCCGGATGCTTCTGCACCTCTGATCGATCGCGCCGGGTATTAGCCACCCGCCCACCTGTGGCCTATGTCCGAATCGCGTACGTTTCCCGTCCCGTCGAGGTGCTGAACCTCTCCCAGGGGTTTGTGTTTTCCCGGGAAAAGCGGTTTCCTTTCCGCGTACTGCATTTTCGATGAAAGGAAATCCGGTGGCACAGAAGGTTCAGGTCCTTCTTGTCGACGACCTCGACGGTGGCGAGGCGGACGAGACCGTGACGTTCGCGCTGGATGGCAAGACCTACGAGATCGACCTCACCACCGCCAACGCGGACAAGCTCCGCGGCCTCCTCGAGCCGTACACCAAGAGCGGGCGCCGCACCGGCGGCCGTGCCGCGGCCGGCCGCGCCAAGGGCGCCCGCGTCGCCGGCGCCGGCAACCCGGACACCGCCGAGGTCCGCGCCTGGGCCAAGGCCAACGGCTTCAACGTGAACGACCGCGGCCGCGTGCCCGCCGAGATCCGCGAGGCCTACGAGAAGGCCAAGGCCTGATTCGTCCGCGTACGCAGCAGCCGCGCCCGGTGGCATTCCGTCGCCGCCGCGCCGACCAGCCGTACGAGATCGGGAGCCCCCGCGGGGGTCCCGGCGCCCGCAGGCCGCCCCAGGGCGGTCAGCGCGGGCAGCAGTGACGCAGCACCCGGCTCGGGGGGCCGCAGCCACACGGCGGCCCCCTGACGGGCTTCCACGGCCCCGCCCGCCGTCCCGGCCGCCACCAGCCCCGGGGGCGGCGGCGCCGTGAACCGGCCGCCCGCGCCCACCGCGCACAGGTCGAGGGGGATCCCGCCCCACTCCAGCCACTCCAGGAGCCCGTCCAGCTCCTCCGCGGCGCCCGCGGCCACCAGCATCCGCATGCGGCGCCCCAGCAGGGCCACCGGCCCCGTGGCGACCCCGCGGCGCAGCACCGCGTACCCCGCGTCCGCCGGCAGCTCCAGCACGTCGAAGCAGACCCCGGTGACCAGCTGCACCGGATTCCCACCCGCCACCGGCCAGCCCAGCACGTGGGCGTACCAGTGGGCCGTGGCCTCGGCCAGGAGGGTGTCCAGCGGCTCGCCGGCGGGTTCGAAAGGGGCCCGCGGGAGCGGGACGGTGGACGCCATGACCGGAGCAACTCTCGAAAGTCGCTTGAGTTACGCACGGTCCCCCGCTCAATGCCCTGCGTAAACGGCCGGTCAAGCGGACGCATGCATTCGACGCCGCAAGCGTGTTCGCCCTTAGCGGAGGAGACTGGTGGCCAGGGCATGGATTGTCACTGCTTACGGGTAAGACATGCCTAGTGGAACGGGGGCGACACGCTCAGGCCGCCGGCTCGCGTTCGCCGTCGGCGTAGCCGTGGAACGGGTATCTGTCTGGCCTGCGGGAACATCGTCTCGCACCATCGGGTTGGAGCAGTTGTCGGCTGTGCAACGCGGATTCACCCCCTGTAGATAGGACCGAGAGGGGTGAGCCGGGGACGGATGTCGGCAGTTGGAATGAGCTGTCCCGCCCAGCGGGACTAGCATGCGGAAGGACAGGGCGGGGACCGACCCCGAACTGCCCGACCGCTCTGAGGAGCGAATAACGATGTTCGAGAGGTTCACCGACCGCGCGCGGCGGGTTGTCGTCCTGGCTCAGGAAGAAGCCCGGATGCTCAACCACAACTACATCGGCACCGAGCACATCCTCCTGGGCTTGATCCACGAGGGTGAGGGTGTCGCCGCTAAGGCCCTGGAGAGCCTCGGGATTTCGCTCGAGGCTGTTCGCCAGCAGGTCGAGGAGATCATCGGCCAGGGCCAGCAGGCCCCGTCCGGCCACATCCCCTTCACCCCGCGGGCGAAGAAGGTCCTGGAGCTGTCGCTCCGCGAGGCCCTCCAGCTCGGCCACAACTACATCGGCACCGAGCACATCCTGCTCGGCCTGATCCGCGAGGGCGAGGGCGTGGCCGCCCAGGTCCTCGTGAAGCTGGGCGCCGACCTGAACCGGGTCCGGCAGCAGGTCATCCAGCTGCTCTCCGGCTACTCCGGGGGCAAGGAGGCCGCCACGGCCGGCGGCCCGGCCGAGGGCACCCCCTCGACCTCGCTCGTCCTCGACCAGTTCGGCCGGAACCTCACCCAGGCGGCCCGCGAATCCAAGCTCGACCCGGTCATCGGGCGCGAGAAGGAGATCGAGCGGGTCATGCAGGTGCTGTCCCGCCGTACGAAGAACAACCCGGTCCTCATCGGCGAGCCCGGCGTCGGCAAGACGGCGGTCGTCGAGGGCCTGGCCCAGGCCATCGTCAAGGGCGAGGTGCCCGAGACCCTCAAGGACAAGCACCTCTACACCCTCGACCTCGGTGCGCTCGTCGCCGGCTCCCGCTACCGCGGTGACTTCGAGGAGCGCCTCAAGAAGGTCCTGAAGGAGATCCGCACCCGCGGCGACATCATCCTGTTCATCGACGAGCTGCACACGCTCGTGGGTGCGGGTGCCGCCGAGGGCGCCATCGACGCGGCTTCGATCCTGAAGCCCATGCTGGCCCGCGGTGAGCTCCAGACCATCGGTGCGACCACGCTCGACGAGTACCGCAAGCACCTGGAGAAGGACGCCGCGCTGGAGCGCCGCTTCCAGCCCATCCAGGTCGCCGAGCCCTCGCTGCCGCACACCATCGAGATCCTCAAGGGTCTGCGCGACCGCTACGAGGCCCACCACCGCGTCTCCATCACGGACGAGGCCCTCGTGCAGGCGGCCACCCTCGCCGACCGGTACATCTCGGACCGCTTCCTCCCGGACAAGGCGATCGACCTGATCGACGAGGCCGGCTCCCGGATGCGCATCCGCCGGATGACCGCGCCGCCGGACCTCCGCGAGTTCGACGAGAAGATCGCCGGAGTCCGCCGCGACAAGGAGTCCGCGATCGACTCCCAGGACTTCGAGAAGGCGGCTTCCCTCCGCGACACGGAGAAGCAGCTGCTGGCGGCGAAGGCCAAGCGGGAGAAGGAGTGGAAGGCCGGCGACATGGACGTCGTCGCCGAGGTCGACGGCGAGCTGATCGCCGAGGTGCTGGCCACCGCCACGGGCATCCCGGTCTTCAAGCTCACCGAGGAGGAGTCCTCCCGGCTGCTGCGCATGGAGGACGAGCTCCACAAGCGCGTCATCGGCCAGAAGGACGCCATCAAGGCGCTTTCCCAGGCGATCCGCCGTACCCGCGCGGGTCTGAAGGACCCCAAGCGTCCCGGTGGCTCGTTCATCTTCGCCGGCCCCTCGGGTGTCGGTAAGACCGAGCTCTCCAAGACGCTCGCCGAATTCCTCTTCGGCGACGAGGACGCGCTGATCTCCCTCGACATGTCGGAGTTCAGCGAGAAGCACACGGTTTCCCGCCTCTTCGGTTCGCCCCCCGGTTACGTGGGCTACGAAGAGGGCGGCCAGCTGACCGAGAAGGTCCGCCGGAAGCCGTTCTCCGTCGTCCTCTTCGACGAGGTCGAGAAGGCGCACCCGGATATCTTCAATTCCCTCCTGCAGATCCTGGAGGACGGTCGCCTGACCGACTCCCAGGGCCGCGTGGTGGACTTCAAGAACACCGTCATCATCATGACGACGAACCTGGGTACGCGGGACATCTCGAAGGGCTTCAACCTGGGCTTCGCCGCCCAGGGCGACGTCAAGACGGGATACGAGCGGATGAAGGCGAAGGTCAACGAAGAGCTCAAGCAGCACTTCCGGCCGGAGTTCCTCAACCGCGTCGACGACACCGTCGTCTTCCACCAGCTCAGCCAGGAAGACATCATCCAGATCGTCGACCTGATGATCGCCAAGGTGGACGAGCGCCTGAAGGACCGCGACATGGGCATCGAGCTCAGCGGTGACGCGAAGCTCCTGCTCGCCAAGCGCGGCTACGACCCCATCCTGGGTGCCCGTCCGCTGCGCCGCACGATCCAGCGCGAGATCGAGGACGTGCTCTCCGAGAAGATCCTCTTCGGCGAGCTGCGCCCCGGTCACATCGTGGTCGTCGGCATGGAGGGTGAGGGCGAGTCCGCCAAGTTCACCTTCCGCGGCGAGGAGAAGTCGGCGCTGCCCGACGTGCCCCCGATCGAGGCCACGGGCTCCGGCCCGGACCTGAGCAAGGGCGCGTAAGCGGCTGCCGGCCCAGCCGGACGGCACCAGGGGCGGCCCCGGAACCTGTGGGTTCCGGGGCCGCCCCTTTTCCGTTCACCCGCCTACATCCGGTGCACGGTGATCGACCGGGGCAGCAGGACCTCCGAGGTCTGGCCGTTGACGACGTAGAGGTCCGTCAGACCCGGGAACAGGCGGGGGACCCGCCGCAGCACGGGATCCTCGGCCAGGAGGTGGTTGAGGTAGAGCCGCCGCAGCGGCGGCAGCTCCAGCCCCTCGGGCGCGCACCGCAGGGCCCCCGCCGGCAGCTCCAGCTCCCGCAGGGCGGGCAGGGACGCGAGGCGCCGCCAGTCCTCCGCGGTGCTCGGGCCGGAGCCCCGTGAGAGGTAGAGCAGGCGCAGCCCGCGGTGCCGCTCCAGTCCGGCGAGGCCGTCCACGAGCCGGGTCCGGATCAGGTTCAGCCATTCCAGCGAGGTCCCGGGGCCCAGCTCGGCCAGGGACCAGGAGCCGCCGTCGAGTCCCAGGCTCAGCCCCCGCAGCCGCGGCAGGGCGGCCAGCACCTCCAGTCCGGCCGGGGTGCCGTGGGCCGTGAGGAACACCTGCTGCACGGGGAGCCCCTCCAGGCCGTGCAGGCTCCGCAGGGCCTCGCAGCGGCTCAGCTCGACCGCTTCCAGCTCCGTCTGCCCGCGGAGGAACGACAGGTCCGCGGGGGCCGCGTCCCCGCGCATCGACAGGCCGCGGATCCGGTGGCCCGCGGCATAGGCGTGCAGGGCCTCCGCGGACACCGCCTGCTCCACCCTCAGCCGTACGGGGGGCAGGGGCAGCCGGCCCAGCACCGCCAGCTGCTCGTCGGAGGAGACCGAGATGCTCAGGTCCCCGGCCGGCACCCGGGCGATGATCTCGTCCCCGTACGCGGACGGGTCGAACAGGCGCCACGAGGACAGCAGCAGCCCCCGGACGCCGAGGTCGGGGTGGGTGCAGAAGCGGGACAGGAAGCCGATCGCGCGGGCGGTGCCCACGTGCACGGCGGTGAGGACCGTGTTCCGGGCCGCTTCCGACCCGACGTCCTCCGGCCCCGGCAGCAGGTCCAGGACCAGCGGCCCGGCCTGAGCGAGCCGCATGGCCTGCTGCTCGTCCGCCGGGGGGATCAGCCGGGCCGCCCGCCGCTCCGCCTCCTCGCGTACGGCCGGGTCCAGCTCGGCCGCGTACTCCAGGCAGGCGAAGGCGAGCAGGGTGGCCCGGGTGCCCTCGTCGGCGAGGAGGGCCCGGATCAGCTCGGCGCGTTCCCGGGGCCGGGCCTGGGCCACGGCCATCCGGATCACGTCCTCCCACTGGTCGTCGCCCGCGTGCGCGGCGAGTTCCCCGAAGCCGCCCTCGTCCACGGCGGCCCGGGCGCCCAGGAAGTCCTGGAAGGTGCGGTGTACGAACTCGACCGTGCCGGGGACGGGTTCGCGCAGCAGTCCGCTGCGGGCGAGGAAGTGGGCGTACGCGGCGCGGCCGTCGGCGAAGACGGCCGCCGCCTCCCGGACCGAGGGCAGGGCCTCGCCGATGAGGGTCTCGGCCCGCTCCCGGGCCATCTCGGTCCGGCCGTTGCGGATCAGCCAGTAGGCCGGCCGCTGGAGCAGTTGGAGTTGGGGCTCCTCGCGCAGCTCCACGGCGGCAGCGACGCGGCGCTCCCGGTCGCGGCGGGTCAGCAGCATCGACAGGGCGGCCGCGTACAGGTCGTGACGGCCCGTCGGCAGGAAGCCGCGGCGCTCCCGGTGCAGGGCGCAGATCAGCCCGCACATGAGCGGGTTGGTCGCCAGCCGCCCCAGATCGGCCTTGGCGCGCACGGAGTCCCGCAGCCGGGCTTCGAGCTCGCGGAGGCCGGCGTCCGCGCGGGGGTCGCCGGTGGCGGCGGCGGTGTGCCAGCGGCCGATGAAGCCGGCCACGTCCGCGGCGGTCATCGGGGCGAGGACCAGTTCGCTGAAGCCCTCGTCGGTGAGCCAGTCCTCGTGGACCGCGGCGGGCCGGGTGGTGACCAGCCAGCGGTTGCCGGGGTACGCGGCGATCAGCCCGCCCAGCCATTCCCTGGCCTCGGCTCGTTCCGCCTCGGGGATCTCGTCCAGGCCGTCCACCAGCACCAGCGCGCGGCCCGCGTCCAGGACCCGCGTCTCCCAGCCCTCGGGCTGGGCCCCGGCCAGCGGGGAGCCGACGGCGGAGAGGAAGGCCCGGGGCTCGGGCAGCCGCCCGCCGTGCCGGGCGAGGGTGCGCAGGGGGAGGACGTACGGGACCAGGTCGCGCAGGTAGCCGAGGGGGGCGGCGGGCACCGGCCCGGCGGCGCGGACGGCGAGCCACTGCACGAGGGTGGTCTTCCCGGAGCCGGCCTCGCCGCGCAGGAGCACCCGCTCGTGCTCGCCGAGGGCCTGGTCGGCGGGGAGGATGCGCGGGCGCGCGGGCACCGGGTCCGCGGCGGGCACGGGGGCCGCGCCGGGGTCGGGCACGGCGCGCAGCGGGCGGGCCCGGCCCGGGCCGTCTTCGGCGGGGCCGCCACCGGCGGGGCTGCGAGCGGCAGGGCCGCCGGGCCCGCGGCCGGGGCCCCGGTCGATGCCCTCCAGGCTCATGTAGGCGGCGTCCAGCGGCCATTTCGCGGAGCCCGGGGGCAGGTCGATGCCGTAGATGGTGAGGGTGGCGTGCCGCTGGGCCACGTACGCGAGGTAGCGGCGCTCGAAGGCGGTGTCGCGGGCGTCCTGGCGGGGGATCCGGGCGATCAGCTCGTCGATCCTGGCGATGGCCTCGGCCTGGCGGCGGGTCTGGTGGACGAGGGTGGCGGCCACGAAGGTGGAGCGCCGGGTGAAGAACTCCAGGACGTGCAGGCAGACGGTGCCGAGCAGCCGCTCGTGGAAATAGCCTGCGTCCCGGGAGAGCCCGGGGTCGCCCGCGGCGGCCTGCAGCCGCCTGGCCAGCTGCTCGGCGCCGAGCTCCACGGCCTGGACGTCGGTGAGGCCGAGGTCGCCGAGGGCGTGCAGGGTCCGGGTGAGGGCTTCGACCACGGCGGGCCCCTCGCCCTCGGGGAGCGGCCGTTCCCCGGGTGCCTCCAGGGCCCGGGCGACGAGCCCCGCGGCGAGCCGCCGCAGCTCGGGCTCGCCGAGGACGCGCTTCTCCTTGAGGGAGACGTACGAGGAGATGCGCACGGGCCGGTCCACCAGCCCGGCTCCCGGGAGCTCGGGGCGGAACAGCCTCTTGATCAGTGGCGCCAGGGCGCTCGACGTGAGCCGGATGCCGATCAGGGTGGGGTCCACGACGGCCGAGCGTAGCGGCGGTTCCGGGTCTTTGGTCCCGAATCGGACAGGCGAAGGTCCCCGGCGGTGACAAGCCGCACAGAACAAAACGGACGTACTAGAAATTCTAGTAGATCCCGGGAGGGTGCCCGGAGACCTCCGACCGAGGGTGATGGCCCGCAATGCCGTGGTATTCCCGGCCGGTTTCTACGAGCTTCGGTAGTAAGAGGGTGGTTTGGGAAGTCCGCCGGGTGCGGGTTACCAAAGACGAGCCCCCGTTGCCCCGAGATTGGTTCCGCATGTCCCAGAGCGCTCGTACCGGCCGCCTCCTGCCGTCCGCCCTCCGCCGCCGCACCGCCGTCGCGGCAGCCGGCCTCGGGGCCGTGATGGTGTTCGGCGCCGCCGGCCACGCGCTCGCCGCGGACACCGTGGCCGTCGCCGACGCCCGCGCCGCCCTGTCCGGCCCGGCCGGTCTGGTGGCCGCGCAGGCCGCCGCCCAGGCCAAGGCCGCCGACCTGGCCGCCAAGGCGAAGGCCGAGGCCAAGGCGAAGGCCGCGAAGGCGAAGGCCGCCAAGGCCGCCGCGTGGGCCGACCCGGTCGACCGCTACACGCTGACCGCGACCTTCGGCAACAGCGGGGCCCGCTGGGCGAGCAAGCACTCCGGCCAGGACTTCGCCGTCCCCGTCGGCACCCCGGTCAAGGCCGTGCACTCCGGCGTCGTGGTCAAGGCCGGCCCGAACGGCGCGGGCGACGGCCCGGCGTACGGCAACGCCATCGTGATCAAGCACGCCAACGGCACGTACTCCCAGTACGCGCACCTCTCCAAGGTCCTGGTCCGGATCGGCCAGAAGGTCGGCACCGACCAGCGGATCGCCCTGTCGGGCAACACCGGCAACTCCACCGGCCCGCACCTGCACTTCGAGATCCGCACCACCCCGAACTACGGGTCCGCGATCAACCCGGTGGCCTTCCTGCGCGCCGAGGGCGTCACCGTCTGACGCCTCCCCGGCGGTG
The DNA here is from genome assembly GCF_055572195.1 of Streptomyces sp. NPDC030809. Lineage (NCBI taxonomy): Bacteria > Bacillati > Actinomycetota > Actinomycetes > Kitasatosporales > Streptomycetaceae > Streptomyces > Streptomyces sp. NPDC030809. Next base: position 58,460 of record NZ_JBVIDV010000032.1, read on the forward strand.
CGCCTCAGGCGTGGTGCGCCTGCGTGATCAGATCGATGGCGACTTCGAGGGCGGCCTGCCGGGTCTCCTCGGGGTCGCCTTCGACCTGCTGGAGGAAGAGCATCCCCGCGTGCAGCGTGAACAGGGCGCTGACGCAGCGGACCTGGTCGGCCAGCGGAGCGTCCGGCTTGCGCAGCAGCTCGACCATCGTGAACAGCCGCCGCCTGACCGTCTCCCCGATGCTGAGCTCGCGCATCGTGGCCTGGTTCTCCTGCATGAAGCGGTAGAGCTGGGCGCCCGAGACCATCGCGCTGCTGTAGCGGCGCAGCATCTCCTGCTTGGTCTCCAGGGTGGCCGGCTGCGCCCGGGCCCACTCGATCAGCTCGTCGATGGGCCGGGTCTTGTCCTCGAAGACGCTGACCAGGATCTCTTCCTTGGTCTTGAAGTGGTAGTAGAGGGCCGCCTTGGTGACCTCCAGCCGCTCCGCGATCTCCCGCAGCGAGGTCTTCTCGTACCCCTGCTCGGCGAAGAGCGCCAGGGCCACGTCCTGAATGCGCTGCCGCGTGTTGCCGCGGCGCTGCGGAGTGCTGCTGGACATGTCTCTCTCCCGAGTCCCGAAATTACTTACTTGACGCCCGGCAAGTTAGGGGTCTACCGTCCCCATTGTAGTGAACTAGCCGGGCGGCAAGTAAGTGCCAGGGGAGCGGGACGTGAGTGAGATGACGGGGACCGGAGCAGTGGCGGGGAAGGAAGAAGCGGCGCCACCGCAGCCGCGCAGCGTGCGGGTCGTGCTCATGGCGCTGATGATCGCCATGCTGCTCGCCATGCTGGACAACATGATCATCGGTACGGCGATGCCGACGATCGTCGGCGACCTCGGCGGCATGGAGCACCTGTCCTGGGTGGTCACCGCCTACACCCTGGCCACGGCCGCCTCCACCCCCATCTGGGGCAAGATCGGTGACATGTACGGGCGCAAGGGCGCCTTCCTCACCTCGATCGTGATCTTCCTGATCGGCTCCGCACTCAGCGGCATGGCCCAGGACATGGGCCAGCTCATCGGCTTCCGCGCCATCCAGGGCCTCGGCGCCGGCGGTCTGATGGTCGGCGTCATGGCGATCATCGGCGACCTCATCCCGCCCCGCGAGCGCGGCAAGTACCAGGGCATGATGGCCGGCGTCATGGCGCTCGCCATGATCGGCGGCCCCCTCGTCGGCGGCACGATCACCGACCACATGGGCTGGCGCTGGTCCTTCTACATCAACCTGCCGCTCGGCGCGGTCGCGCTGGCCATGGTCACCGCGGTGCTGCACCTGCCGAAGAAGAAGGTCCAGGCGAAGATCGACTACCTGGGCGCGGCCCTGCTGACCGTCGCCATCACCTCCACCGTCCTCGTCACCACCTGGGGCGGCACCGAGTACGCCTGGGGCTCCGCCCAGATCATCGGCCTGATCGCGGTCGGCGCCGTGTCCACCGCCGCCTTCCTGTTCGCGGAGACGCGGGCGGCCGAGCCGGTCATCCCGCTGCACATCTTCCGCAGCCGCAACTTCAGCCTCATGTCGGTGATCGGCTTCCTGACCGGCTTCGGCATGTTCGGCGGCGTGCTCTACCTCCCGCTGTTCCAGCAGTCCGTCCAGGGCGCCTCGGCCACCAACTCCGGCCTGCTGCTGCTCCCGATGCTCCTGTCGATGATGGTCGCCTCCCTGATCGCGGGCCGCATCACCACCAGCAGCGGCAAGTACAAGGCCTTCCCGATCGCGGGCGGCGCGCTGATGGTCGCGGGCATGTTCCTGCTGGCGCAGATGGACACCGGCACCACCCGGCTGGTCTCCGGGATCTACATGGCGGTGCTCGGCGCCGGCCTCGGCTTCCTGATGCAGATCACCATGCTGGTCGCGCAGAACAGCGTGGAGATGAAGGACATGGGCGTGGCCTCGTCCTCGTCCACCCTCTTCCGCACCCTCGGCGGCTCCTTCGGCGTGGCCCTCATGGGCTCGCTGTTCACCAGCCAGGTGCAGGACACCATGACCGACCGGCTCGGCGCGGCCGGCGCCGACGCCACCGGCGCCTCGGCCCAGCTGGACGCCGCGAGCCTGGCGAAGCTGCCCGAGGCGGTCCGCGAGGCGTACCAGCACGCGGTGGCCGCGGGCACGCACGCGGCCTTCCTGCTGGCCGCGGCGATCGCGGTGCTCGGCTTCGCGGCGGCCTGGTTCGTCAAGGAGGTCCCGCTGCGGGGCGCCGGGCCGCAGCCCGCGGAGTCGCAGCAGGCCGGGCCGGGCACGCAGTCCGCTTCGGAGTCCTCGCTCGTCGGCTGATCCGGCCCGGCCCGGCAGCAGCAGAGCAGCGGAAGGGGTGCCCGCCACCGGCGGGCGCCCCTTCCGCGTGTCCGGGCACCGCACGTCCGGGCACCGCGTGCGCAGCGCCCGTACCGCTCCCGCTACTGCGGCAGTTGCACGATCGGGAAGCTCCCCGTGCTCGTCGGTGCGTGCTCCGGCAGCCACAGCACCGCCACCGCGCCCGCCGAGGCCCCCTGCCGCTCGATCCCGCCCGGCGCCGCCACGTTGCGGAAGGTCAGCCGGGCGCCCAGCACCCGCGCCTGGCCCGCCGCGATCGTCAGGCCCAGCCCGTGGCCCACGCCCGCCCGGTCCGAGGACCCGGTGCGGAACCGGCTCGGGCCCTCGCGCAGCAGCGCCTCCGGGAAGCCCGGCCCGTGGTCGCGGACCCGCACCACCCGGCCCTCCACGTCCACCTCCACCGGAGGCTTGCCGTAGCGGGCCGCGTTGGCCAGCAGGTTGCCGAGGATCCGCTCCAGCCGCCGCGGATCGGTGGCCACGATCTCGTCCGCGACGATCCGCACCGTCGCGTCCGGCATCAGCGTGGCCACCCGGCGGGCGACGAACTCGCCCAGGGCGATCTCCTGGAGCTCCGCCCGCTCCGAGGCGCCGTCCAGCCGGGCCACCTCCAGCACGTCCTCGACCAGCACGCGCATCGCCTGGGCCCGGTCCCGCACCAGCTCGGTCGGCCGGCCCGGGGGCAGCAGCTCGGCCGCCGTCAGCAGGCCGGTGACCGGGGTGCGCAGCTCGTGCGCGATGTCCGCGGTGACCCGCCGCTCGGCCTCCAGCCGCTGCTGGAGCGCCGCCGCCATCGCGTCGACCGCCCGCGCCAGGTCGTCCGTCTCGTCGCGGACCACCCCGCCGACCGCCTCCCGTACCCGTACGTCGGTGTTGCCCTGGGCCACCTTGCCCGCTGCCGCCGCGGCCTTGCGCAGCCGCCGGGAGATCTGCCCGCCGATGAGCACGCCGAGGGCGGACCCGGCGACGACCACCGCGAGCGAGCCCGCGATCAGCGCCTGGTCCAGGTCCTTCATCATGTTGGCGTTCATGGTGAAGCTGGTGTGCACGGACAGGATCTGCCCGTTGTTCAGCGGCACCGCGGCCCACACCTCGGGGGCCGCGTTGCGGTGCTCCTGCACGAAGGAGCCGCGACGGCCCGACCGGGCCTTGTCCCGCAGCTCCTGGGGCAGGTCGGGGTCGTTGAGCTTGGCCCAGATGGGGGGCTTCTTCGTGATCTCGGCGCTGCGGGAGATGAACTGGACCCGCTCCATCTGGACCTCGCGGGCGCTTTCGAGCATCGAGACCCGCGCGGCGTTGTGCACCACGAGGCTCAGCGCCGTGGCGATCAGCGCCCCCACGGCGGCGATGGCGAAACTGATCTTCCAGCGGATTCCCGTGCGCAGGGTGAACCGCTTCATCCCTTGAGCTTGTATCCGAAGCCCCGGACCGTCTCGATCCGGTCCTGTCCGATCTTCGTACGCAGCCGCTGCACGTGGACGTCCACCACGCGGGTGTCGCCGCCCCAGTCGTAGTCCCAGACCCGCTCCAGCAGCCGGTCCCGGCTCAGCACGGTGCCCGGGGCGGTCGAGAACTCCAGCAGCAGCCGCATCTCGGTCGGGGTCAGGGCCACCGGCGCACCGCCGCGGCGGACCTCCATGCCCTCGGTGTCCACCTCCAGCTCGCCGAAGGTCAGCACCCCGCGCTCGCCCGCCGGCTCCTCCTCGGCACCCGCCCCGTGCGCCCCGGCGTGCCCGAAGCGGCGCAGCACCGCGCGGATGCGGGCCACGAGCACCGCCCCGTCGAAGGGCTTGGTCACGTAGTCGTCCGCGCCCGCCTCCAGACCGAGGACCACGTCGATCGAGTCCGCCCGGGCGGACAGCATGATGACGGGCACGGTGGACTCGTCGCGGATCCGCCGGCAGAGGCTGACCCCGTCCATGCCGGGGACCATCACGTCCAGCAGGGCGATGTCCGGCCGGTCCGCACGGAAGGACTCCAGGCCGGACAGCCCGTCGGGCATGGCGGTGACCACGAACCCGTCGCGTTCCAGCGCGAGGGTCGTGGCCTCCCGGATGACGTCGTCGTCCTCCACAAACAGCACATGGGTCTCGGCCATCCGCCTGCCTCAGTTCTTCCCTGTGATGGCCGGGGCGGGCTGGCCCCCGCCGTCGGCCGTGTTGCTGTAGTCCGTGTGCACGCGGTCGTGCTCGGTGAACTTGTCCCCCGTCCACCGGTACGTGATCACGTCTTCACCCGAGGGGTACGCGATCGCGTCGCTCTTGCCGTACACGGGCTTGGTCACCACGAGGTCGCCCCGGTCGATCTCGGCATAGACCGGAGGCTGCTCGTCCGCGAAGACATTCTGGTACGAGCCGCCCTCCAGCCGGTACACGTACGAGCCCACGCCGACCGCGTCGGCACAGGACAGCACGTTGACGACCACGTCGTCCGCGGAGTTCCCCGTCACCCGCCCGTACGTCACGTCCACCGGGTACTCCTTGCCGACGCACGGCTTCAGGTCCCGCTTGACCTCGGCGCTCACCTTGGGATCCGCCTTGACCAGCGCGACCGCGTCCACCCGCTTGAACTCCGGCGTGGGGGAGGACACCGGGCTCGGAAGCGCCTTCGCCGCCTGCTCCGACCGGGCCGGACCCTCGTCCTTCAGCCCGGCACCCCCGGAAGAGCAGGCGACCATGAACAGCACGGAGCCGGCGAGGACCAGGGTCCCCGCCGACATCGCAGTGAGAGAGCCTCTGCCGAGGCGTCTGCCGCTCAGGCCGCGCACCGCTCCCGCCCCTCGTGACGAACGTTGTGGTCGCCGCGCTCCAGAGCCCGCATGTCGAGGTTCCGGCTCTCCAGCTCCTGGCGGAGCCTGGCCAGCGCCCGGTGCAGCGTGCTCTTCACGGTACCTGCCGACATTCCGAGCGCCGTGGCCGTCTCCTCGGTGCTCATCTGCTCCCAGTGTCGCAGCACGACCACGCTGCGCTGCTTGGGCGCCAGCACGCCGAGTATGTCCATCAGCAGGGCGCGGTCGGCGCGCTGCTCGGCGCCGTCCTCGACGCTCGCGTCGGGCAGCTGCTCGGTCGGGACCTCTTCCAGCTTGCGGGCGCGCCACCACTCGGTACGCGTGTTGATCATGACACGGCGCAGGTAGGCGTCGGCAAGGGCCTTGTCCGCGATGCCGTCCCAGCGGCCGTAGGTCCGGACCAGTGCGGTCTGGAGCAGGTCCTGCGCGTCCACCGGGTCCGGAACCAGGCGTCGGGCGCTGCGCAGCAGCGCGTCCTGACGGGTGCGGACGTACTCTTCGAACTCGAGCACCTCGCCGTGCGCCATCTCAGACCGCCTCCGTTCCGTTACCGCATCCCCGTGGTTGCTTACGGATTCGAAGGTACGGAGGCGTTGTCACGAGGCTGTGCGGGCCAGACCTCGGCGGACGCACGGACATCCATAGGTTGTGTAACAGTCCCCGGCGGCCGGGAACCGTTTCAGCCCACGGGCCGGCCCAGCGGCAGCCGGTACAGCCCGCCCGCCAGCGGTTCCACCAGCCCGTCGGCGACCAGGCCGTCCAGGGCCCGGGCCCGCTGCACCGGCTCGTCCCACACGGCGTCCAGCACGGACTGCGGCACCGGCCCCAAGGCCTCGCGCAGCACCGCCAGCAGCTTCCCGCGGACCTGCCGGTCGGTGCCCGCGTACGTCTGGCCCCGGCGCGGCGGCCCGTCGTGCGCGGGCTTGCCCGCCAGCCGCCAGGCGCAGCGGCCGGCGACCGGGCAGCGGACGCAGTCCGGGCTCTTGGCCGTGCACACCAGGGCGCCGAGCTCCATGGAGGCGGCGGCCCAGCGGGCCGCGGTCGGCTCGTCTTCCGGCAGCAGGGCGCGGGCCAGCCGGCGTTCGGCGGCGGTCGTCGCGTTCGGCGGGTACTCGGTGCCGGTGGCCACCCGGGCGAAGACCCGGCGGACGTTCGTGTCGAGGACCGCGTGCCGCTGCCCGTACGCGAACGAGGCCACGGCCGCGGCCGTGTACTCGCCGATCCCCGGCAGCGCCAGCAGCTGGCCGTGTTCGCGGGGCACGTCGCCGCCGTGCCGCTCCGTTATGGCCACCGCCGCGCCGTGCAGCCGCAGGGCGCGCCGGGGATAGCCCAGCCGGCCCCAGGCCCGGACCGCCTCGCCGGGGGCCTCCGCGGCCAGGTCGGCCGGGCGGGGCCAGCGGGCCAGCCACTGCTCGTACACCGGCAGCACCCGGGCGACCGGGGTCTGCTGGAGCATGAACTCGCTGACCATGACCCCCCAGGGCCCCGCCTCGGGGCGGCGCCAGGGCAGGTCCCGGGCGTTCTCGTCGAACCAGGCGACGACGGACTCGTGCAGGGCGCCGGGGTCGGCGGGGACGCCCGGTTCCGGGGCGGCCGGGGAGCCGGCGGCCGGGGGAGCGTCGAGGGGCGCGGGGGTGGCAGGCGTAGCAGTCATGGCATCTGCATCCTGGCACGTTTCGGGCTCAGCGCGCGGGGCCCGGACCGGTGAACCAGACGGCGCCGGCGGCCCCGCCCTCGCGGACCGAGCGGATGATCCGGCTCGCCGGACCGGCCGCCAGCACCATCCCGAGCGCGGCGACCGAAGCGCCCAGCAGCAGGCCCATCGCCACGTCGTGCGGGTAGTGCACGCCCACGAACACCCGGGAGAACGCCATCAGCAGGGCCATCGGCACGGTCAGCAGCGCCAGCCGGCCCACGGTCAGCGCCAGCGCGACCGCGGCGGCCCCCGCGATCGCCGAGTGGTTGCTCGGGAAGGACCAGTCCCCCGGCACCGGGCAGTCCACCAGCGGGGCCAGCGCCCCGGCCACCGCCCGGCACGGGCGCTCCTCCTGGACCACGGACTTCAGCCCCTCCGAGGCCGCGTACCCGAGGGCCGTCGCCAGCGGGGCGAGGACCGCGAGGGCGGCCGCCCGGTCGTCCAGTCGGCGCGCCTGCCACCACAGGTGGACGAACAGGGCCCCGAACAGCAGCAGTCCGGCTTCGGTCCACACCTCGACGAACCCTTGGACCCACCCCGGGGTGCGGTGGGCGAACTCGGTGACATCGCGGTACAGGGCAGAGGTGTCCATCCGAGAGAGCCTACGTAAATCGAAGTAATCAAAGGATCAAAAGATTGGCGTGATTCCGCTTCCGCTTGAGCGGGGGCCCGAGCGGCGGCACCTGCGGACCGAAGCCCGGGCGGGATGATGATCGGCAAAACACGTGCCCCGTACGGCGGGTGGGCACGGATCGGCGGCCGATCTCTCGTAAAGTTCCCCCCGTGGGATCACTGCGCAATCCGGTCGGACCGCTCCCCTCCTCCATCTACTGGCGCCGGAGGGCCGTCCTCGCGTCCGTCGGGGCGCTCCTCGCCATTCTCGCCGTATGGGCCGTCAGTTCCGATGGCGGCAAGGGCGTTTCCGATGCCAAGGGCCCCGGCCGCGGGCAGGAGTCGGGCGGGGCGATCACCCCCGGCCCCAACCCCTCCGGTTCGGCGATCAGCCAATACCCGGGCGGCCGCGACGAGTCGGGCAGCGGCAGCGGCAGCGGCGGCGCGGGCACCGGCGGGGACCACGGCGGCACCGACGCCGGCACCGGAACCGACGCCGGGACCGGCGGGGACACGGGCGCGGCCGGCGAGCCCGGCAGCGGCAAGAACGGCGACCCCGGCGGGGCCCCCGCCGGCGGCGGCACCCGGGTCCCGGCGGACTCCCCGCTGCCCACCTGCGCCCCCGGCGCGGTGCAGTGGAAGGTCGAGAGCGCGCAGATCGCCTACGAGCCGGGCGACCGGCCCCGGTTCGACCTCGTCGCCACCAACACCTCCGGGACCACCTGCAAGGTGGACCTCGGCCCCCGCACCGCCGTGCTGACCATCACCGGGACCGACGCCGACAAGCCCCTGTGGTCCTCGGCGCACTGCCCCGCCGGCCCGGGCAGCGTGTACTTCCGGGTGCCCGCGAAGTCCTCCATCACCCACAGCCTGGAGTGGAACCGCAAGGGGAGCGCCGCCGACCGGTGCGCCACCCCGCCGTCCGGCGAAGCGGCCCCCGGCACCTACCTCGTCGAGGTCAAGGCCCCCGGACTGCCCGACCTCCGGGCCTCCTTCCGGCTCGACCGCGACTGATCCGGACACAGGGCGGGGGACTCGGGCCGCATCCGGCCCAAGTCCCCCGGCTCCCCCCGCCCGTCAGCGTCGGGCCGGGCACTCCTTCCACGCGAAGTGGTAGACGGTCTTGAAGCTCGCGTCGGTCGAGTCCATCGCCACGAAGCTGGTGCTGTTCACGGTGTCGGAGGTCCCGGCACTCACCCGCAGCTCGGTGTTGATGTTGAAGTCGCGCTGGGAACCGCACGGGGCGAACTCCAGCGCCTCCACGCCCACCCGGTCCGTCGCCTGCCAGTTGCCCTCCAGTGGCCCGCGCAGGGTGTGGCTCTTGCGGACGGTCTGGGACATGCCCTGGAAGTAGTAGCCGGCCTGCTGGGTGGCGGAGGCCCCCGACTGGAGGCTCGCGAAGCCGCGGTAGTCCGCCTGCGCGATGGCGTACGTGAACCCCTGCGGGACGTTCACGCGCAGCCCGAGCTGGCAGTTCTTGCGGAAGTCGGTGGCCTTGGCGTCCTTGCCCACCTGGGCCAGGTACTCGCTGTACGTGACCGTGAACGCGGTGTTGTCGGGCGCCACGGACACCGAGGCGCTGCCCGGGCGGCAGCCCGAGCCGTTCACCTGGGCCACGTCGATGGTGATCTGCCCGGTGGGTGCGGGGGCCGGGACCGGGGCCGCAGCCGCCGCCGCTCCCGCCCCGGGACACAGCGCGGCGGCCACGAGCACTGCACCCGCGCCGCCGGTCAACGCCTTCTTGAGCATGGGGGTCCTTCCGATCGCAGAGCGCGGCCCGCCGGACCCGTACGCCGGCCAGGCCGTGACGACGCGCGATCGTAACGACGCGGAGGGTGAGGAAGGGGGAGGCCGCCCGGGCGGACTCCGCAAAGCCCCGGAATGGATCAGAGGGGCCGGGGACCGGGCGCGTGGGGATCAGGGGACCGGGCGGGCCGTGATCAGAGGAGCCCCGGGGGCAGGCGTACGACCCCGGGTACAGGCGTACCGTCCCGGGGTCAGGCGTACCGTCCCGGGGTCAGACGTACCGCCCCGGGGTCAGACGTACCGCTCCAGGATCGAGGACTCCGCGAGCCGGGACAGGCCCTCGCGGACGCTGCGGGCGCGCGCCTCGCCGACGCCGTCGACCGTCTGCAGGTCGTCCACGCTCGCCGCGAGCAGCTTCTGCAGCCCGCCGAAGTGCTCCACCAGCCGCTCGATGATCGCGCCCGGCAGCCGCGGCACCTTCGCCAGCAGCCGGTAACCGCGCGGGGAGATGGCCGAGTCGAGGGTCTCGGGCGCACCCGTGTACCCCAGCCCCCGCGCCACGATGGGCAGGTCCAGCAGCTCGGCGTGGGTGAGCGAGTCCAGCTCGGCCAGCGCCTCGTCCACCGTGCGGGAACGCTTCGCCGTCGGCTCCGGCACGTAGTCGCGGATGACCAGCTCGCGCTCCTGCTCGATGCCGACCGTCAGCTCGTCCAGCTGGAGCGACAGCAGCCGGCCGTCGGTGCCGAGCTCGACCACGTACTCCGCGATCTCGGTGGCGATCCGGCGCACCATCTCCAGCCGCTGCGCGACCGCCGTGACGTCGCGGACCGTCACCAGGTCCTCGATCTCCAGCGCCGACAGGGTGCCGGCGACCTCGTCCAGGCGGAGCTTGTAGCGCTCCAGGGTGGCCAGGGCCTGGTTCGCGCGGGACAGGATCGCGCCCGACTCCTCCAGCACCCGGCGCTCGCCGTCCACGTACAGGGCGATCAGGCGCATCGACTGCGAGACCGACACCACCGGGAAGCCGCACTGCTTGGACACGCGGTCCGCGGTGCGGTGCCGGGTGCCGGTCTCCTCGGTCGGGATCGACGCGTCGGGCACCAGCTGCACGCCGGCCCGCAGGATCTTGGTGATGTCCTTGTCGAGGATGAGGGCTCCGTCGAGCTTGCACAGCTCGCGCAGCCGGGTCGCGGTGAACTCCACGTCGAGCACGAAACCGCCGGTGCACATGGCCTCGACGGTCTTGTCCATGCCCAGGACGATCAAGCCGCCGGTGTTGCCGCGGACGATCCGCTCAAGGCCGTCGCGCAGGGCCTGACCAGGGGCGACGGCGCTCAGCGAAGCACGCATCAGGGCCTCGTGCTTGGAGCTCGCGCCGGACTTCCCGGATGCTGCTGCCCCGTCCTTGGCTGCCACTGCACTCCTCCGGTCGCGGGTTGCGCCACCCGGCGCCGGGGGCACCAGGGCGTGCTTGCGGGCGGGCGGACCAGCACAAAGTCTACCGGCGCCCGCTGTGCCTCCGTGGTGGCTACCGGTGTCCGGACCCCGCGGATCCGTCCGCGGCACCCTCTGCGGAAGCACTCCTTCCGCGGGCCGGCCTGCGGGGGAGCACCCGCAGGGCCTCCCCGATGTCCGCCACTTCCACGACCTTCATCCCCGGCGGGACCTTGCCCGGATCGCCCGGTACGAGTGCATGTGTGAACCCCAGCCGGTGCGCCTCCGCGAGCCGCCGCTGCACCCCGGTGACCCGGCGGACCTCGCCCGCCAGCCCCACCTCGCCGATCGCGACGAGGTTCTTGGGCAGCGGGGTGTCGCTCGCCGCCGAGGCCAGCGCCAGCGCGACCGCCAGGTCGGCGGCCGGCTCGGACAGCTTCACCCCGCCCACCGTCGCGCTGTAGATGTCCCGCTTGCCGAGTGCGCTGATCCGGCCGCGCTGCTCCAGTACCGCCAGCATCATCGAGACCCGGGAGGTCTCCAGGCCGGAGGTGGTGCGGCGGGGCGAGGGGATCTGCGAGTCCACGGTCAGCGCCTGCACCTCCGCCACCAGCGGCCGCCGACCCTCCAGGGTCACCGTCAGGCAGGTGCCCGGCACCGGCTCCGCCCGCCGGGTCAGGAACAGCCCGCTCGGGTCCGCCAGCCCGGTGATCCCCTCGTCGTGCAGCTCGAAGCAGCCCACCTCGTCGGTGGCCCCGTACCGGTTCTTCACCCCGCGGACCAGCCGCAGCCGGGCGTGCCGGTCGCCCTCGAAGTGCAGCACCACGTCCACCAGGTGCTCCAGCAGCCGGGGACCGGCGATCGCCCCGTCCTTCGTCACGTGGCCCACCAGGAGGGTGGACATCCCGCGCTCCTTCGAGGCCCGGATCAGCGCCCCCGCCACCTCGCGGACCTGCGCCATGCCGCCGGGGGCGCCGTCGATCTCGGGGGAGGCGACGGTCTGCACCGAGTCCAGGACGAGCAGGGAGGGCTTGACCTCGTCCAGGTGCCCCAGCACCACCGACAGGTCCGTCTCCGCGGCCAGGTAGAGGTGGTCGTCGAGCGCCTTGATCCGGTCGGCGCGCAGCCGCACCTGGGAGGCGGACTCCTCGCCGGTCACGTAGAGGGTCCGGTGCTGCTCGCTCGCCGCCTTGGCCGCCACGTCCAGCAGCAGGGTGGACTTGCCCACGCCCGGCTCGCCCGCGAGCAGGACCACGGCTCCCGGCACCAGCCCGCCGCCGAGCACCCGGTCCAGTTCGTCCACCCCCGTGGACCGCGCGGTGGCCTGGCGCCCGTCCACCTGCGCGATCGGCAGGGCGGCCGCGCTCACCCGGCCGGCCGCGGTGGTGCGCACGGCCACCACGCCCTGCTCCTCGACCGTCCCCCAGGCCTGGCACTCGGGGCAGCGGCCGAGCCACTTGGCCGTGGTCCAGCCGCACTCGGTGCAGCGGTAGGACGGCCGGTCCTTGGCGGATGAACGGGATGTACGGGCAGCCATGCCGGACACGGTAGCGGGCGGCACCGACAGCGGCCGCGGGCGCGGGCGGGTGGGGGAGGACGGGAGGGGCCGGCGCGGGGCCCGGGTCACGCCAGGTCCACGCGCGGTCAACGGCCTTGTCCGGCTTCGTGTGATCTGTTCACCCGTAAGGGTTAAAACTCCTCAAGGCTTCCGGAGCGTCGCTTGCCCGGCCCCTACGGTCACGGAGTGACAAGCAGCAGCCAGGGGCAGCCCGCGCCGAGCACCGGCGCACACCGGGCGCACGGGCGTGCGCCCCGCGGCGCGGAGCAGCCGCCGTCCGCCCGCCACGAGCCGTACCTGGACGGCCTCTTCACCTACTGCCTGTCGGTGCTGTGCGACCACGACGCGGCCACCGACGTGCTCGCGGACGTGCTCGCCGTGGCGGAACGGCAGGCCGGGCGCAGCCCCCGGGACCCCGCCGGGCACCGCGCCTGGCTCTACGCCCTGGCCCGCTGGGCCTGCCTGCGCCGGCTCGCGGAACCGCGGCGCACCCGCCCGGGAGCGCACACCGCCCGGCGCACGCCGGAGCACGCTCCGGCGCACGACACCGTGCCGATGCCCGTGAGTGCGCCGGGTGCCGGGCCAGGGCCCGGAGGTGTCGGAGGGGCGGCCGCGGCCGGAGCCGGAGGCGGCGGTGGGGGCGCAGCGGGCCGGGTGGGCCCGGACGAAATCCGTGGCGCCGGCCAGGGTCCCGTTCCCGGTTCCGGTTCCGGTTCCGGACTCGGTCCCTACCCCGGCCCCTTCCCCGATTCCGGCCCCGGCCCCGATCCCGAGACCGATCCCGGAGCCGCCATCCGGCAGGCCGAGTTGGCCCGGCTCGCCTGGCCGGAGGCGGCCGGCACCACGCCCGAGCAGCGCGAGGCCCTGGAGCTCGCCGTACGCCACCACCTCGCGGTCACGGAAGTGGCCGCCGTGCTCGGCACGGCCCCCGCCACCGCCCGCGAGCTGCTCGCCGCCGCGGCCTGCGAGGTCGAACGCACCCGGGCCGCCCTCGCCGTGGTCGAAACCGGCGACTGCCCGCAGGTCTCCCGCCTCACCGGAGACAGCCAGGTGCTGCTGTCCACCGCCCTGCGCGCCGAACTGGTCCGGCACGTGGACGACTGCCCGCGATGTCGCCGGGCCGCCGAACGCGTCGGCCTCGGCAGCCCCTGGCCCGGGTCCGGCGGCATCGGGGCCGTCAGCCTGCCCCTCGTCACCGCCCCGCGGTCCGCCGTGCACCTGGCCCGCGCCCGGGTCCCCAAGGCCCGGTCCGGCGGCCCCCGGTTCGACCGCGCCGGCTTCCCCATGGACCCCCGCGACCGGGCGGCCCGCCGGGACCGGCTCCGGGCCCGCGCCGTCACCACCACCGTGGTGGCCACGGTGGTCGCCGCACCGGTCCTCGCCCTGTGGGCCGCCTACCGCGGCGCCCCCGTCACCGGCGAGGGGGCGCCCGGAGCCATCCGGATCTCCGCGAGCGAGGACGAGCGGCAGGCGCGCGCGGCCGGCGGCCCGTACGCGGCCTACGAGAACACGGGCAATGCGCGCAGCCGGCCCGACGGGCGGTTCGCGGCGGGCGGGCAGAACCCGGACGTGCACGTCGAGGTCATCAGCACGGGCGCCCCCGCGGAGCCCACCGCGCCCGGCACGAAGGGTCCCGGCCGGCTCACCATCGAGGCCGTGTCCCAGGGCGGCACCACCCTCGTCACCCTCAAGGCGTCCGGCGGCTCGCCGGTGGCCTGGCAGCTGTGGTCCGACGCGCCGTGGCTGTGGGCGAGCCGGAGCTCGGGGGTGCTGGAGCCTGGCGAAACGTTCATCGTACGGATCACCGTCGATCGGCGGGGGGAGCCGGCGGGGTACTGGACGGCGCGGATCGGGGTGGACCCCGGGGGCGCGGTGATCTCGGTCGAGGGCCGCGGCAAGAACCCGCCGGAGCCGACCCGCCCGACCCTTCCGACCCCGGCCCAGCCGTCCAGCCCGACCCCGACGGTCCCGCCGACCCCCACCCCGACCCCGACCCCGTCACCCCCCGAAGAAACGGTTTCTCCGACCCCTTCGCCCCCCGAAACCCCACCCCCCACGGACCCGTCCCCGACCCCGCCCCCGGACTAGGCCCTGCCCCGGCGGGGCTGGGAGGTACCCCCTGGCGGGGCTTGGGTCTGCTCCGCAGGTGAGTTCGGGGCCGGGGCAGATCCAGCCCGTCCGGCGATTGAGGACCGGGGGGTCCGGAGGCGGAGTCAGGGGGTGGGGTCGGCCGGGTGGGGGGCCATGGGCAGGAGCGAGGCCAGCCGCTGCTCGCACAGCTCGACCAGCTTCCCGTACCCGCCCGCCCCCATCAGCTCCGTCAGCTCCGCCCGGTACGACACGTACACCGGCTCCCCCGCCCCGTGCGCAGACGTGGCCGACGTGCACCACCAGTGCAGATCGTGCCCGCCGGGCCCCCACCCGCGCCGGTCGTACTCGCCGATCGACACCTGCAGCACCCGCGTGTCGTCCGGCCGGTCGATCCAGTCGTACGTCCGCCGGATCGGCAGCTGCCAGCACACGTCCGGCTTGGTCTCCAGCGGCTCCCGCCCCTCGCGCAGGGCCAGGATGTGCAGGGAGCAGCCCGCGCCGCCCGCGAACCCGGGGCGGTTCTGGAAGATGCACGAGCCCTCCCAGCGCCGGGTCTGCCGCTCCCCGTCCTCGTCCTTCTGGACCCAGCCGGTGGAGGTGCCCACGTCGTGGAACTGCCACAGCTCGGGCGTCAGCCGCGCCACGTGCCCGGCGACCCGCTTCTCGTCGTCCTCGTCGGAGAAGTGCGCGCCCAGCGTGCAGCAGCCGTCGTCGGCGCGGCCGGCACGGATGCCCTGGCAGCCGCTGCCAAAGATGCACGTCCAGCGGGAGGTCAGCCAGGTCAGGTCGCAGCGGAAGACCTGCTCCTCGTCCTCCGGGTCCGGGAACTCCACCCACGCGCGCGGGAAGTCGATCCCCACCTCGTCGCTCACGACCTGCTTCCTTCCGGCCTTGGCGGCCTTGTCGACCTTGGCAGCCTTGCCGGTCCTGCCGGTCTTGGCCTTTCCGGCCTTGCCGGCGGCCTTCCCGGCCTTGGCCGGCTTCGCCTGCTCGGCCTTCTTCGTGTTGGGCACATCCCAAGCCTAAGCGGGCGGAACCCCTCCGTTACCCCCGGAGAGGCGGGTGTTTCCGCAAAGGCGCAGTAGCGTTCCGTACATGAGACTCGGTGTCCTTGATGTGGGTTCGAACACGATCCATCTGCTGGCAGTGGATGCGCACCCGGGTGCGCGCCCACTGCCCGCGCACTCGCACAAGGCGGAACTGCGCCTGGCCGAACTGCTCGACGCCGACGGGGCCATCGGCCCCGAGGGGATCGACAAGCTCGTCGGAGTGATCGCCGGCGCGGCCCAGGCGGCCGAGGACAAGGGCTGCGAAGAGGTCCTGCCGTTCGCCACCTCCGCGGTCCGCGAGGCCACCAACGCCGACGAGGTCCTGGAGCGGGTCCGGCAGGAGACCGGCATCGAGCTCCAGGTGCTCAGCGGCTCGGAGGAGGCCCGCCTCACCTTCCTCGCCGTGCGCCGCTGGTTCGGCTGGTCGGCCGGCCGGCTGCTGGTCCTCGACATCGGCGGCGGCTCCCTGGAAGTCGCCTTCGGCATCGACGAGGAGCCCGACGCGGCCGTCTCCCTGCCGCTCGGCGCGGGCCGGCTCACCGCCGGCTGGCTGCCCGGGGACCCCGCCGACCCGGACGACGTGCGGGCCCTGCGCCGGCATGCGCGGGCGCAGATCGCCCGTACCGTCGGCGAGTTCAGCCGCTTCGGGGCGCCCGACCACGTGGTGGCGACCTCCAAGACCTTCAAGCAGCTCGCCAGGATCGCCGGCGCCGCGCGCTCCGCCGAGGGCCTCTACGTACAGCGGGAACTCAGCCGCAAGGCCCTGGAGGAGTGGGTGCCCCGGCTGGCCGCGATGACCACCGCCGAGCGCGCGGCCCTGCCGGGGGTTTCCGAGGGCCGGGCCGGGCAGCTGCTGGCAGGCGCGCTGGTGGCGGAGGCGGCGATGGACCTGTACGGGGTCGACGACCTGGAGATCTGCCCGTGGGCCCTGCGCGAGGGCATCATCCTGCGCCGCCTCGACCACCTGCCGTAGCGTCCTGCGCGCCGGGACCCCCGCGCACGGGGGCGAGGCGCAGGGACCGGGCGCAGGGACCGGGGGCAGGAACCTGGCGTACGGACCCCGCGCACGGACCGGTGCACGGAGCGGGGCGCAGGAACCCGGCGTACGGACCCCGCGCACGGACCGGTTCAGGACGCCGGCACCCGTCCCCGCACGCAGGCCGGGACCGCCCCGTACCCTGTCCCCGTGGCAGATCCAGCGGTGCGCGTTCCGGGTGCGAAGGTCGCCCTCTCCACGGCCTCGGTGTATCCGGAGTCGACGGCGACGGCCTTCGAGATCGCCGCGCGCCTCGGGTACGACGGGGTCGAGGTCATGGTCTGGACGGATCCCGTCAGCCAGGACGTCGAGGCCCTGCGCCGGCTGTCCGACTACCACGGGGTCCCGATCCTGGCCGTGCACGCGCCCTGCCTGCTCATCACCCAGCGGGTCTGGTCCACCGACCCGTGGACCAAGCTGGAGCGGGCCCGGTCGGCCGCCGAGCGGCTCGGGGCGTCCACGGTGGTCGTGCACCCGCCGTTCCGCTGGCAGCGCCAGTACGCGCGGGAGTTCGTCGAGGGCATCTGGCGGATGGCCGACGAGACCGACGTCAGGTTCGCCGTGGAGAACATGTACCCGTGGCGCTACCGGGACCGCGAGATGCTCGCGTACGCCCCCGAATGGGACGTCACCAAGGACGACTACCGGCACTTCACGGTGGACCTCTCGCACACCGCCACCGCGCGCACCGACGCCACCGCGATGATCGACCGGATGGGCGACCGGCTGGCCCACGTCCACCTCGCCGACGGCAACGGCTCCGCCAAGGACGAGCACCTCGTGCCCGGCCGCGGCACCCAGCCCTGCGCCGAGCTGCTGCACCGGCTCGCCCTCGGCGGCTTCGACGGGCACGTGGTCATCGAGGTCAACACCCGCCGCGCGATGTCCGCCGCCGAGCGCGAGGCCGACCTCGCCGAGGCCCTCGCCTTCACCCGCGAACACCTCGCCGCCGCCCTGCACACCCCGCGGGTCCGCCGACCGTGAGCGGCACGCACACGGACGGGCCCGCCGGCGCCACGCCGCGGGGGGACGGGGGCACCCGGCCGGGGAACGGAGACACGGTTCCGGGGAGCGGCACCACGTCGGCCGGGAACGGGGACACCGTGCCCGGGTCCGGGGACACCCCGGCAGCGGCCCGCGAGCCGGCCGCCCCTGCCGAGCCGCCCCGCGCCGAGCCGGCCACCTCCCCCGAGCCGCCCCGCGCCGAGCCCTCCGCCGCGCCCGCCCGCCCCCGCCGCGGGCGCGGCCGCCCCTCCCGGGCCGAGGCCGAGAGCGCGCCCGGCGGCCTCCAGGAGCAGATCCGGCTCGCCGCCCGCGAGGAGTTCGCCGCCCGCGGGTACGACAAGACCTCCGTACGCGGCATCGCCAAGGCCGCGGGCGTGGACCCGGCCCTGGTCCACCACTACTTCGGCACCAAGGAAGAGGTGTTCGAGGCCGCCGTCGAGGTGAGCATCGAGCCCGCCCTGCTCGTGCCGGCCGTCCTCGGCCAGGGCCCGGACGGCGTCGGCGAGCGCCTCGCGCGCTACTTCCTCGCCGTCTGGGAGAACCCCGCCACCCGGGCCCCGCTGCTCGCCGTCATCCGTTCGGCCCTCACCCACGAGGCCGCCGCCAAGGTGCTCCGGCGCCTGGTGCTGCGCCGCGTGCTGGAGCGGGTGGCCGCCGACCTCGACGTACCGGACCCCACCTTCCGCGCCGAGCTCGCCGCCTCCCACATGATCGGCATCGCCGTCCTGCGGTACGTGGTCCAGGTCGAGCCCCTCGCGTCTGCCGACCCGGAGCAGATCGTGGCGATGGTCGCCCCCACCCTCCAGCGCTACCTGACCGAGGGCTGACCGGGGGCTGACCGGGGGCTGACCGGGGACTGACCGGGGACTGACGGAGGCCGACCGACGCTGACCGGGCCTGACCGGCAGGCTGACCGCAGTCTGACCCGGCCATCCCGCGATACGGACAGACTGTCCAGATCTTGGAGTGCGGGCGTAGGCTCGTAACCGTCAGATCCGTGTCTCCTGGGGAGTAACCCGATGCCCGAGCTCCGGTCCCGCACCGTCACCCACGGCCGCAACATGGCGGGCGCGCGCGCCCTGATGCGCGCCTCGGGCGTAGCGAGCGAGGACATCGGGAAGCCGATCGTCGCCGTCGCCAACTCCTTCACCGAGTTCGTCCCCGGCCACACCCACCTGGCACCCGTCGGCCGCATCGTCTCCGACGCCATCCGCGCCGCCGGCGCCATCCCGCGCGAGTTCAACACGATCGCCGTGGACGACGGCATCGCCATGGGCCACGCCGGGATGCTGTACTCCCTGCCCTCCCGCGACCTCATCGCGGACAGCGTCGAGTACATGGTCGAGGCCCACTGCGCCGACGCCCTGATCTGCATCTCCAACTGCGACAAGATCACCCCCGGCATGCTCATGGCCGCGATGCGCCTGAACATCCCCGTGGTCTTCGTCTCCGGCGGCCCCATGGAGGCCGGCCAGGCCACCCTCGTCGACGGCACCGTCCGCAAGCTCGACCTCGTCAACGCCATCGTCGACGCGGTCAACGAGAACGTCTCGGACGAGGACATCCTCCGCATCGAGGAGAACGCCTGCCCCACCTGCGGCTCCTGTTCCGGCATGTTCACCGCCAACTCGATGAACTGCCTCGCCGAGGCCATCGGCCTGGCCCTCCCCGGCAACGGCTCGGTCCTCGCCACCCACACCGCCCGCCGCGCCCTGTACGAGGACGCCGGCCGCACCGTCGTCGAGATCACCAAGCGCTACTACGAGGACGGCGACGAGTCCGTCCTGCCGCGCAACATCGCCACCCGCCAGGCCTTCGAGAACGCCATGGCCCTCGACATCGCCATGGGCGGCTCCACCAACACGATCCTGCACCTGCTGGCCGCCGCCCAGGAGGCGGGCCTCGACTACGACCTCAAGGACATCGACGAGGTCTCCCGCCGGGTGCCCTGCCTGGCCAAGGTCGCCCCGAACGTCGCCCCCGGCGGTACGTACTACATGGAGGACGTGCACCGCGCCGGCGGCATCCCCGCCATCCTCGGCGAGCTGCACCGCGGCGGGCTCCTCAACAAGGACGTCACGTCCGTCCACTCCGAGAACCTCGACGACTGGCTCGGCACGTGGGACGCCCGCTCCGGCACCGCCTCCGCCGAGGCCCTGGAGCTGTGGCACGCGGCCCCCGGCTGCAAGCGCTCCGCCACCGCCTTCTCCCAGTCCGAACGCTGGGACACCCTCGACCTCGACGCCGAGAACGGCTGCATCCGCTCGGTCGAGCACGCGTACTCCAAGGACGGCGGCCTCGCGGTCCTGCGCGGCAACATCGCCGTGGACGGCTGCGTCGTGAAGACCGCCGGGGTCGACGAGTCCATCTGGACCTTCGAGGGCCCGGCCGTGGTCTGCGAATCCCAGGACGAGGCGGTCGAGAAGATCCTCTCCAAGCAGGTCAAGCCCGGCGACGTGGTCGTCATCCGCTACGAGGGCCCCAAGGGCGGCCCCGGCATGCAGGAGATGCTCTACCCGACCTCGTTCCTCAAGGGCCGCGGCCTCGGCAAGACCTGCGCCCTGGTGACCGACGGCCGCTTCTCCGGCGGCACCTCGGGCCTGTCCATCGGCCACGCCTCCCCGGAGGCGGCCTCCGGCGGCACCATCGCCCTCGTCGAGGACGGCGACCGCATCCGCATCGACATCCCGAACCGCTCCATCGACCTCCTCGTGGACGACGCCACGCTGGCGGCCCGCCGCGAGGCACTGGGGGGCGTGTACGCCCCGAAGAACCGCGAACGGACGGTGTCCGCGGCGCTGCGTGCGTACGCGGCGATGGCCACGAGCGCGGACAAGGGCGCAGTCCGCGACGTCTCCAAGCTGCCCTGACCCCTCGGGGGCGCCGCCCCCGTGCCCCTGCGCCTCGGTTTCGGGGGCGCTGCCCCCGGGCTCCTGCGCCTCAGGCGCCGGCGGGGCTGGGGGGTGGCCCTTGGCTGTTGGTGAGGGTGCGGCCTGGTGGTGGGTTTCGGGGGCGCTGCCCCCGGACCCCCGCGCCTCAAGCGCCGGCGGGGCTGGAGTGTGCCCCCCGGCCGCTGGTGAAGGCGCGGGCTGCTGCCGGGTGTGAGGGTGTGGCCTCTGGCGGGTGGTGGAGGCGTGGCCTGCTGGCTGTTGGTGTGGGTGTGGCCTGGTGGTGGGTTTCGGGGGCGCTGCCCCCGGACCCCCGCGCCTCAAGCGCCGGCGGGGCTGGAGTGTGCCCCCCGGCCGCTGGTGAAGACATGGCCTGCTGCCGGGTGTGAGGGTGTGGCCTCTGGCGGGTGGTGGAGGCGTGGCCTGCTGGCTGTTGGTGTGGGTGTGGCCTGGTGGTGGGTTTCGGGGG
>NZ_JBVIDV010000032.1:79259-89686 GCF_055572195.1 Streptomyces sp. NPDC030809
GGCGCTGCCCCCGGGCCCCTGCGCCTCAAGCGCCGGCGGGGCTGGAGTGTGCCCCCCGGCCGCTGGTGAAGACATGGCCTGCTGCCGGGTGTGAGGGTGTGGCCGGGCTGCCGGCTCCCGGCTGGCAGCTGCCGGTTGGTGAGGGTGCGGCCTGGTGGCGGGTTTCCGGGGCGCTGCCCCCGGGCCCCCGCGCCACAGGCGCCGGCGGGGCTGGGGTGTGCCCCTTGGCCGTTGGTGAAGGGGCGGCCTGCCGGCGGGTGGTGGAGGCGTGGCCTGCTGCCGCTTGATGGGGCCCGGCAGCGTCGTGCTGCCGTGCCAGGTCCGGCCCCGCGCGCGTTCCGCTCGGCGGCCCCATCCGGGCCGGGGTAAAACCCAGCCCGTCCAGGGGCGCTCCCCGCGGTGGCCGGGGGAGTTTGAGTACCGGGGTCCGGGGCGGAGACCCGGGTCCTTTCAGCCTCGCCAGGGGGTACCTCCCAGCCCCCTGGGGCTGGGGGAGTTTGAGGCGCGGGGCACGGGGCGGAGTCCCGGTCCGGGGAACCAGGGGTCCCCCGGACGGGGAAGGCCCCGCGCAGCGGTACGGCCCCCGCTACCAGGCGCCCGGGTCTCCACCCACCCCGAACACCGACCCGTCCGGCGCACTCGCGAAGATCCACCCGCCCCGACCCACCACCGGCACCGGCACGTTCGGCGCCAGCCCAGCCCCTTCCGCAGCCCCCCGCACCTTCGTCTGCCCGAGCATCCGCCCGCGCTCCGCATCCAGCGCCAGCACCCGCCCGTCCGCCGCGGCCAGATACACCCGCCTGCCGGCCACGACGGGCCGCGAAACCCGCGAAACCAACGTCTCCACCCGCCACAGCTCACCCACGGCCGCCCCGGAGCCCGCAGAGCCCCCAGACCCACCGGAGCCGGACGGACCGGAGCCGGACCCACCCGCCTCGGCCCCCGCCCCCGCCCCGGCCCCCGTCCCGACCGCAGTCACCCCACCACCGAACCCCGCAAGGTAGACGCTCCCGTCAGCCCCCACCCCCGCCTGCGCCTGATCCACCGGCGTCCGCAGCACCACCGTCCGCACCGCCCGCGTCGCCACCTCGACCCGTACGACCGCATCGGTCAGCTGGAAGCGGTCGCTGCGCAGCAGGAGCAGCGCCCCGGCCGCGCTCCCGGCGGGCGCCAGCTGCCCGTCCGCGCGCAGCCGCCACCGCACCCGCCCGCTCTCCGCGGCCACCGCCACCACCGACGTGGAGCTCCCGTCCCCGGCCGGGGTCACCAGGAACACCAGCCCGGGCTCCGCCCCGCCGCCCTCCGGCCCCGCCGCCAGCACGGACCCGACCCCGCCCAGCCGCTTCGACCACAGCCGGCGCCCGCTCGCCGCATCCCGTGCCGTGATCCGCCCCGAGGGCTCGGCCACCAGCACGGTGGCCCGCCCCGGCCCCGCGTACAGCAGGCTCGCCGACGCCGGCAGCCGCTCCGACCAGCGCACCGCGCCCGTACCCGGATCCCGCGCCTCCAGCAGCTTCCCGTCCGGCCCGACCGTGTGCACCAGGCCGCCCGCCGGCACCGGGGCCCGGTCCGAGCCCACCCGGCTGCCGCCGTCGGCCGCCTTCACCGACCACCGCACCGACCCGTCCGCCTGCGCCAGCCGTACGGCCCCGGTCCCCGGCCCCGTGCAATAGAGCGCCTGGTCCCCGCCTGCCGAGCACACCGGCATCCCGCCGCTGCGCGCCAGGGCCACCGACCAGGGCGCCTGCCCCGGCGCGGCCGCAGCCCGCCCCGCGGGCCGTCCCGCCGCGGGACTCCCCGTAACCCCGGCGCCGCCGAACACGTACGCCGCCACCGCCGCACCGGCGACCAGCAGCCCGGCCCCGGTCACCACGGCCCGCCGCGGCCCCCGCAGCCGCCGTCCCGGAGCGGCTGCGGCGGCCCCGCCCACCGCGGCCTTCCCGCCCTGCCGCCCCGCACCAGAACCGTCACCCGCCCCGATCCGCACCCGCCGATGCGTGACCGGCTCCTGCCCGGCCGCCTCCTGCCCGACCGCCTCCCGCGCAACCGGCTCCCGCCCGGCCGCCTCCGATACGGACGACGCCCCCCGCCCGCCCCCCTCCCGGGGAACCCGCGGCGCCGGTATGAACGCCCGCGTGTCCTCCGAGGTCGGATACGCCGCCGACCGCAGCGCCGCCAGCAGCGCGTCCGTGGTCGGCCGGTCCTTGGGGTCCTTCTCCAGGCAGCGCGCGATCAGCGGAGCCAGCTCCGCGGGCACCCCCGAGAGCTCCGGCTCGTGGTGCACCACCTGGTACGCGACCAGGTACGGGCTGTCCGAGTCGAACGGCCCCCGCCCGGTGGCCGCGTGCACGAGCACCGCCCCCATAGCGAACACGTCCGCCTCCGGCCCCACCTCCCGCGGCCGCTGGAACTGCTCCGGCGCCATGAACGGCGGGGTCCCGATCAGCTTCCCGGTCTCGGTCCGCAGATCGCTGTCGTACGGGCGTGAGATGCCGAAGTCGATGACCTTGGGCCCGTCGGCGGCCATCAGCACGTTGCTCGGCTTCAGGTCCCGGTGCACCACCCCCGCCCGGTGGATGTCGCGCAGCGCCTCCGCGAGCCCGGCGCCCAGCCGGCTCAGCTCCGCCGTGTCCAGCGGCTTCCGCTTCACCCGCTCGGCCAGCGTGGGCCCCTCCACGAACAGCGTGGCCATCCACGGCCGTTCGGCATCCGGATCCGCATCGACCACGGCCGCCGTGAACGCACCGGACACCCGCCGCGCGGCGCCCACCTCCTGCCGGAACCGGGCCCGGAACTCGGGATCCGCCGCGAACTCCGCGTGCACCACCTTGACCGCGAGCCGCAGT
Source organism: Streptomyces sp. NPDC030809 (assembly GCF_055572195.1). Lineage (NCBI taxonomy): Bacteria > Bacillati > Actinomycetota > Actinomycetes > Kitasatosporales > Streptomycetaceae > Streptomyces > Streptomyces sp. NPDC030809. The sequence goes on from NZ_JBVIDV010000032.1 coordinate 82,106, forward strand.
CCCGAGGCGGAGGCGGCCAAATAAACCACGCCCATGCCGCCCGAACCCAGCACGGACTCCAGCCGGTACTGCCCGGCGAATTCCGGATGGACCGGCTGCGAAGGATGCGGTGAATCTCCTGGGCGCGGCATGCCCACCCCCCGTGTGCCTGTTCGCCGACGCGCCCGAGGAGCCTAGTCGAGCCTTGCTAACCTGCGCGAGTGACGCACCGTGAAGCGTTGGGGGAGAAAAAGGGGGAGGGGCTGCGCATGGCCACCGAAGCAACAGGCGCCCGTTATCCGGTCGCACCGGGCTACCGCGTGAACGTCCGCAGCGGACCCGGCACCGGCTATTCGATCGTGAAGGTCCTGCCGTACGACGCGTACGTGCCGATCTACTGCCAGTGCCCGGGCACCACCGTGACCGGCCCGTACGGCACCACCTCCCTCTGGGACAACATCGGGAACGGCCAGTACGTCTCCGACGCGTACGTGAACACGGGCCGTGACGGCTACGTGGCGCCGCGCTGCTCCTGAGGGCCGGCCCGCCGCGGGGGGATAATCGCTGGTGTGAGCGACGCACCGAACACCCCGACCGGTCCCCAGCCGGAGCCGATCCGCTACTTCGGCACGACCTGGCTGAACCACGACGGCAACTACGCGCTGCGCCGCGCCGCCGTGGCCGCCGGTTCGCTGATCACCGCCGTGGCCGCCGCGTTCGTCCTGCGCTTCGCGTACGAGGGGCTGGAGCTCGGCAACGTCGGCGGCTTCGTCTCCTTCACCGTCGTGGCGATGTTCGCGATCTGCAGCGCGATCGCCTTCGCCAAGACGTGGGAGAGCTACACGCGGCCGCACCGGGCCTCCTCGGACGAGGCCTCCCTCAAGGGCCTCAAGGCCATCGGCTTCATCGGCTCACTGATCGCGTACTTCCTCCGCACGCTGTACGAGGCCCCCGGCGAGAAGCTGCGCCGCGCCGAGTACGAGGAATCCCTCGCGGCGTACGAACGCCGCCGGGCCACCCGCACGGGCAACCCGGCCACCCGCCGCCCCAAGCGCAAGAAATAACGGGCCCGGCCCCGCCTCGATCACTGGCGAAGCCGGCTCCACCCCTGCCTGCCAGGCGGCGAACCCACGCCCCCCGTCGCCCCCGGGGCTCCGCCCCGCACCCCGGTCCTCAACCGCCGGACGGGCTTGATGTGCCGCCCGGCCTGTATCTGCGGCTCATCGCTTCGCCCGACGGCCGGGGCGGGGTGGCCCCGAGGCGAAGCCACACCCGGCCGTCGCCCCCGGGGCTCTGCCCCGCACCCCGGTCCTCAATCGCCGGACGGGCTTGATGTGCCGCTGCCTGCCCGAATCTGCGGTTCACCGCAGGGCGGGGTGACCCGTGGGCAACTCCAGCCCCGCCGGCGTTTGAGGCGCGGGGGTCCGGGGGCGGAGCCCCCGAAACCGCCCAGCGGGCCGCGGCCGCAGAACCGGCCGCACCCAACCCCAGCCCCACCGACGCCCAAAAACACGGGGCCCGCGGTCAAAGCCCCGCCCCCACCCTGCTGATGCCTGGGGCGTGCGTGGCGAAACTTCGGCCGTGCTGGCGCTGGAGGCGCGGGGGCCGGTGGGTGAAGCCGGGCCTTTCCATCCCCGCTGATGCCTGGGGCGTGCGTGGCGTAATTCCGGTCGGGCTGGTGCTCGAAGCGCGGGCCGGTGGGCGAAGCCCCGCCTTTCCATCCCCGCGGGCGTCCGAGGCGTACGCGGCACACTTCCAGCCTCGCCAGGGGGTACCTCCCAGCCCCCTGGGGCTGGGGGAGTTTGAGGCGCGGGGTCTGGGGCGGAGCCCCGGGCCTTTCAGCCCCGCCGGCGTTTGAGGCGCGGGGCACGGGGCGGAGCCCCGGTTCGGGAAGGGGCGGGTAGGGGAAAGCCCCGCAGGGTCACGCCCGCGCTGTACAACAGGCCCCGCAGGTCATGCCCGCGCCCTGCAACAGGCTCCGCAGGGTCACGCTCGGGCCGCGCAGCACGACCCCGCAGGGTCACAGCCCGCGGCGCGTACCCGCCCGCAGCGTTCCGCGCGGCCCGGGCAACGCGGTCCCGCAGGGTCGCACCCGCGCCGGGCAGCACGGTCCCGCGGGGTTCAAGGCGTGCGCCCCGCAACATAGCCCCGCAGGGTCACGGCCCGCGGCGCCTACTCGCCCGCAGGGTTCCGCATGGTCCTGGGCAACGCGGTCCCGCAGGGTCCCAGCCCGTCCGGCCCACCGCCCGCAGGGTCACGCCCGCGCTTTACAACAGGCCCCGCAGGTCATGCCCGCGCCGTGCAACAGGCTCCGCAGGTCACGCTCGGGCCGCTCAGCACGACCCCGCAGGGTCAAGATGTATGCCCCGCAGCACGGCCCCGTAGGTCACACCCGCGCCTCGCAACAGGGCCCCGTAGGTCAGGCCCGCGCCGTGCAACAGGCCGCGCAGGGTCGTACCCGCGCCGCGCAGCACGACCCCGCGGGGTCAAGGCGTGCGCCCCGGAACCTGGCCCCGCAGGGTCGCACCCGCGCCGGGCAGCACGGCCCCGCGGGGTTCAAGGCCCGCGCCCCGCAACACGGCCCCGCAGGGTCACGGCCCGGGCCGTACGACACGGCCCCGCAGGGTCACGCCCGCCCTGTACAATAGGCCCCGCAGGTCATGCCCGTGCCGTGCAACAGGCTCCGCAGGGTCACGCCCGAGCCGGGCAGCACGATCCCGCAGGGTCAAGATGTGCGCCCCGCACCACGGCCCCGTAGGTCACACCCGCGCCTCGCAACATGGCCGCGCAGGTCAGGCCCCCGCTGTACAACAGGCCTCGCAGGGTCACGGCCCGCGGCGCGTACCCGCCCGCAGGGTTCCGCCCGGCCCGGGCAACGCGGTCCCGCAGGGTCGCACCCGCGCCGCGCAGCACGATCCCGCGGGGTCAAGGCGTGCGCCCCGGAACCTGGCCCCCGCAGGGTCACGCCCGAGCCGAGCAGCACGGCCCCGCAGGGTCACGCCCGAGCCGAGCAGCACGGCCCCGCAGGGTCACGCCCGAGCCGAGCAGCGCGGCCGCGCAGGGTCACGGCCCGGGCCGAGCAGCGCGGCCGCGCAGGGTCACGGCCCGGGCCGAGCAGCGCGGCCCCGCAGGTTCACGCCCGCGCCGGGCGGCACGGCCCCGCAGGTTCACGCCCGCGCCGGGCGGCACGGCCCCGCGGGGTTCAAGGCCCGCGCCCCGCAACACGGCCCCGCAGGGTCACGGCCCAGCCGTACGACACGGCCCCGCAGGGCCACGCCCGCGCCGTACACCACCCTTCCGCCCCCTTGACGCCCCCTCCACCCGCACCCATTATTCATCGCATGATGAATAACAGCGCCGATCCACCCCCCGCCACCCCCCACCACCCCGCCATCCACGCCACCGACCTCCACGTCACCCGCAACACCCACCCCGTCATCCGCGGCATCGACTTCGCCGTCCCCCGAGCCCGCATCACCGGCCTCCTCGGCCCCTCCGGCTGCGGCAAGTCCACCCTCATGCGCGCCATCGTCGGCACCCAGGCCCACGTCACCGGCACCCTCGACGTGCTCGGCCACCCCGCCGGCGCCCCGGCCCTCCGCCCCCGCATCGGCTACGTCACCCAGGCCCCCTCCGTCTACGACGACCTCACCGTCCGCCAGAACCTGGACTACTTCGCCGCCGTACTCGACCCCGGCCGCCCCGCCGCCGCCCGCCGCCGTGCCGCCGTCGCCCGGGCCCTGCACGACGTGGACCTCACCGGCCACGCCGGCGCCCTCGCCGGCAACCTCTCCGGCGGCCAGCGCAGCCGGGTCTCCCTAGCCGTGGCCCTCCTCGGCTCCCCGGAGCTCCTCGTCCTCGACGAGCCCACCGTCGGCCTCGACCCCGTCCTGCGCCGAGACCTCTGGAACCTCTTCCACGACATCGCCGCCACCCGCGGCACCACCCTCCTCGTCTCCTCCCACGTCATGGACGAGGCCGAGCGCTGCCACCACCTCCTCCTCATGCGCGAAGGCCGGATCCTCGCCGAGGACACCCCCGAAGCCCTCCGCGAGCGCACCGGCTCCGACACCGTCGAAGAGGCCTTCCTCCGCCTGGTCGACGAGGCCCGCAACCCCGCCGCCACCCCCCACGCCGCCGCAGCCGACCCCCAAGGGGAACCCCGATGACCACCCCGACCCCCCAGCCCGCCACCCCGCCCCACCACCCGGCCCGCACCTACGAGCCGGCCCGCACCCACCAGCCGCCCCACACCCACGAGCCGGCCCACACCCCCCACCCCGGCCCGAGCCGCCAACCCGCCCTCTCCCCCTCCCGCACCCTCGCCACCGCCGCCCGCGTCCTGCGCCAGCTCCGCCACGACCCGCGCTCCATCGCCCTGATGCTCGTCGTGCCCGTCCTGATGCTGGTCCTGCTCCGCTACGTCTTCGACGGCAGCCCCCGCACCTTCGACAGCATCGGCGCCTCGCTCCTCGGGATCTTCCCGCTGATCACGATGTTCCTGATCACCTCCATCGCGACCCTCCGCGAGCGCACCTCCGGCACCCTCGAACGCCTCCTCGCCATGCCCCTGGCCAAGGCCGACCTCATCGCCGGCTACGCCGTGGCCTTCGGCAGCCTCGCCGTGGTCCAATCCCTCCTGGCCACCGGCACCGCCCTGTGGCTGCTCGGCCTCGACGTCACCGGCTCCCCCTGGCTGCTCCTCCTCGTCGCCCTGCTCGACGCCCTCCTCGGCACCGCCCTCGGCCTGTTCGTCTCGGCCTTCGCCGCCTCCGAGTTCCAGGCCGTCCAGTTCATGCCGGCGGTGATCTTCCCCCAGCTGCTGCTGTGCGGCCTGTTCGCACCCCGCGACACCATGCAGCCCGTACTCGGCGCCATCTCCGACGCCCTCCCCATGTCCTACGCCGTGGACGGCATGACCGAGGTCCTCACCCACGCCGACATGACCGCCGACTTCGTCCGCGACGTCCTCGTCGTCGCCGGCTGCGCCCTGCTCGTCCTCTGCCTCGGCGCCGCCACCCTCCGCCGCCGCACCCCCTGACCGCCCCCGCCGCACCCCCGGCCATCGGCCCCGACCGCCCTTCGGACACCCCCGCCGCCGCCCCGGCCCGGGTGAAAGGATGAGGACGTACGCAGCACAGACCGCTCGGCGAGGTGAGCCCGTATGACCCAGACAGTCGCAGTCCTCGGCACCGGCAAGATCGGCGAGGCCCTGCTCAGCGGGATGATCCGGGGCGGCTGGCCGGCCGGCAAACTCCTCGTCACCGCCCGCCGCGCCGACCGCGCCGAGGAACTCCGCACCCGCTACGGGGTCGAGCCCGTCAGCAACGCCGAGGCCGCGAAGCGGGCCGACACCCTCATCCTCACCGTCAAGCCGCAGGACATGGGCAAGCTCCTCGAAGAGCTCGCCCCGCACGTGCCCGCCGACCGGCTCGTCATCAGCGGCGCCGCCGGCATCCCGACCTCCTTCTTCGAGGAGCGGCTCGCCCCCGGCACCCCAGTGGTCCGGGTCATGACCAACACCCCGGCCCTCGTGGACGAGGCCATGTCCGTCATCTCCGCCGGCAGCCACGCCACCGCCGAACACCTCGCCCACGCCGAGGAGATCTTCGGCGGGGTCGGCAAGACCCTCCGCGTCCCCGAATCCCAGCAGGACGCCGCCACCGCCCTCTCCGGCTCCGGCCCCGCCTACTTCTACTTCCTCGTCGAGGCGATGACCGACGCGGGCATCCTCCTCGGCCTGCCCCGCGCCCAGGCCCACGACCTCATCGTGCAGGCCGCCATCGGCGCCGCCGTCATGCTCCGCGACAGCGGGGAGCACCCGGTCAAGCTCCGCGAGGCCGTCACCTCCCCCGCCGGCACCACCATCAACGCCATCGTCGAACTCGAACGCCACGGGGTCCGCGCCGCGCTCATCGCCGCCCTCGAAGCCGCCCGCGACCGCAGCCGCGAGCTCGCCTCCGGCAACAGCTGACCGCCGCCGTCCACCGTCCGCCGCCTCCCCGCAGAGGCGGCGGACGGCGCACCGGCCGCACCGGCGCCCACGAGCGCCCCCGGCCCTTCACACCGCCGGCAGCAGCCCCATCGCCTCGTACGCCGAGTCCACCACCGGCCGGGCCAGCGCCCGAGCCCGCTCCGCACCCGACCGCAGCACCTCCTCCAGCCGCCCCGGATCCGCCGACAGCTCCGCATGCCGCTCCTGCACCGGCCGCAGCACCTCCACCACGGCCTCGGCGGTGTCCTTCTTCAACGGCCCGTACTGGGTGTACGCCTCCGCCAGCCGGGCCGGATCACCACCGGTACACGCGGCGAGGATGTCGAGCAGATTGGCCACGCCCGGCTTGGCCTCCCGGTCGTAGACCACCTCGCCGTCGCTGTCGGTCACGGCCCGCATGACCTTCTTCCGTACGACCTCCGGCTCGTCGAGCAGATAGACGATCCCGGCCGTGGACGCATGGGACTTCCCCATCTTCCCCGTCGGGTCCTGGAGGTCCATGACCCGCGCGGCGACCTTCGGATGGGTGGCCCGCGGCACCGTGAACGTGTGCCCGTAGCGCTGGTTGAACCGCACGGCGATGTCCCGCGCCAGCTCCACGTGCTGCCGCTGGTCCTCACCCACCGGCACCTCGTCCGTCGCGTAGGCCAGGATGTCCGCCGCCATCAGCACCGGATACGTCAGCAGCGACAGCCGTACGCTCTCCCCGGCCGCCTGCGCCCGCACCGACTTCTCCTTGTACTGGATCATCCGCCGCAGCTCCCCGTCGGTGGCCGTGCACTCCAGGAGGTACGAGAGCCGCGCGTGCTCGTCCACATGGCTCTGGACGAAGAGGGTGCAGCGCTCCGGATCCAGCCCCGCGGCCAGCATCAGCGTCGCCGCCTGCCTGCTGAGCCTGCGCACCCGAGCGGGATCGTGCTCCACGGTCAGCGCGTGCAGGTCCACCACGCAGAAGACGGCCTCCGCCTGGAACTGGTCGGTCGTGACCCACTGCCGGAGCGCCCCGAGGTAGTTGCCCAGGGTCAGGTGGCCGGTCGGCTTGATCCCGCTGAAGATCCTCGTCATCTCTGTTTCTCCCTGTGTGGGCCCCGTACGGGGCGGGTGGGACGGCCGCCGGTCCGACGGCCGGGACTCCCAGGGGGGGAGAAACGAAAACGGCCGCCGGGAGCGGCGGCCGTGAGCGCATGCGCGCGTTCGCGTAGGAGGTGGCCGCCGTCAGGCGGGCCACCAGCGAAGGCTGAGCGCATGCGTGTTCATGAGGACGAGGGTAGCCCCCAGGGGTGGGGCTTGTCCGGCGGTTGACACGACCCACCCCGATGCGTAGTGTTCTCCGAGTTGTCCGACGTGAGCGCCGACTCTGGTCGGTCCCCGGACAGCCCTCCCGCAACAACCATTCGAACGAACGGCGCACTCTGCCGTCTCGTTTTCATGCGTATTTGCGAATGGGGAATCCCTGTCCGAAAGGACGGCCGCCGATTGGCTTCGGCGGTTGGGAATCCGCTAAGGTCTCACTCGCCGGAAGGGCCCAACAGCCCGGAAGGCAAAGCCCGCTGACTGGGAGTCAGGCCCGAAAGGATCTGATAGAGTCGGAACCGCCGGAAGGGGAA
>NZ_JBVIDV010000033.1:0-86892 GCF_055572195.1 Streptomyces sp. NPDC030809
ACCCGGGCCGCCTCGGCGACAACACCAGTTAGCCAGGCCCCCGCCCGCCTGGCAACGACCCCCCGGTACTAGCCCGCCTCGCAGCACGGGCCCCCCGCCCCGGCCGGGCCGCGGGCCCGTCCGCCCAGGCCGGAGCGCGTGCAAGGGGCCGCCGGGGCCCTCCGCAGGACTACTATCCCGCTTCGTTTGTGACGTAGGTCCTGTGGCCCGCCTCACCGGATCACGGCCCCGATCTCACCCCGCGTGACCGCCCGTACCCCTTTCAGGGGTGTTCCCCGGGCCACTTCCGGCCCCCGAATCGAAGGAAACCGGGGCATCGAACCCCGCTTTCCTCGTGGCCCGGCGCAGGGCCCGCAGCACCGTCGCGCCGAGGGTCGCCGTCAGGACCACCGTCAGCACGGCCCGGCCCAGGTCCCAGCCCACGGACGTGGCCAGGCAGTAGGCGAGGAAGCGGACCAGGTTCTGCGGGACGGGCTCGCCCGGATGGAAGGACACCCCTTCCCCCATGCCCTGGAGCAGGACCCAGCCCTGGAGGTTCATCACCGTCCCGTAGGCGAAGGAGCCCGCGAATCCGTACGCCGACAGCATCGCGAGCTCCGCCCGGCCGCGGAGCCGGTCCGCCCCCGGCAGCAGGCCCGCGCCCAGGGCGAACCAGCCCATCGCGAGCATCTGGAACGGCATCCACGGGCCGACCCCGCCCGTGAGCAGGGCGGAGGCGAACATCGTGACGGCGCCGAGCACGAAGCCGAAGCCGGGGCCGAGTACGCGGCCGCTCAGCACCAGCAGGAAGAACATGGGCTCCAGGCCGGCCGTGCCCGCGCCCAGCGGGCGCAGCGCGGCGCCCACGGCCGCCAGCACCCCGAGCATCGCCACCGCCTTGGCGTCCATGCCGTCGTCCGCGATGGTCGCCACCACCACCCCCACCAGCAGCGGGAGCAGGGCGGCGAACAGCCAGGGGGCGTCCTGGGAGTGCGCGAGCCCGGACTGCCGGTCGGCGAGCAGGGGCCATCCGAAGGCGGCGATCCCGATCAGGGTGACCAGGACCAGCGCGGCGGCGGCGCGGGGGCCGATGCGGATGGGGCGGGTGCGGCGGGTGCCGGGGGTGCCGCGGGTGCCGGGGGTGCGGCGTGTGGGGTGGGAGGGGCCGGTCATGTGGAGGCCCCCGGGGTGGTGGGTGAGGCGGGTGAGGCGGGTGCGGTGGTGCCGGCCGGGGTTTCGCCGGGCGCCGGCAGGGCGCCCAGGGCCGCGGCCACCTGGGGGACCGTGAGCCAGTGGCCGGGGGCCAGGACCTTGGCGACCTGCGGGGCGAAGGCGGGGGAGGAGACCACGACCTCCGCGGTGGGCCCGTCCGCGACCACCTCGCCGCCCGCGAGGATCACCACCCGGTGCGCCAGCTCGGCGGCGAGCTCCACGTCGTGGGTGGCCAGCACGATGGCGTGGCCGGCGGCGGCCAGGCCGCGCAGGATCCCGATCAGCCGCTCCTTGGCGGCGTAGTCGAGACCGCGGGTCGGCTCGTCCAGGAGGAGCAGGCCCGGCCGGCCGGTGAGGACCAGGGCGAGGGCGAGGGCCAGCCGCTGTCCCTCGGAGAGGTCCCGCGGATGCGTGTCGTCCGGTACGCCGGGCAGCAGCGCGGACACCAGCTCCCGGCAGGTGCCGGGCGCGGCTCCCGCGTCGGCGTCCGCCGCCTCGCATTCGGCCGCGACGGTGTCGGCGTACAGGAGGTCGCGGGGCTCCTGCGGTACGAGGCCCACGCGGCGGACCATGTCCGCGGGCGGGGTCCGGTGCGGGACCAGCCCGCCGACCCGGACGGAGCCGGTGGCGGGCTCGGTCATGCCGGCGAGGGTGCCGAGCAGGGTGGACTTGCCGGCGCCGTTGCGGCCCATGAGGGCGAGGGTTTCGCCGGCGCGCACGGTGAGGGTGATGCCGCGGAGGGTTTCCGCTCTGGCGCGGCGGACGGTGAGGTTTTCCGTACGGGCTACGGGTTCCGGGTTTGCGCACGAGCCTGCGGGGCCTGCGGGGGCTGGCGGGGGTGTGGGGCGGGGCCTGCGGAGGCGGTCGAAGAGGGTGCGGCGGGGTCGGGGGCGGGGCCCTTCGGGGGCGCTGCCCCCGGACCCCCGCGCCTCAATCGCCGGCGGGGCTTGAGTGTGGCCGGTCGCCGCGTTCGGCTCTCCGAGGGTGCGGCGGGGTCGGGGGCCGGGCCCTTCGGGGGCGCTGCTCCCGGGCCCCTGCACCTCAATCGCCGGCGGGGCTGGAGTGTGGCGGGTCGCCGCGGTCGGCTCTTCGGTCGCGTTCGGGTTTTGCGCCGAGGGTGCTTCTGGGGGTGCGGGTGGCTGGTCGCGGGTCTTCGGCTTGGTCGGGGTGTTGCTCAGGAGGGTGCGCAAGGGGGTGGCCTGGCGGCGGGCGTCGCGGATGGACAGGGGGAGGGGGGTCCAGCCGGCGAGGCGGCCCAGGGAGACGACCGGGGGGTGGACCGGGGAGACGGCCATGATCTCGGCGGGCGGGCCGAGGAGGGGGGTGGCGCCGGGGCCGGGGAGGAGGAGGACCCGGTCGGCGTACTGGACGACGCGTTCCAGGCGGTGTTCGGCCATGAGGACGGTGGTGCCCAGGTCGTGGACCAGGCGCTGGAGGACCGCCAGGACCTCCTCCGCGGCCGCCGGGTCCAGGGCCGACGTGGGCTCGTCGAGGACCAGCACCTGCGGGTGCGGGGTCAGCACCGAGCCGATCGCGACCCGCTGCTGCTGGCCTCCGGACAGGCTCGCCAGCGGCCGGTCGCGGAGTTCGCCCAGGCCCAGCAGGTCGAGGGTCTCCTCGACCCGGCGGCGCATGACGGCCGGGGCCAGCCCCAGCGACTCCATGCCGTACGCGAGCTCGTCCTCGACCGTGTCGGTCACGAAATGGGCGAGCGGGTCCTGGCCGACCGTGCCGACCACGTCCGCGAGCTCGCGCGGCATGTGGGTACGGGTGTCCCGGCCCGCCACGGTCACCCGGCCCCGGAGGGTGCCGCCCGTGAAGTGCGGGACCAGCCCGGAGACCGCGCCGAGGAGGGTGGACTTGCCGACCCCGGACGGCCCCACCAGCAGGACCAGCTCCCCTTCGGGGAGGGTGAGGTCCACGTCCCGGAGGGCGGGCGCGTCCGCACCGTCGTAGGTGACCGACACCTGCTCGAAGCGGATCACTTGCTTTCCTCCGGTGGGGCGTACTGCGGGCGGTGCGGCCGCCGGGCCGGGGCCGCGGGGCGTGCGGCGGCCGCCGGTACGGGGGCGACGAAGGCGGGGAGCAGGCCGGCGAGGACGGCCGCGGCCGGCCAGAGCGGCAGCCCGGGGGCGACCAGCGGGACCACCCCGGGGTGCAGGCCCGCAGGGTCGGTGCCGGCCGCCCGGATCAGCACGGCCGCCGCGGCCGCCCCGGACCCGGCCACCAGCCAGGACCGCAGCCCCCACCGGTCGGGCCGGTACCGGCTGCGGATGCTGCGGCGGCCGCCCAGCCGCAGCCCGGCCAGGGCCAGGACCAGCCCGCCGAGGAGGACCGGCAGCCCGTAGCGGGCGCCCTCGGCGGCGAGCAGCCCGTACGTGCCGGCGCACATGCCGAGCAGGCCGCCGAGGGTGAGCGCGTTGGTGGTGTGCCGGACGGCGGGTGGGACCTGCGCGGTCCGGCCGTAGCCGCGGGCGTCCATCGAGGCGGCCATCGCGACGGAGCGTTCGAGGGCGCCTTCGAGGACGGGCAGGCCGATCTGGAGGACGGCCTTCACCCCGCCGGTCGGACGGCCGCGCAGCCGGCGCGCGTTCCGGAGCCGGACCACGTCCGCGACCATGTTCGGCGCGAAGGTCATCGCGACGACCACCGCCACCCCGGCCTCGTACAGGGCGGCCGGCAGGGACTTGAGCAGCCGGGCCGGGTTGGCGAGGGAGTTCGCGGCGCCGACGCAGATGAGGAGCGTGGCGAGCCGGACCCCGTCGTAGAGGGCGAAGACGAGCTGCTCGGCGGTCACCCGGCCGCCGAGGCGGATGCCCTGCGCCCAGGCGGGCAGCGGGACCTCGGGCAGGGTGACGAGGAGGTGGGTGCCGGGGACGGGGGAGCCGAGCAGGACGGAGAAGAGGAGCCGCAGCCCGAGGACGAACAGCCCCAGCCTGACGAAGGCGCCGTACGAGCGGGCCCACGGCGCGTCGGTCCGGCGCGCGGCGACCACGTACCCGGCCACGCCGACGATCAGGCCGAGGAGGAGCGGATTGGTGGTCCGGGACGCGGCCGTGGCCAGCCCGAGCGCCCACAGCCACCAGGCACCGGCGTGCAGCGCATTGCTCCGGCTCGCCTCGGGCGCGACCCAGCGGGCGAGGCGGCCGCCGCCCTGGCTGCCGCCGTCGCCCGGAGTGTCGGCGCCGCCCCGGCTGCCGGGGGCGCCCCGGCGGGACCCGGCAGCCCGGCCGCGGACGGCGGCATCCCGGCCACCGGCACCGGCACCGGCACCCCGACCCGCCCGGCCACCCTTGGCGCCGGAGACGGTGCCGGAGACGGACACGGACACGGACACGGAGTCGGACGCGGGCGCCGAGCCGGGGCCGGGGGCGCCGGTGGCCGGGCGGCGGTCTCGGCCCGGGGCGGGCGGACGGGGCCGGGTCATCGCGTGCGGCGGCGGCGGGACTGCCATACGGCGGCCGCGGCGAGGGCCGCGAGGGCGGCGAGGCCGGCCGGGAGGGCCAGCGACGGGCCGCCGTCGGAGGGGTCGGCGGCCGCCGGGCGGTCGGACGGACCCGCTCCGGCGGGCTGCTCCGCGGCCACCTGCTCGCCGCAGCCCTGGCGCGGGTAGCCCGAGATCGCGCACAGCAGGGCCGCACTGTTGTAGCGGAGCGGCTTGGCGACCGAGGCGAGGGCGTCGGCCGCCGTGGCCGCCCCGGGGACCGAGGCGCAGGCGGTGCGGGGGGCCGGCCGCGGCGGGGTCTCGCCCGCCGGGGCGTCCCGGGGCTCGCCGAAGTCGATGACCACGGCCACCCGCTTGCGGTCCGGCTGCTCCGGGACGGCAGCGCAGATCCTCGCGAAGTCCGCCGCCGCCCGGGGCTTCGACGCGTCCGAGGAGTCCGCGCTGACCGCGAACCGGAAGCCGATGGCGTCCCCGTCGGCGGGCCGGGCCAGGGCCGGGCCCTGGGTGGCGTACCTCCAGGCGCCGGCCGCGCCCTCCCAGAAGGACCAGTACCGGTAGCCGGCCGCCGAGGCGGGCCCCGCCGCCGGCAGGGTCAGCAGGACCCCCGCCAGGAGCAGCAGGGCCGCGCGGCGCAGCCGGGTCACGGCTGCTGCCGCTTCCGGCGGCCGCTCAGCAGGATGCCGATGCCCATGCCGGCCACGGCGCCCGCGCCGACGATCCACCAGATGCTCCCGTTGCCGGAGGACTCCTCCTTGGTGTCCTCGGCGTCGCCCGCCTTGCCCGCCCGGTCGGCGGCCGGGACGGCCTCGGGACCCTGCGCGCCCAGCTGTGCCACCAGGTCGGTGCCGCCGAAGGCGCGCGGGTCGGCCCCGCCGGCGTGGGCGGCCAGGATCAGCTGGGCGTACCCGGCCGGGCCGGCCGTCTTCAGCCAGGCGGCGGAGTTCTTCTCCAGCCAGGCCAGCGGCTTCGCGGCCGCCGCCTTGTGGCCGCCCGCGGCGAGCGCGAGGACGGCGTCGGCGGTGTTGCCGTGGTCGGGCTGGTCGGTGGCGCCCGGCATCGCGGACATCAGGTGGTCGCCGGTCTTCGCCATGACCGTGCTCAGGTAGTCGGCGGCGCCCATGGCGGACTGGGCCGCGTCCTTCGGACCGCGCTTGCAGGCGAGGGGCTTCGACCGGATCGGCACGTCGGCCTTCGGGGGCTCGACGACCAGGCCCTTGCCGAGCACGCCCAGCGCGGCCGCGGCGGTCGCGTCCGCATTGGCGGCCAGCTTGCCCTGCTTGTCGGGCTGGTAGGCGAAGGCGCCCATGTCGGCGGCGGTGGACACGCCCTTCTGCTCGCAGGCCAGCTGGAGCACGGTCAGGGCGTCGTAGGCGGTCTTGTCCTTCTTGGACCGGACCGACTCCGGCTTCTCGCCGGCCGCGGCGAGGGCGCCGGCGACGATGGCGGTGGAGTTGGCGTCGCTCGCGGCGCCCGGGCCGGGGCTGTAGGCCCAGCCGCCGTCCTCGTTCTGCACCGACTTCAGCCAGTCGGTGGCCTTCTTCACGGCGCTCTCGTGGCCGCCGAGCGCGGCGAGGGCCTGGACGGCGGCGGCCGTGGCGTTGGAGTCGGCCGTGCTCTTGGCGTCGCACGGCTTCGAGGCGTCGGCGCGGAACGGGGTGAACGAGCCGTTGGCGCACTGCTGGCCGGTGAGCCAGTCCACGGCCTGGCCGTCGGGGACCAGGCCGACGGTGTCCTGGGCCAGGAAGGCCAGCGACTGGCGCCACACGCCGTCGTACGTCGGGTCGGTCTTGCCGTACAGGCCGGAGGGGATCACCGGGGGGACGGGAGCGGCGAACGCGGCGGGGGCGGCGGCCAGGCAGAGCACGGCGGATGCGGCGAGCGCGGCGGCGCTGCGTCGGACGGTCATGGCGGGCGGGTGCCTCTCGTGCGGGGAGCGGAGCGGGCACGCGGGGGCACCGGGCTCCGGCTCCGTATTCCTCGACGGTGCCGGCCACCGGGACCGGGTGGGCCGGCGGCACGAGCCGTGCACGTCCGCGCCGGGCATTCCGGCTTGCCGCCCGGGGGCGGCTCACGGCTGCGGGTCAGCGCCGGGTTTGCACCGGCTTTCCCCGTTGCGGAGTGTTGACGACCGGGCCACTGTACCGGCCCGTTTTCGGGGGCTCTGCCTCCGGACCCCCGCGCCTCGCAAGCCCGCGGGGCCTGGTTTCGCCCGTCACAGCGCCCGGTAGCGGACGGGGTCCGTGCCCGGGACCGGTTCGGCGCGGCCCTGTTTGACCAGGCGGCGGAGATGGGCTTCGGCCTCCGAGACGGCGATGTTCCGGGAGCCGTACGGGATCCGGTCCCAGGGGCGGTTCCACTCCATGCGCTCCGCCAGGCCCCAGGGGGTGAGGGGCTCGTGCAGCAGCCGCCAGAGCCCTTCGAGGCGCTCCTCGTGGTGGGCGAGGAGGGCGCGGACCCGGGCGGGGGCGTCGGTGAAGGCGTGCTGGTGGGCGGGGAGGACTTCCGCGGGGGCCAGCCGGCCGATGCGCTCCAGGGAGTCCAGGTAGTCGCCCAGCGGGTCGGTGACCTGGGTGACCCCGTGCTCGTCGGGGGCCTCGTACAGGCCGATGTGCGGGGAGATGCCGGGCAGCAGGTGGTCGCCGGAGAACAGGCGGCCGTTGCCGGGGAGCTGCGCGGGGTGCTCCTCCTCCAGGTGCAGGCAGACGTGCCCGGGGGTGTGTCCCGGAGTCCAGACCGCCCGCAGCCGCCGCCCGGCGAGCGGCAGCAGTTCGCCCGGTTCGATCTCCCGGTCGGGCAGGGCGGCGCGCAGGCCGGGCAGGGTCCGCATGCGGCCGGCCTGCCGGGCGGCGCGCAGCGGGGCCAGGTGCTCTTCGGGGGCGCCGGCGGCGGCGAGCTTGTCCCCGAGGTAGTCGAGCCAGACGGCGGGCTCGGCCTCGCGGGTCCGCCGGACCACGGCGGTGTCGGCCGCGTGCATGGCGATCCAGGCCCCGGACTCCTCCCGGACCCGGCCGGACAGGCCGTGGTGGTCGGGGTGGTGGTGGGTGATCACCACGCCGTGCACGTCCCCGGGCGCGATCCCCAGCGTGCCGAGGCCCGCGACCAGCGTGTCCCAGGACTCGGGGTCGTCCCAGCCGGTGTCGACCAGCACCGGGCCGCGGCCGGTGTCGAGGACGTGGACGAGGGTGTGCCCGAGCGGGTTGTCGGGGATCGGCACGCTGACGGAGTGCACCCCGCCACCGTGGTCCAGCACCCGCACGGGCAGCGGCCCGGCCTCCTGCGGCTGCGGCTGCCGGGCGTTTTCGGGCCCACCCGGGGCGTCCCCCGGCCCGCGCCCGTCGTCCCCGGACCCGCGCCCGTCGTCCCCCGGCCCGCGCCCGTCGTCCCCGGACCCGCGCCCCCCGGCCTCGACCCCCCGCGGTCCCTCCGGCCCCCGCGGCCGCTGCGCTCTCTCCGACCCCTGTGGTGCGTCCGGCATGGTGGCCCCCTGTCCTGGCTGAGGTACTGGCCCACAGTAACGAGAACTCGTTCCAGTCGTAGCCCAAGTCGACCATTTACGCGGCTTCCCGGCCAGTCAGCGGATCTTCCGCCCCCTTCCGTCCTGCCCGTGGACTCCTGGAACTAGAACTGGTATCAGTTCCGAAACGCAGTTCCGAAACAGCGTCAGGAAGCGCCGGGCCGCAGGAGGCATCAGCCATGACCGAGCTCGTGGAACACGGAAAGCTGTTCATCGGCGGGCAGTGGGCCGACCCGCTGGGGGCGGGGACCATCGACGTCGTCTCGCCGCACACGGAGCAGGTCATCGGGCGGGTCCCGCACGCCTCGCGGGAGGACGTGGACCGGGCCGTCGCCGCCGCCCGGCAGGCCTTCGAGCACGGGCCCTGGCCCCGGATGGGCCTCGACGAGCGGATCGCGGTGGTCACCCGGATCAAGGACGCGATCGCCGTGCGGCACGAGGAGATCGCCCGCTCGATCAGCTCCCAGAACGGCTCGCCCTACTCCTGGAGCGTCCTGGCCCAGGCCCTCGGCCCGATGATGGTCTACGACGCGGCCGTCACCGTCGCCCGCGAGTTCACGTACGAGGAGCACCGGCAGGGCGTGCTGGGGCCGATCCTGGTGCGCCGCGAGCCGGTCGGGGTGGTCGCGGCCGTGGTGCCGTGGAACGTCCCGCAGTTCGTCGCCGCCGCCAAGCTCGGCCCGGCACTGCTCGCCGGCTGCTCGGTGATCCTCAAGCCCTCGCCGGAGTCCCCGCTCGACTCCTACCTGCTGGCGGAGATCGCCGCCGAGGCCGGGGTCCCCGAGGGGGTGCTCTCCGTGCTCCCCGCCGACCGCGAGGTCAGCGAGTACCTGGTGGGCCACCCCGGCGTGGACAAGGTCGCGTTCACCGGTTCCGTCGCGGCCGGCAAGCGGGTCATGGAGGTCGCCGCCCGCAACCTCACCCGGGTGACCCTGGAGCTGGGCGGCAAGTCGGCGGCCGTCGTGCTGCCCGACGCGGACCTCGCCACCACCGTCCCGGGCCTCGTCCAGTCGGCCTGGATGAACAACGGCCAGGCCTGCGTGGCCCAGACCCGCATCCTCGCCCCGCGCAGCCGCTACGACGAGGTGGCCGAGGCCCTCGCGGCCGCCGCCGGCGCGCTCGTGGTCGGCGACCCGCTCGACCCGGCCACCCAGGTCGGCCCGCTCGTCGCGCAGCGGCAGCAGCAGCGCTCGCTCGACTACATCCGCATCGGGCAGGAGGAGGGCGCCAAGGTCCTCACCGGCGGCGGGGTGCCGCGCGCGCAGGAGCGCGGCTGGTACGTGGAGCCCACCCTCTTCGGCGACGTGGACAACTCCATGCGGATCGCCCGCGAGGAGATCTTCGGTCCGGTCGTCTGCCTCCTGCCGTACGGCACCGAGGAGGAGGCCGCGAGGATCGCGAACGACTCGGACTACGGGCTCAGCGGCAGCGTGTGGACCGCGGACGTGGAGCACGGCATCGACTTCGCCCGGCGCGTGCGGACGGGCACGTACAACGTCAACACCTTCAGCCTCGACATGATGGGCCCCTTCGGCGGCTACAAGAACAGCGGTCTGGGCCGCGAGTTCGGCCCCGAGGGACTCGGCGAGTACCTGGAGCACAAGATGATCCACCTGCCGGCCGGCTACGAGCCCGGGGCGGGTGCCTGATGGGGGACCGCTGGCACGTCGAGGTGGACCGGGGGGTGTGCATCGGCTCGGGCATGTGCGTGACGCACGCCCCGCAGGGCTTCACCCTGGACTCGGCCCGCCAGTCCCACCCGGTGGCGGCGGACACGGACGCGAGCGAACCGGTGCTGGCGGCCGCGGAGGGCTGCCCGGTGGAGGCCATCCTGATCACCCTGCGCGACTCGGGGGAACCGGTCTTCCCGCCCGAGGAATGACCCCGGGCCCGGCCGGGCGCTCGTCGCGGCCACCCGGCCCGCGCCCCGGCCCGCACTCGCGCCCGAACCCGTGTGGCACACTCCTGCGACACCCCGGGCGGACCTGTTCCGGGGGTTCGCAAGGGGTGGACGCACATGTACGGGACGAAGTGGGCGGCGCTGGCCGCCGGGGCGGTTCTGCTGCTGGCCGGCTGCGGGGCCGGCGGCGGGTCCGACGCCAAGGCGGGCGGGGCGGCCACGGCGGCGCCGAGCGCGGAGCGCGAGCTCGACGGGCCGGACGCCGCGGCGGGCGGCTCCTTCTCCCGCAAGGCCGCGCAGGAGGACGTCAACGCCGCCACGAAGGCCGCCGGGCTGCCCGACAGTGGGCGCCCGCGCGGCGAGTTGCCCGCCTCCGCCCCCGCCTCGGCGAGCGCCAAGGAGAAGCTGGAGCACCGGGCGGCGTCCTGCACCGCCCTGTGGACCTGGTCCGGCCTGGGCGTCCGCGAGCACGAGGTGGCGGACCCGGCCAAGGCGTACGAGAAGACCCTCGCCGAACTCGCCGGGCGGGGCTGGCAGGACGAGGGCCGCAGCGAGCAGAAGCCGGACGCCAAGAGCACGTCCGTGCAGGTGGTGCTCACCAAGCGGGGCTGGACCATGTACGCCCGCCTCCACAGCCTCCGGTCCATGACGATGCTGTCCTTCAACGCCACCGAGAACGCCTGCATGCGCGCCTTCACGCCCGAGGAGCAGGCCCTCCTGCTGGAGGAACCGCCCTCCTAGCGCTGCGATCCGGACGTTTCCGGGGCTGTCAGTTCGATCAGCCGGCACACCGTCTCGATGTCGATCTTGACCTGGGCGATCGAGGCCCGCCCCGACAGCCAGGTGATCAGCGCCGAGTGCCAGGTGTGCTCGATGACCCGGACCGCCGACAGCTGCTCGGCGGTCGGCGGTCCGTCCAGGCCCATCGCGTCCAGGATGATCGCCGTGGTCAGCCGGGAGACGGTGTCCACCTCCGGGCTGACGCTGCGGTCCGCGAAGGTCAGCGCACGCACCATGGCGTCCGCCAGATGGGGTTCCCGCTGGAGCGCGCGGAAGGCGCGCATCAGCGTCTCGGCCACCCGCTCCGAGGGGTCGTCCCCGGCCGGGGGGCGCTTGCGCAGCGTCGTGTGCATGTGCTGGAGCTGGTCCTGCATCGTCGCCACCAGCAGGTGCACCTTCGACGGGAAGTAGCGGTACAGCGTGCCCAGGGCCACGCTGGACGACTCCGCGACCTCCCGCATCTGCACGGCGTCGAAGCCGCCCCGGCTCGCCAGCTGCGCACTCGCGTGCAGGATCCGCCGCCGGCGCGCCTCCTGCCGTTCGGTCAGGGGCGGAGAGGCGGGGGTGACGGCCTTGGCTTCCCCTGTCATGTGTCCCATCTCTTCGCTTTTCCGTGAGCTCCG
The DNA here is from genome assembly GCF_055572195.1 of Streptomyces sp. NPDC030809. Classification (NCBI taxonomy): domain Bacteria; kingdom Bacillati; phylum Actinomycetota; class Actinomycetes; order Kitasatosporales; family Streptomycetaceae; genus Streptomyces; species Streptomyces sp. NPDC030809. The sequence goes on from NZ_JBVIDV010000033.1 coordinate 11,454, forward strand.
GTGGCTCAGCATGGCAGCAGCGCCGGTGGTGGCGCGAATCACCTGCTCCGCCTCTTACGGTGTGGTTTCCGGCCGGTAGATTCAATGCTCTTCGACGGATCAAGTCTGAAACTTGTTCTAGATTATCCGAGCGGTTACGCTCCGCCGAAAGTGCAGTGAGAAGGGGGCCGGGAGTGACCGCTGAGGCCATGGTGGAGAGCCCTTTCGCGGGTTCCGCCACTGACGGCGACCGCCCGTTGCGCATCGCACTCCTCACGTACAAAGGGAACCCGTTCTGCGGCGGCCAGGGCGTCTACGTCCGGCACCTCTCCCGGGAGCTGGCCCGCCTCGGCCACACCGTCGAAGTGATCGGCGCGCAGCCCTACGCCGTCCTCGACGAGGTCACCGACGGGGTCCCCGGCGGCGGCCTCTCCCTCACCGAACTCCCCAGCCTGGACCTGTACCGCCAGCCCGACCCGTTCCGGACGCCCAAGCGCGGCGAGTACCGGGACTGGATCGACGCGCTGGAGGTCGCCACCATGTGGACCGGCGGCTTCCCGGAGCCGCTCACCTTCTCGCTCCGCGCCCGCCGCCACCTGGCCGCCCGCCGCGGCGAGTTCGACGTCGTCCACGACAACCAGACCCTGGGCTACGGCCTCCTCGCCGACCTCGGCGCCCCCCTGGTCACCACGATCCACCACCCGATCACCGTGGACCGGCAGCTGGAGCTCGACGCCGCCGAGGACCGCAAGCGCCGCGCCTCCGTGCGCCGCTGGTACGCCTTCACGCGCATGCAGGGCCGGGTCGCCCGCCGGCTGCCCTCCGTCCTCACCGTCTCCGGCTCCTCCCGCCAGGAGATCTCCGACCACCTCGGCGTCGACCGCGACCGCATCCACGTCGTGCACATCGGCGCCGACACCGCCCTCTGGTCCCCGGACCCGGCCGTCGCCGAGGTGCCCGGCCGGATCGTCACCACCTCCAGCGCCGACGTCCCCCTCAAGGGGCTCGTGTACCTGATCGAGGCCCTCGCCAAGCTCCGCACCGAGCACCCCGGCGCCCACCTCGTCGTCGTCGGCAAGCGCGCCGAGAGCGGCCCGGTCGCCAAGGCCATCGAGACGTACGGCCTCCAGGACGCGGTCCGGTTCGTCAAGGGCATCACCGACGCCGAACTCGTCGACCTCGTCCGCAGCGCCCAGATCGCCTGCGTGCCCTCCCTCTACGAGGGCTTCTCGCTGCCCGCGGCCGAGGCCATGGCCACCGGCACCGCCCTCGTCGCCACCACCGGCGGGGCCATCCCCGAGGTGGCCGGCCCCGACGGGCAGACCTGCCTCGCCGTGCCCCCGGGCGACGCCGGGGCCCTCGCCGCGGCCCTCGGCCGGCTGCTCGGCGACGGGGAACTGCGCAGCCGGCTCGGCGACGCCGGGCGCCGCCGGGTGCTGGAGAACTTCACCTGGGCCAAGGCCGCCGAGGGCACCGTCGCCCACTACCGCGCCGCCATCGCCCGCGCCGGCGGCCGCGCCCGCACCGCCCGCTGAACCGAGGCTCCAGGACCACCCCGCGATGACGCACCACCTCCACACCCTCGACCGCGAAGGCAGGCCCTCGTGCTGACCGTCGATTTCTCCCGGTTCCCGCTCGCCGCAGGCGACCGCGTACTCGATCTGGGCTGCGGCGCCGGCCGGCACGCCTTCGAGTGCTACCGGCGCGGCGCCCAGGTGGTCGCGCTCGACCGCAACGGCGAGGAGATCCGCGAGGTCGCCAAGTGGTTCGCCGCCATGAAGGAGGCCGGGGAGGCGCCCGCCGGCGCCACCGCCACCGCCATGGAGGGCGATGCGCTCGCCCTGCCCTTCCCCGACGAGTCCTTCGACGTCGTCATCATCTCCGAGGTCATGGAGCACATCCCGGACGACAAGGGCGTGCTCGCCGAGATGGTGCGCGTCCTCAAGCCCGGCGGCCGCATCGCCATCACCGTCCCGCGCTACGGCCCCGAGAAGATCTGCTGGGCGCTCTCCGACGCGTACCACGAGGTCGAGGGCGGCCACATCCGCATCTACAAGGCCGACGAGCTCCTCGGCAAGATGGAGCAGGCCGGGCTCAAGCCGTACGGCACCCACCACGCGCACGGGCTGCACTCCCCGTACTGGTGGCTCAAGTGCGCCTTCGGCGTGGACAACGACAAGGCCCTCCCGGTCCGCGCGTACCACAAGCTCCTGGTCTGGGACATCATGAAGAAGCCCCTCGCCACCCGCCTCGCCGAGCAGGCCCTCAACCCCGTCATCGGCAAGAGCTTCGTGGCGTACGCGACCAAGCCCCACCTCCCCGTCGGCGCGGCGCAGTGAGCACGCCCGGGCGTACGGAACACCTGGTCCTGCCCGGGGTGCTGACGGCGGAGCAGGCGGCGGAGACCGTCGCCGGCATCCTCGCCGTGCAGCGCGAGGACGGCGCCATACCGTGGTTCCGCGGACACCACCTGGACCCGTGGGACCACACCGAGGCCGCCATGGCCCTGGACGCCGCCGGCGAGCACGCCGCCGCCGAGCGCGCGTACACCTGGCTGGCCCGGCACCAGAACGCCGACGGCTCCTGGTACGCGGCCTACGCCGACCGGCCCGAGGGCGTGGACACCGCCACCCCCCAGGACGGCGGCAAGGAGAGCAACTTCACCGCCTACGTCGCCGTCGGCGTCTGGCACCACTACCTGGCGACCGGGGACGACACCTTCCTCGACCGCATGTGGCCGGTGGTCTACGCGGCCGTCGAGTTCGTCCTCGGCCTCCAGCAGCCCGGCGGCCAGATCGGCTGGAAGCGCGAGGCCGACGGCACCCCCGTCACCGACGCCCTGCTCACCGGCTCCTCCTCCGTCCACCAGGCGCTGCGCTGCGCCCTGGCCATCGCCGAGCACCGGGAGGAGCCCCAGCCCGACTGGGAGCTCGCGGCCGGCTCCCTCGCCCACGCGATACGCCGGCACCCCGAGCGGTTCCTCGACAAGGACCGCTACTCCATGGACTGGTACTACCCGGTCCTCGGCGGGGCGCTGACCGGAGCCGGGGCCAAGGCGCGGATCGAGGCCCGCTGGGACGAGTTCGTGGTCCCGGGCCTCGGCGTGCGCTGCGTCCTGCCCAACCCGTGGGTCACCGGCGGCGAGAGCTGCGAACTGGCCCTCACCCTGTGGGCGATGGGCGAGTCGGACCGGGCCCTGGAGATCCTGCGCGCCATCGGCCACCTGCGGGCCGAAGGCGGCATGTACTGGACCGGATACGTCTACGAGGACCGCGCGGTGTGGCCCGTGGAGCAGACCACGTGGACGGCCGGCTCCCTGCTCCTGGCGGTCGCCGCCCTCGGCGGGGACGAGGCCACCACGGCGGTCTTCGGCGGCACCGGGCTCCCCTCGGGGCTCGACCCGGACTGCTGCACCGGCACCGCGGAGTGACGGCGGCATGATGCGGCCCGGCCCGGGCCCGCGCCACCGGGACCGCCCGATCGGGTGGCCCGAGTGGCGGGGTCCGGGCACGCGGGTGAACCTGCGGGGGACACCTCACTCCCCCGGAGGAACACCGTGTCCAGACCGTCCATACCCACAGCCGTCCGATTCCGCCGCGTCCTGACCGCCCTGGCCCTGTCCACCGCGCTGCTCGCCGGAGCCACCGGGTGCGGCGGCGCCGGCGGCGCGAGCACGGCGGCGCCCCGGGGCCAGGCCGGAGCGGTCCCGCTGTCCCTCACCCCCGCGGGGTACGCGGAGCAGGCCCTGGCCGTGCAGATGCAGGCGGCGCAGGCCGGGTGGCAGGCCGAGGCCCTGGCCGCCCTGGAGGCCGAGCCCTCGCCCACTGCCACCGTCGAGCGGCAGCGCCTCGCCAAGACCCGCTTCGTGGCCAATGCGGGGCTCGCGGCGGGGGCGACGTACCAGTGGATCGTCAAGCCGTACCGGGCGGGCAAGTTCAAGAAGGGCGCCAAGGGCCGCACCTTCGCCCTCATCAAGGCGGGCCTCGCCGGGGCCTTCGCGTACAACCGGCTGAAGGCGGCCGTCAACAACGCCAAGGGCGACCCGCTGCTGTCGAAGGCGGTGGCCCCGCTGAGCGCGGGCATCGAGTCGCTGAAGGGCCTCGGGACGAAGCTGCGCAAGGGCGAGGCCGGGGACGCGGACGTCTCCTCGTTCGAGAACGTCATCAAGGGGGTGAAGGACGCGGGCAGGAGCGCGGGCGCGGAGGTCGTGGACAAGGTGCCCAGCGCGGGCCAGCTGGCCGGCGGCTGACGGGTCGGCGGACCGGGCCCGGCGGGGGACCGGGCCCGGCAGGGGCCCGGGCGCGCGGCGGAAGCCGCCGCCGGCCTGCGCCGCGGAGGACATGGCCCCGCTCCCGGCACGGCTGGTCCGGCCCGCCGCCACCCCCGCCCGGCCCCCGGCCGCCGGACCCCGCACGGGGTCCGGCGGCTGCGGGCCGTCCGGTTCAGGAGTTCAGCTCGGCCAGGACCCGCAGCGTGTGCAGGTCCGGGGCCGTGACCAGGAGGTCCGTCACCGGACCCGAGCGCCACAGCTCCAGCCGCTCCGCGATCCGCTCCCGCGGGCCCACCAGGGAGATCTCGTCCGCGAAGGCGTCGGGGACGGCGAGCACCGCCTCCTCCTTGCGGCCCGCGAGGAACAGCTCCTGGATCCGGCGGGCCTCCTCCTCGTACCCCATCCGGCCCATCAGATCGGCGTGGAAGTTGCGGGCCGCGTGCCCCATGCCGCCGATGTAGAACCCGAGCATGGCCTTGACCGGGAGCAGCCCCTCCGCGACGTCCTCGCAGACCCGGGCCCGGGCCATCGGCGCGATCACGAACCCGTCCGGCACCTGCGCGAGCGCGTCCTTGTAGACCTCCGGGCGGACGGGCGACCAGTACAGCGGGAGCCAGCCGTCGGCGATCCGGGTGGTCTGCGCGATGTTCTTCGGGCCCTCGGCGCCCAGCAGCACCGGCAGGTCCGCCCGCAGCGGATGCGTGATCGACTTGAGCGGCTTGCCGAGGCCGGTGCCGTCCGGCCCCCGGTACGGGTGGGAGTGGAAGCGGCCGTCGAGGGCGACCGGCCCCTCGCGGCGCAGGACCTGGCGGACCACGTCCACGTACTCGCGGGTCGCGGTCAGCGGGCTGGCGGGGAACGGGCGGCCGTACCAGCCCTCCACCACCTGCGGCCCGGACAGGCCCAGGCCCAGCATCATCCGGCCGCCGGAGAGGTGGTCGAGGGTGAGCGCCTGCATCGCGGTGGCGGTCGGGGTACGGGCGGCCATCTGCGCGATGGCGGTGCCCAGCCGGATCCGCGAGGTGTGGGCGGCGATCCAGGTCAGGGCGGTGAAGGCGTCCGAGCCCCAGGCTTCGGCGGTCCACACCGAGTCGTAGCCGAGCCGCTCGGCCTCGGCGGCCAGGTCGAGATGGGCCGGTTGGGGGCCGCGGCCCCAGTAGCCGAGCGCGAGTCCCAGGCGCATGGGTCCCCTCCGTTGCAGCCGGTGCACGAGCCGTGCAGGTCCGTCGCGGGCGACCGTCATCTGACGGTCAGTCAGGGGACTGTAGGGCAACGGCCCCCAGCCCGGAAGGGCGGGGGGCCGCTGGTGCGGGCCGGGGCGTCCCGGCCGGGGCGCGTCAGCCGCGCTGGATGTCCGAGGTGTCCTGGAGGACGCCGCGGCGGCCGTCCTGGGTCTGCGCGACCAGGGCGGACGGGCCGCGCTGGTCCACCGCGAGGTACCAGGTGCCGGGGGCCAGTTCGGCGATCTGCGCGCCGGAGCCGTCCTCCGCGAACAGCGGCCGGGCGGCGGGAACCGCGAACCAGAAGGCCTCGAACGCCGCCGCCGGGCCACCCGCCTGCGGACCGGCGTCGTGCCGGCCGGCCGCCGGGTCGTGCTGCTGCCCGCCCGCGGCGTGCGGCTGCTGCGCCTGCTCCGGCTGTCCGCCGTACAGGCCGCCGGGACCCCCGGCGCCCGCCTGCGGGCCGCCGAAGGGCTGCTGCTGGCCGGGGTAGCCGTAGCCGCCGGGCTGCTGCTGGCCGGGCTGGCCGCCGTACGGGACCGCCGCGGGGGCCGGGGCCGACAGCAGGGCGCCCTTGAGGGCGGGGACCTTCGAACCGAACAGCGTCACGCCGGCCAGGGCGAACGTGGCCAGGAAGGCGAGGATGGCCCCCGCGCCCAGGCTCGCGCGGTCCGGGGTCAGGATCAGCGACCACAGCGAGGCCCAGGCGGCGGCCACGAGCAGCACCGCGCCCCAGGAGGCCATGGGCAGGCCCAGGAGCTGGCGGGACTCCGGCTGGAAGCGCGAGGCGAGGAGCAGGCCCGTGCCGATGAACCCGAGCAGGAAGATCGTCGGGAGGGCCAGGCCGGAGAAGTCGGTGTCCCAGGCACTCGGCATGTCGAGGCCGTCGACGGAGTAGAAGTCGAGGAACGAGGCGATGAACAGCAACGCCGCTGCTCCGATCACCACGCCGTCGCCTCTCGTGAGGGAGCGGATGTTCACTTGGATGTCCTTCTCGGTCTCGTCGTCTCGTCGTCTCGTGGTGCCGCGGCCGCTGCCAGGGGCGGAGCGAGGCGGGGACCATCGTACGGATCCTCCCGGCGCAGGGTCGGGCGGGGGCACCCGGCCCCCGTCCACGACTACCCGCCCAGGAAGCCGACGATGCCGTCCGCGATGCCCTGCGCCGCCTTCTGCCGCCACTGCGGATCCGTCAGCAGGGCAGCGTCCTTGGCGTCACGCATGTTGCCGCATTCGATGAACACCTTGGGGCGCTTCGAGAGGTTGAGGCCGCCGAGGTCGTCGCGCACGACCACACCGGAGCCGCCGCCCACGTAGTTGGAGGGGGCGAGTTCCGTCGTGCGCAGGAAGTTGCCCGCGATGCGCTCGCCGAGCTCGCGGGACGGGCCGACGATCGCGGCGGTGTCCGCCGCCCCGCCCTTGACCTTGGCCGGGAGGATCACGTGGAAGCCGCGGTTGCCCGCGGAGGAGCCGTCCGCGTGCACGGAGACCACGGCGTCGGCGGCCGCCTCGTTGCCGATCCGGGCCCGCTCGTCGATGCACGGGCCGAACGCGCGCTCCGCCTCGTGCGTCAGCACCACGCGGGCGCCCTGTCGTTCGAGGATCGTGCGCAGGCGGCGGGACACGTCGAGGCTGAAGTCCGCCTCCTTGTACCCGGCGTTGGTCGTCGTACCGGTGGTGTCGCACTCCTTGCGGCCGGTGCCGATGTCCACGAGCCGGTTGATCTCGCGGGAGTGCTGGAAGTTGGCGGGGTTGTGGCCGGGGTCCACCACGACGGTGCGGCCGGCGAGGGGGCCGGTGCCTTTGCCGGTGCCGGTGGGGGTGCCGGTGCCGGTGCCGGTGGCGGGGGTGCGGGGGGCCGGGCTCGTCGCCGGAGCGCGGCTGGCCTTGGCGTCGCCCGAGTGCGCGGGGCGGGGGGACTGCGCGGCCGGCACCGGCGGGGGCACCTGCGGCCCCGGCCCGGCCGCCGCGGGCTCGGCGCTGCCGCCGAACACCTGGGTCAGGACCCAGCCGGCCAGGCAGACCGGGGCGAGGGCGGCCAGGGCGACGGTGAGCGTGGAGCGGCGGAGGAGCCAGGGCTGGGGGCCGGGGGGGATGGAGTCTGCGGATTCCGGGAGCGGAGGGCTGTCGTCGTACGGCACGTCGCGATGCTAGTGCCGCGCGCCCCGCCCCGCCCCCCGTTACCCCGCCCGCGGCATGTCCACCACCACCCCCGCGCCTCAATCGCCGACCGGGCTGGAGAGCCGCAGGTTCGAGGCGGGGGCGGCGAAATCCGGCCCGTCCGGCGTTCGGGGGGCGGGGCCCCCGGGGGGTGTTACAGGCCCGGCCCCGTGCGTCGCAGCACGCGCAGCGAGTCCGTCACCGAGACCTCCGTGAACGCGCCCGACGCCACCGCCCGGCAGTAGATCCGGTACGGCGCCTGCCCCCCGTCCGCCGGATCCGGGAACACGTCGTGGATCACCAGGATCCCGCCCTCGGCCAGGTGCGGGACCCACCCCTCGTAGTCCGCCGTGGCGTGCTCGTCCGTGTGGCCCCCGTCGATGAAGACGAAGCCCAGCGGCCCGCCCCAGACGGCCGCCGCCTGCGGGGAGCGGCCGACGAGCGCGAGCACGTGCTCCTCCAGGCCGGCCTTGTGCAGGGTGCGCCGGAAGGTCGGGAGGGTGTCCATGAGGCCCACCTCGGGGTCCACGACGGTCGGGTCGTGGTACTCCCAGCCCGGCTGCTGCTCCTCGCTGCCGCGGTGGTGGTCCACCGTGATCGCGACCAGCCCCGCCTCGCGGGCGGCGTCGGCGAGCAGGAGGGTGGAGCGGCCGCAGTACGTGCCGACCTCCAGCAGCGGGAGGCCGAGGGCGGCCGCCGCCGTGGCGGCCTCGTACAGGGCCAGGCCCTCCCGGAGCGGCATGAACCCCTTGGCCGCCTCGAAGGCGGCGAGGATCTCCGGCTTGGGTGCCATGGTGCCTCCCGGCAGGTTCGGTGCAGTGCGGTGCAGTGCAGTGGGGTGGTGTGCGGTGCAGGGCGTGGTGCCGCCCGGTGCCGGCGGCGGTGCCGCGCCGCGGACGTGCCGTACGGCCCGTCGCGCCGCCGGCCCACGATGGGCCCTCATGCTGCCCTACCGCCGGGTAATCCACCACGCCGGGTCCCGCCCCCGCCCCCGCCACCCCCGCACCGGCCCCCTCGCCCGCCCGTCCCGGACCTGACCTTCCGTCAGAATGGAACGTGTTCTACTCTGGCCCGCGACCGGGCACCGGATGCGCACGAGGACGGGCGGGGAACCGTATGGGCATCGGAATCACAGCGGAGCAGCGGGAGTTGGCCGCCGTCGTGCGGAGCTGGCTGGCGCGGGCCGTGCCGCCCGAGGCGGTGCGGAAGGTGCTGGACGGCCCGCCCGCGGCCGGGGTGCGGCCCGGGTACTGGGACGCCGCCGCCGCGCAGGGCCTGCTTGCCCCGCACCTGGAGGACGGCGGCACCCTGCTCGACCTCGCCGTCGTGGCCGAGGAGGCCGCGCGGGCCGCGCTGCCCGGCCCGTTCCTCCCGAACGCGCTGGCCGCCGCCGTGCTGGACCGGGCCGGGGCCGCCCCCCTCGCGGCCGCCCTCGCCGACGGCAGCCGGATCGGGGCCGTGGCCCTGGGCCCCGGGAGCCTGACCGCCGTGGCGGTCGAGGGCGGCTGCCACCTGCTCGACGGCGCGGCCCCGCCCGTGCTCGGCGCCGGCGAGGCCGACCTCGTGGTGCTGGCGGCCGAGGCGGCACAGGGCACCCTCTGGTTCGCGGTGGACGCCGCCGCCCTCCGCATCCGCACCCACGACAGCGCCGACCCCACCCGGCCCACCGCCGAGGTCACCGCGCACGGCGCCCGGGTGCCCGCGGACCGCCTGCTGCCGCTGGATCCCGCGCTCGTACGCGACCTGGCCTGCACCCTCTTCGCCGCCGACGCCTGCGGCACCGCCGCCTGGGCCCTGGACACGGCCGCCGGCCACGCCAAGGTCCGCGTGCAGTTCGGCCGCCCCATCGGGCAGTTCCAGGGGGTCAAGCACCTGTGCGCCGACATGCTGGTCCGCGTCGAGCAGGGCCGGGCCCTGGCCTGGGACGCCGCCGTGGCCGCCGACCGGGCCGCCGCCGAGCCCGCCGAGGTCCGCGGCCTGGTCGCCGCCCTCGCCGCGGGCACCGCGCTGGACTCCGCGTACTCCTGTGCCAAGGACTGCATCCAGATCCTCGGCGGCATCGGCTTCACCTGGGAGCACGACGCGCACATCCGGCTGCGCCGGGCCCTCGTCGCCCGGCAGCTCCTCGGGCCCGGCGACGGGCACCGCACCCGCGCCGTCCGGCTCGCCGCCGCCGGCGCGCGCCGCGAACTGCACCTGGAGCTGCCCGAGTCCGCGGCCGCCCACCGGGAAGGGGCCCGCGCGGCCGCCGCCGGGGCCGCCGGGCTCGATCCGGCCGCCGCCCGCCGGGTCCTCGCCCCCACCGGCTACGCCGCCCCGCACCTGCCGCCCCCGTACGGGCTGGGCGCCGGCCCCGTACAGCAGCTCGCCGTCCAGCAGGAGTTCCGGGCCGCCGGGGTCAAGGTCGCCGACCTCGGCATCGCCACCTGGGTCGTCCCCTCCCTCCTCGCCTACGGCACCCCGGCCCAGCAGGACCGCCACCTCGGGCCGACCCTGCGCGGGGACCTGCTGTGGTGCCAGCTGTTCTCCGAGCCCGAGGCCGGCTCCGACCTCGCCTCGCTGCGCACCCGCGCCGAGCGGCTGCCCGACGGCCGCTGGAAGGTCAACGGGCAGAAGGTGTGGACGAGCTCCGCGCACACCGCGGACTTCGGGATCCTGCTCGCCCGCACCGACCCCGCCGCCCCCCGGCACCGCGGGCTCACGTACTTCATCGTGGACATGAAGAACAGCCCCGGCATCACCATCCGGCCGCTCAAGGAGATCACCGGGGACTCCCTCTTCAACGAGGTCTTCTTCGACGACGTGCTGCTGCCCGCCGACGCAGTGGTGGGCGAGGTGGGCGGCGGCTGGCAGGTGGCCCGCAACACCCTCGGCAACGAACGCGTCCACATGGCCGACCAGATGACCTTCGGCACCGGACTCGAAGCGCTGATCGCCCGGGCCGGCGCCCTGGACGGGGCCCACCGGGCCCGGATCGGGGCCCTCGCCGCCGAGGCGCACGCACTGGCCTGCATCGGGATGCGCACCACCCTCCAGCAGGTGTCGGGGCTGGAGCCCGGGGCCGGGGCCTCGGTCCGCAAGCTCGTCCAGACCCCGCACCAGCAGCGGACCGCCGAGCTCGTGCTCGAACTGCTGGGACCGGCGGGCGCGGTGTGCGAGGGGGCGGGGGAGCGGGCCGTGCACGGGATGCTCATGTCCCGCTGCCTGACCATCGCGGGCGGCACCACCCAGGTCCAGCTGAACGTCGTGGCCGAGCGGATCCTCGGCCTCCCCAGGGACTAGGAGTCGTACATCGTGAAGTCGTACATCGTGGGCGTCGGCATGACGAAGTTCGAGAAGCCGGAGTCGCGGGACCGGCAGTACTGGGACATGGCCCGGGAGGCCGGGACCGCGGCTCTCGCGGACGCCGGGATCGGCTACGACCTGGTGCAGCAGGTGCCCGTGGGCTACTGCTTCCAGGCCTCCACGGCCGGGCAGCGGGCCGCGTACGAACTCGGTCTGACCGGGGTGCCCGTCTACAACGTCAACAACAACTGCGCCACCGGGTCCACCGCCCTCATGATGGCCCGGCAGCTCGTCGAGGGCGGTACGGCCGACTGCGTGCTCGCCCTCGGCTTCGAGAAGATGAAGCGGGGGGCGCTGGGCGGGGGCACCGACGGGGGCGACTTCAAGACGTCGCCGGTGGCCCGGCACTACGGGATCATGGCCGCCGGCCACGGATTCGACATGACCCCGCCCACCGCCCAGATCTTCGGCAACGCGGCCCGCGAGCACATGGACCGGTACGGGACCACCGAGGCGCAGCTCGCGGCCGTGGCCGCCAAGAACCACCGGCACTCGGCGGACAACCCGAACGCGCAGTTCCGCGAGGTGTACACGGTCGAGGAGATCCTCGCGGCGAAGGAGATCCACCGCCCGCTGACCAAGCTCCAGTGCTCGCCGACCTCGGACGGTGCGGCGGCGGCGCTGGTCGTCTCCGAACGCTTCCTCGTCGCGCACGGTCTGCACGGGCGGGCGGTGGAGATCGCCGCCCAGGCCATGACCACGGACACCGCCGAGTCCTTCGCCTCCGGCTCGTGCATCGACGTGGTCGGCAAGCCGATGACCGCGGCGGCGGCCCGGCAGGTCTACGAGCGCTCCGGCCTCGGGATCGAGGACGTGGACGTGATCGAGCTCCACGACTGCTTCTCCGTCAACGAGCTGCTGACGTACGAGGCGCTCGGCATGTGCGGGGACGGGAAGTCGGGGGAGTTGGTGGAGTCCGGCGCGACGACGTACGGCGGGCGGTGGGTGGTGAACCCGTCGGGGGGCCTGATCTCGAAGGGGCATCCGCTGGGGGCGACGGGGCTGGCGCAGGTGGCGGAGCTGGTGTGGCAGGTGCGGGGGGAGGCGGGGGTGCGGCAGGTGCCGGGGGCGGCGGTCGGCCTGGCACACAACATCGGCCTCGGCGGCGCGGCCGTGGTCACGCTCCTGCGCCGCGCCTGACCCCCGCAGTGTCCAGCCCGTCGCCGACGTCCGGGCCGGGGGCAACTCCGGCCCGTCCGGCGTTTGAGGCGCGGGGGTGCGGGGGCGGAGCCCCTGCCGTCGGGAAGGCCCCGCAGGGTCGGGGACGCGGTCAGGGGGACGCAGGGTCGGTGAGGGTCGGGTCGGTCACCGTTTCGCCCGTGAGCGCGCGGCGGATGGCCGCAGCAAGGTCCGGGACGGGCCCGTCCCGGAGGACGACCCCGGCCGCCCCCGCGGCAAGCGCACCCCCCGCCGCCCCACTCCGCGCAGACGAGACCCGCACCAGCACCCGACACTCCGGCACCTCCCCCCGCACCACCGGCACCGCCTCCACCTCCTCCACCAGCGCCACGTCCGGACACGCCAGCACCGCCGCCCCCGCCAGGTCCTCCCCGGCGCCGACCTGGGCCACGACCTCCATGTCCGGCTCCAGCCCGAGCAGCACCGCCAGCGCCGGGTCCGCCGGAGCCAGCAGGACCCGCAGTGACCTGGCGGGACGGTGGTCGCGGGGCATCTCGTCCATGTCCAGAAGATAGCCGCCACCGGCCCGCAGCCGTCGGAACACGCCCTGCCGGCAGCCCATCTGACGCGCGGTCAGGACTCTTCCCAAGTACCGGGGCGTGCGTTATACATTCCCTCACCCGGTCCCTAGAACGCGTTCTAGAACCACTCCAGGACGGACCGCTCTGGAACCGGCCCCGAAACGACCTCGGTGCGGCCGACGGTGCGGACGGCCGCACCGAGGTCTTCCAAGATCAAGGAGCAGCATCCTCATGCCGATCGATGCCGCCAGGGCGCTCGCCGCCGAACCCCGCCGGAGCGAGATCCGCTGGGACCACAAGGACATCCAGCTCTACCACCTCGGGCTCGGCGCCGGCCGCCCCGCCACCGACCCCGACGAGCTGCGCTACACCCTGGAGTCCAAGCTCCACGTCCTGCCCAGCTTCGCCACCGTCGCCGGCGCCGGCATGGCCATGCTGGGCGGGCTCGGTGCCCCCGGCATCGAGGTCGACCTCGCCGCCGTGCTGCACGGCGGCCACACCATCGAGCTGCACCGGCCCATCCCCGTCAAGGGCGAGGCCGTCTCGCACTCCAAGGTCGCCGCGGTCTGGGACAAGGGCAAGGCCGCCGTGATCGTGCTCCGCTCCGAGGTCGCGGACGCCGACGGCCCCCTGTGGACCAGCGACGCGCAGATCTTCGTCCGCGGTGAGGGCGGCTTCGGCGGGGAGCGCGGGCCCTCCGCCCGCACCGAGGAGCCGGGCCGCGCCCCGGACCGGACCGTGGAGCGGACCATCCGCGAGGAGCAGGCCCTGCTCTACCGCCTCTCCGGGGACTGGAACCCCCTGCACGCCGACCCCGAGTTCGCCAAGCTCGCCGGCTTCGACCGGCCCATCCTGCACGGCCTCTGCTCGTACGGCATGACCCTCAAGGCCGTGGTGGACACCGTCCTCGGCGGTGACGTCTCCCGCGTCCGCTCGTACGGCACGCGCTTCGCCGGGATCGTCTTCCCGGGCGAAACGCTGCGCATGCGGATGTGGGAGTCCGAGGGCCGCGTCCGGGTCTCGGTGACCGCCGTCGAACGGGACGACGCGCCGGTCCTCGCCGACACCGTCGTGGCGTACGCGTAACCCCAACCGCAGCAGTTCGAGAGGAGCCGCACCGTGCGCGCAGCACTGCAGAGCGAGATCGGCCAGGACAAGCTGGAGGTCGTCGACGACATCGAGGCGGTCGGCTTCGGCCCCGGCAAGGTGAGGATCCGCATCCGGGCCACCGGCCTGTGCCACTCCGACCTGTCCGCGATGAACGGCGTGCTGCCCCAGCCGGCCCCCTTCGTCCCCGGCCACGAGGGCGCGGGCGAGATCCTCGACGTGGGCGACGGGGTCACCGGGATCGGCCAGGGCGACCGAGTCCTGGTCTGCTGGCTGCCCGCCTGCGGGCAGTGCCCCTCCTGCAAGCGCGGCCAGGGCCACCTGTGCCTGGCCGGATTCGTCAACGCGGGCACCCCGAACTTCCGGCGCGCGGGCGGCGAGGTCTTCGGCTTCGCCGGGACCGGCACCTTCGCCGAGGAGGTCGTGGTCGCGGCGGGCTGCGCGGTGCCCATCCCGGACGACGTGCCCTTCGACATCGCCGCCCTGATCGGCTGCGGGGTCACCACGGGCCTCGGCGCCGCGATCAACACCGCGAAGGTGGAGGCCGGCTCCTCGGTCGCCGTCATCGGCTGCGGCGGGGTCGGGATCTCCACCATCCAGGGCGCCCGGGTGCAGGGCGCGGCGCAGATCGTCGCCGTGGACCCGGTGCCCTCGCGGCGGGAGGCGGCCCTGCGCTTCGGGGCCACCGAGGCGGTCTCCCCGGAGGGGTTCGCCGACGCCAAGCAGCGGATCACCTCCGGCGAGGGCTTCGACTACGTCTTCGAGGTGGTCGGCAAGTCCCAGACCGCGCAGACCGCGTACGAGATGACCCGGCGCGGCGGCACCCTGTGCGTGGTGGGGGCGGGGGCGCTGGACGACAACTTCGCGGTCAACATGTTCTCGCTCTTCTTCGACGAGAAGAGGATCCTGCCCTCCCTGTACGGCGGCGGGGACGTGATCCGGTCGTACGAGCGGGCCATCGCTCTGTGGCGGGCCGGGCGCATCGACCTGGAGGGCCTGATCACCCACCGGGTGCAGCTCGCCGAGATCAACGACGCCCTCGACCAGATGCGCACGGGCACGGCGCTGCGCACCTGCATCGCACTCTGACCTGCACGCCGGCTCGGCCGGCCGACCCGGGCTGACGCGACCCGACCCGAGTTCTCGATCCGAAACCGAGAGGGACCTTGATGTCACTGCCACTTGAGGGGCTGTCCGCCGTCGTGACGGGCGCGGGCCGCGGGCTCGGGCGCGCCGAGGCGCTCGAACTCGCCCGGCTCGGCGCCAGCGTGGTCGTCAACGACTTCGGGCAGCCGGGCCGCGACGGGACCGGCGAGGCCTCCGCCGCCCCGGCGGAGGAGGTGGCCGCGGAGATCCGCGCGGCCGGCGGCCGGGCCGTGGCGCACCTCGGGGACGTGGCCGACTTCGCGCAGGCGCGCGCCCTGGTGGACCTGGCCGTGAGCAGCTTCGGGAAGCTGGACGTCCTCGTCAACAACGCGGGCATCCTGCGGGACCGGATGGTCTTCTCCATGTCGGAGGAGGAGTGGGACTCGGTGATCCGCGTCCACCTCAAGGGCCACTTCAACACCACGCGTTTCGCGGCGGCGCACTGGCGCGAGCGGTCGAAGGCGGCGGGCGGACCGGTGTACGGGCGGATCGTGAACACGTCCTCCGAGGCCTTCCTCGGCGGTTCGGCGGGGCAGCCGAACTATGCGGCGGCCAAGGGCGGCATCGTCGGGCTGACGACGTCCACGGCGCTCGCCCTCGCGAAGTACGGGGTCACCGCCAATGCGATCTGTCCGCGGGCGCGGACGCGGATGACGGAGGACGTGTTCGCGGGCTTCCAGGTGCCGGAGGAGGGCGCGCTCGACCCGCTCGCCCCCGAGCACGTGGCCCCGCTGGTCGGCTACCTGGCCTCGCCGGCCGCTGCGCGGGCGAACGGGCAGCTGTTCGTGGTGCACGGCGGGATCGTCGTGGTCATGGAGCGGCCGAAGGTGGCGGCCAAGTTCGACACGGCGAAGGAGGTCTTCTCGTACGAGGAGCTGGACGGCGTGCTCAGCGCACACTTCGCGGGGCGCCCGGCGGCCGAGACCTTCGCCGCCCCCGAGGTCTTGGGCCTCCGCCACGCATGACCCCACCGCCGTTCCCGGCTGCTCCGCCCCCGCACCCCGCGCCTCGATCGCCGGCGGGGCTCGGCTTCGCACCGCAGGTGACGGACGGGCCGGGGGCGGAATCCGGCCCGTCCGGCGTTTGAGGACCGGGGGTGCGGGGGCGGAGCCCCGAGGCGTTTTCAGCCTCGCCGGCGTTTGAGGCGCGGGGCACGGGCCGGGCCCGGGAAGGGACCGCAGGGTCAGGGCCCCGGGGCCCGTTCCGGGAGCGGGTCAGGCTGCGGCCTGGTCTTCCTGGGGGTCGGCCGGGCGCCGGTGCCGCCCCCGCGCGGGCACCGTCTGGTCTTCGGACGCCGCGGCCCCACCCCGGTGCCGGCCCCCTGCCGCCCCCGCCGCCTCGATCGTCTCGCTGGTCACATCAGACATGTGGGAAGTCACTCCGAATCGTTCTCTCGCTCCGCCCGCGCCTCCCATGACGCGACGGATCCCCCGGCCCGTCATCCCATCACACGCGACGGGCCGTCAGAAGTATCGGGGTGCCCACTGACAGTGGCCAAAGGGTTTGCGCCGCATCGTGTCGCAGAGGGGGGAGGGGAGGAGAGGGCGAGAGAGGCGGCGCGCCGCGTCAGCGCTTCGTGAGGGGCGCCTGTTGCAGCGGCACCGGCCGCGCCGCAGCCGGTACGGGCTGCGGGGCGACCCGTACCGGCGGTGCCTGCGGGACCGTCAGGTGGACCACCCCGCACGGCACCTCCGCCGTCGCGTACGGCAGCCGCAGCACGCCCTCCCCGGTCCACAGCCCCCCGCCCAGCCAGCCCCCCGGCGCCGGCAGCCGGAACAGCCAGCGGTCGGCCGGCCGCCACAGCCCCAGCTGGCCGTCGGCCAGCCGCAGGGCCACCGCGCAGTTCTCGGGCATCAGGATCTGCCCCGGCTGCACCGCGAACGGCACCGCCCCCGCCCCCTCGCCCTTCAGGCACTCCGGGAACCGCACCGGCCGGGAGCTCCCCAGCACCCCCCAGCCCAGCCGCGGTTCCCCCGGCGCGTCCGAGCGGATCAGCAGCAGCCCGCTGTCGGGGTCGGCCAGCAGCAGCCGGTCGTTGCTGGCCTCGGCGATCTGGAGGAGGGGGGAGACCTCCCCGCCGCCCCCCAGGTCCACGGCCACCGCCTTGGTGCGGCCGCCCTGCTCGCGGTCCAGCGCCAGCAGCCGTCCCCCGCGGTCCAGCCACACCCCGCCCGAGCAGCGGCCCGGCACCACCGCGAGCCGCCGCGGCCCGGTGCCCGCGCAGGTCAGCCGCCACACCTCGGCGGTCTCCGCCCGTACGGCCAGCGCGTACGCCCCCTGCCCGTCGGGCACCGGGGGCAGCAGGGACACCCGCTCGTAGCCCGCCGCCTCGAACCCGCCCAGCGGCAGTTCGCCCGTACGCGGCCCGGCCGCCGCCCCCGTGGGGTAGAGCAGCGCGAAGGCGTGCCGCTCGGCCACCCGCCGGTGGATCAGCACCCGCCCGTCGGCCAGCGGGAGGACCTCGCTGTCGGCCTCCTCGGGCTGCGCCAGCGGCAGCGGCACCGCGTAGGGCTCGGGTCCGCCCAGGGTCCAGCGCTCCGGGAAGCGGGCCTCGCCCGCTCCGGCGAGCCGGGCGGCGTACGAGCCGTCGGCGGCGATCGCGATCGCGGGGGCGGCCGTCACGGCGGGTTCGATGGCTTCGATGGCACAGGCGGTCATCGGTGCGTCACCTCCGGTGAGGAAGCTAGTTTTCGCACTTCCTGCCGAACAACAGCAGCCCCTTTGCTTCACACATAAGGGTGGCCGCCCGGCGATTCGCGTGTGAGAAGGGAGGCGGTTGTGCTGCGCGCGCCCGGAGCCCGCCGGGACAGGCCAACGGCGCCACGGACGGTAGCCTTGCCTCCGTGCCCCGTCTGTCTGAAGTCATCGCCGCGCTCGACTCCCTCTGGCCCCCCGCCCGGGCCGAGGAGTGGGACGCCGTCGGCACCGTCTGCGGAGACCCCGACGCCGAGGTGTCGCGGGTCCTGTTCGCCGTGGACCCGGTCCAGGAGATCGCCGACGAGGCGGTGAAGCTGGGTGCGGACCTGCTGGTCACCCACCACCCGCTCTACCTGCGCGGCACCACCACCGTCGCGGCCTCCACCTTCAAGGGCCGGGTCGTGCACACCCTGATCAAGAACGACATCGCGCTGCACGTCGCGCACACCAACGCCGACACCGCCGACCCCGGCGTCTCCGACGCCCTCGCCGGCGCCCTCGACCTGCGCATCACCGGCCCCCTCGTGCCCGACCCGAGCGACCCCTCGGGCCGCCGCGGCCTCGGGCGGCTCTGCGTGCTCGACCACCCCGAGACCCTGCGGGAGTTCGCCGCCCGGGCCGCCGCCCGGCTGCCGCGCACCGCCCAGGGCATCCGCGTCGCCGGCGACCCGGACGCGCTGGTGCGCACGGTCGCCGTCAGCGGCGGCAGCGGCGACAGCCTGTTCGGGCAGGTTCGCGCCGCCGGGGTGGACGCCTTCCTCACCGCCGACCTGCGCCACCACCCCGTGTCCGAGGCCCGCGAGACCAGCCCGCTCGCCCTCGTGGACGCCGCCCACTGGGCCACCGAATGGCCCTGGTGCGAGCAGGCCGCCGCCCAGCTCGACGCCGTGTCCGAGCGCCACGGCTGGGGCCTGCGCACCCACGTCTCGCGCACGGTCACCGACCCCTGGACGGCGCACGCGCCCTCCGAACCCTCCCCGATGTCCCCTTCTTCTATCTCAGGAGCCCCCAACTGAACGCCGAGCCCGCCGACCAGATCCGACTTCTCGACCTCCAGGCCCTGGACGTCCGGCTGTCGCAGCTCGCCCACAAGCGCAAGTCGCTGCCCGAGCACGCCGAGCTCGACTCCCTGAACAAGGACCTCAGCCAGCAGCGCGACCTGCTCGTCGCCGCGCAGACCGAGGAGAGCGACACCCAGCGCGAGCAGACCAAGGCCGAGCAGGACGTGGACCAGGTGCGCCAGCGCGCGGTCCGCGACCAGCAGCGCCTGGACTCCGGTGCTGTGAGCTCCCCGAAGGACCTGGAGAACCTCCAGCGGGAGATCGCCTCCCTCGCCAAGCGCCAGGGCGACCTGGAGGACGTGGTCCTGGAGGTCATGGAGCGCCGCGAGTCCGCGCAGGAGCGCGTCGCCGAGCTGACCGAGCGGGTCTCCGCGCTCCAGGCGAAGACGGACGACGCCACCGCCCGCCGCGACGCCGCGACCGCCGAGATCGACGCCGAGACCGCCAAGGTCTCCAAGGACCGCGAGCTCGTCGTCGCCTCCATCCCGGCCGACCTGGTCGCGCTGTACGAGAAGATCCGCGTGAAGCAGGCCGGCGTCGGCGCCGCCAAGCTCTACCAGCGCCGCTGCCTGGGCTGCCAGATCGAGCTGGACATCGCCGAGGTCAACGAGGTCAAGGCGGCCGCGCCGAACCAGGTGGTCCGGCACGAGAACTGCGGCCGCATCCTCGTCCGTACGGCCGACTCGGGCATCTGATGCCGCGGTTTGTCGTCGAGGCCGACGGCGGGTCCCGGGGCAACCCGGGGCCCGCGGGCTACGGAGCGGTGGTCATCGACCCCGCGACCGGTGAGACCCTGGCCGAACGGGCCGAGTACATCGGTGTCGCGACGAACAACGTGGCCGAATACCGGGGCCTCATCGCGGGCCTGAAGGCGGCGGCCGAGCTCTCGCCGGAAGCCGTCGTCCTGGTCCGCATGGACTCCAAGCTCGTGGTCGAGCAGATGTCGGGCCGCTGGAAGATCAAGCACCCCGACATGAAGCCGCTCGCGGCCGAGGCCGCGCGGATCCTGCCCGGCGCGCAGGTGTCGTACGAGTGGATCCCGCGCGAGCGGAACAAGCACGCGGACCGGCTCGCCAACGAGGCGATGGACGCGGGCCGGCAGGGCCGCCAGTGGGAGCCCTCGGCCTCCACCGCCGCGCTGGACACCGGTGCCGCCCGGAACCTGGCGGTCCCGCCCCCGGCCGGTCCGGTGGGCGACGCGGCGGCGGGTGCCGCGGCCGCCCGGGCTGCCCTGGCCGCCGCCCGTACGCCGGTACCCGCCGCCGCCCGCACGCCGGTCCCGGCGCGCGGAGTGCACGCCGAGGACACCCTGTTCCCGGAGGCGGCGCAGGCGGCGGCCGGCCCTGCCGCGCACCCCGAGGAGGGTCCCGCGGTCGAGGCGCCCGTACCGGCGGCCCCTTCGTCCGGCTGGTCGGGCCCGGATCTCGGCACCCCCGCCACCTTCGTGCTCCTGCGGCACGGGGAGACGGCACTGACCCCGCAGAAGCGGTTCTCCGGCAGCGGCGGCACCGATCCCGAGCTGTCCCCGGCCGGGCTGCGGCAGGCCGAGGCAGTGGCCCGGGCACTCGCCGCCCGCGGGACGATCGAGGCGGTGGTCAGCTCCCCGCTGCGGCGCTGCCGCCAGACCGCCCAGGCCGTCGCCGACCGGCTCGGCCTGCCGGTCACCCTTGAGGAGGGGCTGCGCGAAACGGACTTCGGCGCCTGGGAGGGGCTCACCTTCGCCGAGGTGCGCGAACGCCACCCGGCCGACCTGGACGCCTGGCTGGCCTCGCCCAAGGCCGCCCCGACCGGAGGGGGCGAGAGCTTCGCGACGGTCGCCCGCCGGGTCGCCTCGGCGCGGGACCGGCTGCTCGCCGCCCACCAGGGCCGTACGGTGCTGCTCGTCACGCACGTGACGCCGGTCAAGACCCTGGTCCGACTGGCGCTGGGGGCTCCTCCGGAGTCGCTGTTCCGGATGGAGCTGTCGGCCGCCTCGCTCTCGGCGGTGGCCTACTACGCGGACGGCAACGCCTCGCTGCGGCTGCTGAACGACACCTCGCACCTGCGCTGAGCGGGTCGGGAAACGGAATCCGGCCGCGCACCGCAGACCGCGGTGCGCGGCCGGATCTGCCAGGGCGGGTGGCCGGAAATCGCCCTTCCGGGCCGTTCGAAATTATGTGCACCATGCCGGGGTCCGCGACGCCTTCACGTCGCCTCCACACCCACCCCAGCCGAAGGGAAACGCATGTCCCGCATGCGCGCGCTCGCCGTGCCCGTCCTCGCCGCCGCTCTGGGCCTGGCCTCCGCGACGACCGCCAGTGCCGCCACCGCGACCATCACGAAGGCCGAGTACGACAAGGTCAAGCTCGGCTCCCCGGTCGCCGCGCTGCACGCCGCCGCCGGCCGCGGTGCCTGCAAGCTGGTCGATGACACCAGCGCCGGCGGGGTGCGCGTCAAGAGCTACGAGTGCAAGGGCGACAAGCCCTACAGCCTGGCCGACTTCGTCTTCACCAACGACAAGCTGGAGGCCCGCAGCCAGGTCTTCCTGGACGGGGGCAAGTCCAACGGCCTCATGACCAAGGCCAAGTACCGGAAGGTCACCGCCGGCAAGACCGTCGCGCAGATGCACGAGATCGCCGGCAAGGGCACCTGTGTGCGGGTGGGCCAGGCCGAGGCCCGCGGCCTGAAGCAGTCCACGTACCACTGCGAGCAGTCCCGCACCTTCGGCGTGGCCACGTTCCTCTTCGAGAACGGCAAGCTCACCACGCGCGCCCAGTCCGGCCTCCGCTAGCCCCGAGAGGCGGCGGAACCCGGTGTGAGGCGGCAGACGAGTCGGCCTGTACGCCGGGTTCTGTCACCCGGAGACCTCGCGGTCGCCGGGGAGACGGCCATCCATCTAGGGCCGGTGTTGCCACCGGCCTCGTGCGGTCTACCCGCGGACTCGGGCGGGCAGCCCTCGATCGTCCGCGCAGGGCCGGATCGCTCCGGCCCCTCTTGACCTTGCTCCGGGTGGGGTTTACCTAGCCGCCTGGGTCACCCCAGGCGCTGGTGGTCTCTTACACCACCGTTTCACCCTTACCGGGGGCCGAAGCCCCCGGCGGTCTGTTTTCTGTGGCACTGTCCCGCGGGTCACCCCGGGTGGGCGTTACCCACCACCCTGCCCTGTGGAGCCCGGACGTTCCTCGGCGGGACCCTCGCGGATCCCGACGCGGCCGCCCGGCCGGCTCGTCTGCCGTGGTGACCATGCTACCCGGGCCCGCACCAAGGCCCGACCGCGGACTACAGCGGGGTGTCCGGGGCGAGTGCGGCCGCGATCCGGCGGCCGATCACCTGGGCCTGGTTGCCCTCCGGGGCGTTCGCCTCCTTGGTGGCGGACACCGCGATGGCCAGCCGCTCGGACGGCAGGTACGCCTGGAGCGCCGCGTAGCCCGAGAACGACGGGTTCTGGACCACCCAGCCGTTGACCACGAGGACGCCCAGGCCGAAGTGCTGCTCGTCGGTCTGCGGGATGCAGACCGTGTCCGGGCACTTCGCCGTCGGGCGGCCGAGGCCGACCGTGCCCGGGTCCAGCAGGGTGCGGTACGAGCGGGCCGAGAGGAGCTCACCGCGGCCCACCCCCTCCGCGGAGCGGGCCAGGTCGCAGATGTGGCTGGTGATGACCGCGCCCGGGGCGGTGGTCCACGAGGGGTTCCAGAACGTCGACTCCTCGTAGAAGCCGCGGTCGGCGGTGAAGGCGTGCAGGACCGGGGACGGGATGTCCGGGGTGAAGTTGTTCTGCGTGTTCCGCAGCCCCAGCGGGCCCCAGACCCGCTCCTTCAGCAGCCGGTCGATGCGGGTGCCGGTGATCTTCTCCAGCGCGGCGCTGAGGAGCACGTAGTTGGCGTGCGAGTAGCTCCAGTTGGTGCCCGGGGTGTACCAGAACGAGTGGCTGAACGGGAACGCCAGCAGCTCCTGCGGGGTCCACTGGCGGAACGGATGCGCCTCCAGCTCGGCCAGGAAGTCCGGGTCGGTGACGTAGTCGTGCAGCCCGCTGGTGTTGGTGGCCAGCATCCGGAGGGTGATCTTGTCGGCCTTCGGCAGCCGCGGCAGCCAGCGCTCCACGGTGTCGTCGAGCCGGAGCCTCTTCTCCTCGGCCAGCTGGAGGAGGAGGGTCCCGATGTGCGAGAAGACCACCGATCCGGCCCGGAAGTGCATGCCGGGCTCGGCCGGCACCTTCGTCATGGACTCGCCGAGGGCGTCGGTCAGCACCTCCTTCCCGTCGACCGTGACCTTCAGTTCCACGGACTTCAGGTGCAGTTCCTGCTGGGCCCGGCGGGCGATGGCCAGCACCTCGCGGGCCTGGTCCCCGAGCGGCCGTGCGGTCCGTACGCAGTCGCCCCTGCCGCCGGATCCGGCGGCGGGCGCGAGGCCGGGCGCGGCCGTGGCGGTGGCGGTGGCGGTGGCGGTCTGGACCGTGAGGGCGAGCAGGGCGGCGCAGAGGAGGGCCCCGCGGGCGCGGCCGCGCCGGCGGGAGGGGGAGGGGGTGTGCGTCATGCCCGCACTATGTCGGGATGATCAGTGGTCATTCATCCGAACACACCGCAAAACGTGGCAGAGCCGCCCATGTGGGGCCGTGGCGGCCCGCCCGCGCAGGCCCGGCTCCGCCCCGGACCGACCGGGCCCGGCCCCGCGCGGCCTGGCTCAGGCCGGGACGAAGAGGATCTTGGCCGTGCCCGGGTCGGCCTGCGTCAGCCGGACCCGGATGCGCTCGCCCAGCGGCACCGGGCCCCCGGCGGACTCCACCCGGCCCACCACGGCGGGCTCCTCCAGGTGCACCGTGCCCACCCGCGGCTCGCGCTCCTTCACGTCGATCACCGTCGCGTCGAAGACCTCGCCCACCCGGTCCTTCAGCAGGGCCGCCTCCAGCAGGTCCACGCACTCCCGCTCCACCGTGTTGGCCAGCCGCGAGCCGTCCGCCATCTCCCTCGGCAGCCCGTCCAGCGCCGACAGCACCCACTCCGGCGGGGCCTGCCCCGCACAGACCGCCACGCACAGCTCGCCCGCGTACCGGTCCGCCAGCCGCCGCAGCGGGGCGGTGCAGTGCGTGTACGGAGCCGCCACCGCCGCGTGCACCGAGGGATCGGGGGCCGCCCCGTCCCGGAAGACGGTGTAGCCCGCCCCGCGCAGCAGGGCCGTGCACTCCTGGAGGAAGGCCGCGTGCTTCGACTGCCGCGGATCGAGGGAGCGCACCAGCTCGGCGTACGGGACGTGGTGCGGCCAGTCGATGCCCAGGGCCTTCGCCGCCCGGCGCAGCCGGCCCACCGCACCGTCCGGGGCCGTCGGCAGGGTCCGCAGGATCCCCGTACCCGACTGCAGCATCAGACCGGCCGCCGCCATGCCCGTCATCAGGGAGATCTGCGCGTTCCAGCCGTCGGCGGCCAGCGGAGCCCGGTAGGACAGCGCGAAACCGCCGTCCTGGGCCGTGATCTCCTGCTCCGGCACGTTCAGCGAGACGCCCCCGCGCTCGACCTCCAGCGCCTCCCGCAGCTGGCCGATCTCCCGCAGCAGCACCAGCGGCTCCGCCGCCCCGCCGCCGTCCAGGGCGTGCTGCACCCCCGTGTAGTCCAGCTTGGCCCGGCTGCGCACCACCGCCCGCCGCACCTCCGTGGACAGCACCCGGCCCTCCCCGTCCAGGTCGTGCCGCCACACCAGGGCCGGGGCCGTGTGGTCCGGCAGCAGGCTGGCCGCGCCCTCCGACAGCACCGGCGGGTGCAGCGGCACCTTCCCGTCGGGGAAGTACAGGGTGGTCACCCGCCGGTGGGCCTCCGCGTCCACCGCCCCGCCCGGCGCGACGAAGGCGGCCACGTCCGCGATCGCGTAGTGCACCCGGTACCCGCCGCCCGGCCGCCGCTCCAGGTGCATGGCCTGGTCCAGGTCCACCGAGGCGGGCGGGTCGATGGTGAAGAAGGGGATGTGCGTGGCGTCCTCCGACGGCAGCCGCGGGTCCTGCGCGGCCCACTGCGCCTCCTCCAGCACCTGCGCCGGGAACTCCGCGGGCACGTCCAGCTCCGCGCGCAGCGCGCGCAGGGCGTCCTGCAGCGGGGCAGCCGCTGCGCCGGTCATGTGCATCTGACGGCGAGGCATGTACCCGAGCGTAGGTGCGGGCGCCCGGACCGGCACGGCGAGCGGACGGACGGGGCCGGTCCGCAGCGGAGCTACGCTTTCCGGGGGGCCGCACCCCTCGCCCGCCCGTACCGAAGGAGACCCCCCGTGCTCGTGCTGCTGCCGCCGTCCGAAGGAAAGGCCGCGGGCGGCCCCGGCGCCCCCCTCAAGCCCGAGGGGCTCTCCCTGCCGGGCCTGGCCCCGGCCCGCGCCGCCGTCCTCGACGAGCTGGTCGAGCTGTGCGTGGCCGACGAGGAGAAGGCCCGCGAGGTCCTCGGCCTCAGCGAGGGCCTGCGCGGGGAGGTCGCCAAGAACGCCGAGCTGCGCACCGCAGGGGCCCGCCCGGCCGGGGAGGTCTACACCGGGGTGCTGTACGACGCCCTGGACCTGGCCGGCCTGGACCCGGCGGCCCGCGCTCGCGCCGAGGCCTCGCTCCTGGTGTTCTCCGGCCTGTGGGGCGCGGTGCGGATCGGCGACGAGATCCCCTCGTACCGCTGCTCGATGGGGGTGAAGCTGCCCGGGCTGGGCGCCCTGGGCGCCCACTGGCGCGCCCCGATGGCCGAGGTGATGCCGGCCGCCGCAGGCGAGGGCCTGGTCCTGGACCTGCGCTCCTCGGCGTACGCCTCGGCCTGGAGGCCGAAGGGGGAGCTCGCGGGGCGCACGGCGACCGTGCGGGTGCTGCACTCCCAGATCGTCGACGGGGTCGAGAAGCGGTCGGTCGTGAGCCACTTCAACAAGGCGACGAAGGGACGGCTGGTGCGCGACCTGCTCGTCTCCGGGGCTGCGCCCGCGGACCCCGCCGAGCTGCGTACGGCCCTGCGGGACCTCGGCTACACGGTGGAGGGCGAAGCCCCCGAGAAGCCGGGCAAGGCGTGGTCCCTCGACGTGGTCGTGACCGAGATCCACTGAAGCCCTCGCGGGGCCTCCGCACCCGGAGGGGGTCCGAGGCGGAGCCTCCGGAAGGATCAGCGGCTCAGGGGCCAGGCCACCGCGTGCGGATCGTGGTCCGCCTCCTCCGCATGCCGCGCGCACGCATCCGTCAGCGTCTCCAGCAGCGTCAGCGGGTCCGGCAGCGGGTGCTCCGGGCCGCGCAGCCAGGACACCTCCAGGTCGCCGGGCAGCCGGGCGGGCGGGACCAGCACGTAGCTGCCGCGGCAGTGCCAGCGCAGCCCCGGGTGCTCGTCCATCGTCTCCGGGTGGCAGTCCAGCTCGCACGGCCACCACTCGTCCTCGTCCTCGGGGGTGCCGCGGGTGGCGGTGAAGAACAGCATCCGGCCGTCCCCTGCGGCCCCGCCGGACTCGGCGACCGGCCCGACCTCGACCCCGGCCGCCAGCAGCCGCTCCAGCGCACTGCGGCCCGCCTCCAGCGGCACGTCCAGCACGTCGTGGACCATCCCGGTGGCGGTGATGAAGTTGGCCTGAGGCTGGTTGCGGGCCCACCGCTCCACCTGCGCGCGGTCGGTCGTCGACTGCGTCTGCCAGGCGAAGGACAGCGGGTGGCGGGCCGGGGTGGGACAGCCGATCCGTTCGCACGAACACCGGTAGCCGGCCGGATGCGCGGCCGGCGCGAGCGGCAGCCCGGCGGCGGCCACGGCCCGCAGCAGCGCCTCGCGCTCACGGCCGGGGTCGTCCGCGGCGGGCCCCCGGAAACCCCGCAGCCACTGGGCGAACCTGCCCGTCACGCCGCGCTCGTCGCGGCCGGAATCGGACCCCATGAATCCCCTCACCTCACCGTTGCCCCGGCAGACCAATCCATCGTCCCACCATCCTGGGCCCCAGGTGACCGCACTTCCCAACCGGGGGGCCCGCAGAGCCGGATGTGAGGCGAAAGTCATGTCCTGATGCTCCGGAGGACCTGCTCCACGAGGGCGTCGGCGTACGCGTGGCCCAGCGGGCCCGTCCGCAGCAGCCAGCGGTGGGTCAGCGGGCCCACCAGCATCTCCACCACCAGCCGCACATCGGTGTCTGCGGAGATCTGGCCCGCGGCCGCCGCCGTGCGCAGCCGCTCCTCGTACAGGGCGAGCTGGGGCATCAGCAGCTGCTCGGTGAACCGGGCGCCGAGCTCGGGATCGGTGGCCCCGGCGGCCGTCAGCGCGCGGGCCGGGGCCTCGTACGCGGGGTCGCTCAGCTCGTCCACGGTGGCCCGCAGGACGTGCTTCAGGTCGGCACACAGGTCCCCGGTGTCCGGGAAGGCGGGCCGGCCGCCCTCCTCCTCCCCGGCCGCCCCCGACAGGGCGAGCGAGGCGTCGAGCAGCACGGCGGCCTTCGAGGGCCACCAGCGGTAGATGGTCTGCTTGCCCACCCCCGCGCGGGCGGCGATGGCCTCGACGGTCAGCTTGTTGTAGCCCACCTCGCCGACGAGGGCGAGGGCGGCGTCGAGGATCGCGCGGCGGGACCGCTCGCTGCGCCTGGTGGCGTCGGGGGCCTTGGCGGGGCCGCCGGAGCGGGCGGGCCCGCGGTCGGCCGGCGGGCCGGACATCGGGTCGGACATGGCGGAAAACCTAGCGCAAGGCTTCGGACAGCTCTTCGACGGGCAAACCACCCGATCAGTTCACTACAGCAGAGCCGCGAGGAGAGACGATTCTGTATCCAGTACCACCCGTCCCTCCCGGTGTGTCTTCCTGGCCCGTGTCGTGAGGAGCATTACGTGCACCGAGACGCAACACCCCGCCGCTACCTGATGTGCCCACCCGCGCACTTCAGGGTCAGCTACTCCATCAACCCGTGGATGGATCCGGCCAAGCCGGTGGACCTTCAGCTCGCCCAGACCCAGTGGGAGGACCTGCGGGACCGCTACCGCTCGCTCGGGCACACCGTCGAGATCCTCGACGCCCGGCCCGGCCTGCCCGACATGGTCTTCGCCGCCAACGGCGCGACCGTCGTCGACGGCCGGGTGCTCGGCGCCCGGTTCGCGTACGCGGAACGGGCCGCCGAGGCCGAAGCGCACCTGGAGTGGTTCCGCAGCAACGGCTTCACCGAGGTCCACGAGCCCTCGCACGTCAACGAGGGCGAGGGGGACTTCGCCGTCACGGCCCGCTACCTGCTCGCCGGCCGGGGCTTCCGCTCCAGCCCGCTGTCGCACGACGAGGCCCAGGAGTTCTTCGGCCGCCCGGTGATCGGGCTCGACCTGGTCGACCCGCGGTACTACCACCTCGACACCGCCCTGTGCGTGCTCGACGGCGACGAGGTCATGTACTACCCGGACGCCTTCTCGCCCGGCAGCCGCTCGGTGCTCCGGCACCTGTTCCCCGACGCGCTGATCGCCTCGGCGGCCGACGCGGCGGCCCTCGGCCTGAACGCGGTCTCGGACGGCCGGCACGTGCTGCTGCCGCAGGCGGCGGTCGGCCTCTTCGGGCCGCTGCGTGACCGCGGCTTCGAGCCCATCGGCATGGACCTCGGGGAGCTCCTCAAGGGCGGCGGCAGCGTCAAGTGCTGCACGCAGGAGCTGCGCCCGGCGCCGTAGCCGTAGCCGTAGCCGTAGCCGTACGGGGCGGTCCGGCGCGCAGCCCGTACGGGGAGCCCGTACGCCGGGGCCTGCGCGGGGAGTCCGTGCGCCGCGGCCCGCGTGGTGCGCGCCGCCGGGCGCGGGCCGGAGGAGACCCCCTCAGTCCGCGTCCTGCGGCGGCGGCCAGGCGTCGCCCCACTCCGCGTCCCGGGCCGCCTTGTACAGCGCGCCGTGCCGCTTGGTGACGGTGGCCCGGGTCAGCCCCTCCGCCTCCGGTCCGCACAGGTCCAGCAGGACCAGGCCCTTGCGGATCTGGGGCCTGCGGGTGATCCGGGCGCCCGCCGGGGCGGCCGGCAGCCGGGTCGCCGCCACGTAGCTGAACTTCTCGTCCTCGTACGCCAGGGTGCCGCCCTTGACCTGGCGGTGCAGGGAGCTGCGGCTGACCCGGGCCGAGAAGTGGCACCAGTCCTCCCCGACCGGGATCGGGCAGGTGCCGTCGTGCGGGCAGGGGGCCGCGATCCGCAGGCCGGCCGCGATCAGGCGGTCCCGCGCGGCGCGGACGCGCAGGTAGCCCTCCGGGGTGCCGGGCTCGATGACCACCACCGTGCCGGCCTTCGCGGCGGCCTCCGCGACCACCGCCTCCTGCGCCTCCCCGGTCAGCTCGCCGAGCACGTACGAGACCGTCACGAGGTCCGCCTCGGGCAGCGCCAGGCCGCTGCCGATGACCGCCTTGCGCCACACCGCCCCGCGCAGCACCTCGGACCCGGAGGCCCCGGCCAGCTCCCGGCCCAGCGCGAGGGCGGGCTCGGCCCAGTCGAGGACGGCGGTCTCCCGCGGCCCCTCCCAGGTGGCGTCCACCGCCCAGGTCGCCGCACCGGTGCCGCCGCCCACGTCCACGTGCGAGGCGGGGGACCAGCCCGGCAGGGCGTCCGCGAGACCCGCCAGCGCGGCCCGTACGGCCTCGAAGGTGGCCGGCATCCGGTACGCGGCGTACGCGGCCACGTCGGAACGGTCGCGCAGCACGGGCGCGTCGGTCGGGGTACGCCCCCGGTAGTTGGCGATCAGCCGGTCGACGGCCTGCGCGGCCTGCTTAGGCGGGAGGCCGTCGAGCAGGCCCGAGAGCGCGGCGCGCAGGGCGTCGCCGGTGGGGACGGAGAGATTCACCCGGAGAGTTTACGGCGGCCCGTCCCGTCGACCGGACGGGCCGCCGCCCGCGCCCGGCCCGGGGCCCGCTCTCACCTGGTGGAACGTCCCCGGCCCGGCGGCCCGGCTGACGTACTGTGCGGCCTCATGAACGCAACCGGGAAGAAGATCGCGGTGGTGACCGGCGCGGGCTCCGGGATCGGCCGCTCCGTCGCCCTGGAGCTCGCCGCCGCCGGCTGGTCGCTGGCCCTGGCCGGACGACGGGCCGAGCCCTTGGAGCGGACCGCGGAGGCGGCGGGCGGGGCGGAGGTGCTGTGCGTACCGGCCGACGTGAGCGCGCCGGAGGAGGTCGCGGCGCTCTACGCGGCCGTGCGCGAGCGGTACGGGCGGCTGGACCTGCTCTTCAACAACGCGGGC
This sequence comes from Streptomyces sp. NPDC030809, assembly GCF_055572195.1. Lineage (NCBI taxonomy): Bacteria > Bacillati > Actinomycetota > Actinomycetes > Kitasatosporales > Streptomycetaceae > Streptomyces > Streptomyces sp. NPDC030809. Next base: position 41,261 of record NZ_JBVIDV010000033.1, read on the forward strand.
ACGTTCGGGCCCGGCGGGGTGCCGGTGGAGGAGCTCGCGTACGAGGACTGGCGGCGGGTCGTGGACGTCAACCTGACCGGTGCGTTCCTGTGCGCGCAGGGGGCGTTCCGGCTGATGAAGGAGCAGGACCCGCAGGGCGGCCGGATCATCAACAACGGATCCATCTCCGCGCACGTGCCGCGGCCGCACTCGATCGCGTACACGGCCACCAAGCACGCCGTGACCGGCCTCACCAAGTCCCTGTCCCTGGACGGGCGCCCGTACCGGATCGCCTGCGGTCAGATCGACATCGGCAACGCGGCGACGGACATGACGGAGCGGATGCAGAGCGGGATCCTGCAGGCGAACGGGGAGCTGGCGGTCGAGCCGGTGATGGACGCGGCGGATGTGGCCCGTACGGTCCGGCACATGGCGGAACTCCCCCTGGAGGCGAACGTCCAGTTCGCCACGGTCATGGCCACCACCATGCCCTACATCGGCCGCGGCTGACCCCACCGGGCTCCGCCCGAGCCCGCGCCTCAAACGCCGGCGGGGCTGGAGTTTGCCCGGTCGGCGGCGTGAGTCGGTTGGGGTCTCGGGCGAGGGGGCAACTTCCAGCCTCGCCGGCGTTTGAGGCGCGGGGTTCGGGGCGGAGCCCCGAGACGACGGCCCGCGGATGCCCACGAGCCGGGGCAACTCCAGCCCCTCCGGCGCTTGAGGAGCGGGGTCTGGGGCAGGGCCCAAGGCAACCCGGCTGGCGCCGGGCACCGGGCTCCGCCCGGACCCGCGCCTCAAACGCCGGCGGGGCTGGAGTTTGCCCGGTCGGCGTCGTGAGCCGGTTGGGGTCTCGGGCGAGGGGGCAACTTCCAGCCCCTCCGGCGCTTGAGGAGCGGGTTCGGGGCGGAGGTCCGTGGTGGGAATGGAAGGGCGGGGTTTTGTGGTTGCGGGGGCATGATGATTCGGGAAGTTGACGTGTTGCGGTACGCCGCGTTTTCGGGGGAGCCGGACGGGGGGAACCCCGCCGGGGTCGTCCTCGACGCGGGGACGCTCGACGAGGACGGCATGCTGGGAATCGCCGCCGAGCTCGGTTACAGCGAGACCGCGTTCCTGACCCCCGCCGCCACCCCCGGCCGCGCCTACACCGTCCGGTACTTCAGCCCCAAGGCCGAGGTCCCCTTCTGCGGGCACGCCACCGTCGCCGCAGCCGTCGCGCTCGCCGAGCGCACCGGCCCCGGCGAGCTGCTGTTCCACACCCCCGCCGGCGAGGTCCCCGTGGAGGTGACCGAGCGGGACGGCCGCCTGCGCGCCACCCTGACCAGCGTGCCGCCCCGCGTGGAGGAGATCGCCGGGGCCGATCTCGCGGAGGCGCTCGCCGCCCTGGACTGGCCCGCCGCCGACCTGGACCCGGCCATCCCGCCGCGGATCGCCTTCGCCGGGGCCCGCCACCTGGTCCTCGGCGCGGCCACCCGGCAGCGCCTGGCGGACCTCGCGTACGACTTCGGGCGGCTGGAGGCCCTGATGCTGCGCCTGGACCTCACCACGGTCCAGCTGGTGCACCGCACCGGGGAGACGGAGTTCGACGTGCGCAACCCCTTCCCCGTCGGCGGGGTGGTCGAGGACCCCGCAACGGGCGCCGCGGCCGCCGCCTTCGGCGCGTACGCCCGCGAACTCGGGCTGGTCCCGGCGGACTCCGTGCTCACCCTGCACCAGGGCGCCGACATGGGCCGCCCCGGGGTCCTGACCGTGGAGCTGCGGTCCGGCGAGCCCCGCATCCGGGTCTCCGGCGAGGGCGTGGAGATCCCCGCGGCCTGAAACCGGCCCCGCCGGGTGTGTTTACTGACCGGATGCAGATCCTGACGTTCCCCGAGTCCGCCACCCCGGAAGAGCTGCGCGGCCAGGTCCTCGCCCTCCAGGACGAGGCCTGGCCGCCCGCAGGCGGAGGGCCTTCCACGGGCCTGAGCCACGACCCGCTGCTGCGCCCGCGCTCCGTCCTGCTGGTGGACGGGGCGGGGACCGTGCTGGCCGCCCTCGACCTGCTCCACAAGGAGCTGCGGCACGCCGGGCGCACCCACCGCGCCGCGGGCCTGAGCACCGTCGTCACCCGCAAGGCCGTCCGCGGCCGCGGCCACGGGCTGCGGCTGGTGACCGAGGCGCGGGCCCTGCTGGCCGCCGACCCGGCCGTGGACCTGGGGCTGTTCACCTGCGACCGGGAGCTGCGGCCCTTCTACGAGGCGGCGGGCTGGACGTACCTGCCCGGCTCGGTCCTCGTCGGGGGCACCGCCGAGGACCCGTTCCCCAGCGACGCGCCCGGCTTCGACAAGGCGGTCATGGCCGCGTTCTTCTCCGGGACGGCCCGGGCGCACCGCGCGGGGTTCGAGAACAGCCGGATCGTGCTCCACCCCGGCCTCGTCGACCGCCTCTGGTGAACACCGGGCACCGCGGCCCCGGGTCTCACAGGCCCTTGGCCGCGATCAGCCCGTGGGTCCGGCTCAGGAAGGTCACCCGCGCGTCCGGCTTCGAGGCCGGCGGGACGGTCACGGCCGAGGCCGAGACCATCTCCCGGATCAGGGTGTCCGTGGCCGTGCCCGTCATGATCGCCTTCACGGAAGGGGTCAGCGGCAGCTTCGGGTCCTTGACCGACTTGTCCAGCTTCATCTGCTCGAACTGGCGCGAGGCGAAGAAGACCAGCGCCCCGCCGTCCGCGGTCCGCAGCCCCACCGGGGCGTACGAACCGGTGGACGCGGCCTGGTCCAGCCACTGCGTGGTGAAGCCGGGCCGGTACGCGTCACGGGCGCGCACCGCCCGCCGCCCGGTGGTGTGGGTGCCCGGGGCGAAGCCGTTCGGCACCCCGTCGGACAGGTACTGCGTGTACCGCTTGCTCAGCTCGCCGGGCGGGATCGCCAGGTCGGTCGCCTGCGGGTCGGCCGGCTCGGCCCAGCCGTCCTCGTCCGTCTTGAAGACGGGCACCGTGCCGGCCGGCAGGTTCAGCACGTACGTGACCTTCCAGGGCCGGCCCGCCGCCTCCTTGCTGAAGACGAGCGCCACCCGCCGGTCGGCCTTGTCGGTGCCCTCGTCGCGGTTGCTGTCGGCGTCCGCGAGGAACCAGCGGGGCCAGCCCGCCTTCTTGGGTATGACGAACTTCGTGTCGGTGAGCCGCAAGGGGGTGAAGTCCGGGTTCCCGCCCGGGTTCGCCGCCCGGCCGGCCCGCAGGCTCGCCTTGCGCCGGTCCCCGTAGGGACCGGCGACCACCGAGTCGATCAGCTGCGCGTCATAGGCCTGCTCGGCGCGGTTGTAGGTGGCGAGGAAGGCCGTGAGGGTCTGTGCGGCCTCAGCCCTGGTCGCCGACGGAACCGAGGCCAGCTCGCCCCGCACCGTCGTGCACCCGCTCGCCGCCACCGCCAGCACCGTCAGTGCCGCCGTCATGACCGCCGACCGCCTCAGCCTGCTCATGGCTCTTCTTCTGCTCCTTCGCCCCCACCGACCGTCCGAACCCTACCGGGGCCAGGAACAGGGCGAGCGCCGGGACCAGGTAGAGCGCCCACACCGCGACCTGCAGCACCGTCGGATCGGGCTGGAAGTTGAACGTCCCCTTCAGCAGGGTCCCGTACCAGCTGTCCGGCGGGATCGTCGCGCTGATGTCGAAGGCCTTCTGCGTGAGGCCGCCGACGAAGTCCGCCTCCTGCAGGTCGTGGACGCCGTACGCGAGCACGCCCGCGGCCACGACGACCAGCATGCCGCCGGTCCACGTGAAGAACTTCGCCAGGTTGATCCGCAGCGCACCGCGGTAGAACAGCCAGCCCAGCACGATCGAGGAGGCGATGCCCAGCAGGGCGCCGGCCAGCGGCGCGGCGCCGTTGCCCGCGGCCCGCACCGAGCCCCACACGAAGAGGGAGGTCTCGATGCCCTCCCGGCCGACGGCCAGGAAGGCGGTCGCGACCAGCGCGCCCGTGCCCATCGCCAGGGCCGCGTCGAGCTTGCCGTGCAGCTCGGCCTTCAGGTGGCGCGCCGTGCGCTTCATCCAGAAGACCATCCACGTCACCAGGCCCACGGAGACGATCGACAGGGTGCCGCCGATGGCCTCCTGCGCCTTGAACGTGAGCTCCTGGGTGCCGAAGGTCAGCGCCGCGCCGAAGCCGAGGCTGACCGCGCAGGCGATGCCCACGCCGAGCCACAGCGGCAGCAGCCGGTGCTTGTTGCCCGTCTTCACCAGGTAGGCGACGAGGATGCAGACGACGAGGCTGGCCTCCAGCCCCTCGCGCAGGCCGATCAGATAGTTGCTGAACACGCCGGTTCCCTCCCGTGCTCGTTACGCGAACAGCGCCTTGCCCCACCAGTCGTCCTTGCCGCGGACGCCCGGCGGGACGGCGAAGAGCGCCGAACCCACGTGCTGGATGTACTCGTTGAGGACGTCGTGGCGGGCCAGCCGGCGCTGGATCGGGATGAAGCCCTTGCGGACGTCCCGCTGGTACGCGAGGAAGAACAGGCCGGCGTCCAGGCGGCCGAGGCCGTCGGTGCCGTCGGTGAACGAGTAGCCGCGGCGCAGGATGGTCGCGCCGTCGTTGCTGTCCGGGTGCGCGAGGCGGACGTGCGCCTCGGGCTTCATGGCCTTCAGGAAGGGCTCGTCGCGCTCCTTGGACTTGCCCACGGGGGCGCCCTCGGCCTTGTCCCGGCCGAAGATGTCCTCCTGCTCCTGGAGCGGGGTGCGGTCCCAGATCTCGATGTTCATCCGGATCCGGCGCGCCACCAGGTACGAGCCGCCGGCCATCCACGCGGAGGGGCCGGAGACGTCCTTGTCCGCCACCCACACGTGCTTGTCCAGGGCCTCGGTGTCGGTGCCCGAGATGTTCCGGGTCCCGTCCTTGAAGCCCATCATGTTGCGCGGGGTCTGCTCCTCGGGGGTGGTCGAGGAGGTCTTCCCGAAGCCGAGCTGCGACCAGCGCATGACGACCTTGCCGAAGCCTATGCGGGCGAACTGGCGGATGGCGTGCACGGCCACCTGCGGGTCGTCCGCGCAGGCCTGGATGCAGATGTCGCCGCCGGAGCGGTTCGGGTCCAGGTTGTCGCCGGGGAACAGCTCCAGGTCCACCAGCGCCTCGGGCCGCCTGCCCTCCAGGCCGAAGCGCCCCTTCGCGAACAGGGAGGCGCCGAAGCCGATGGTCAGGGTCAGCCGGGAGGGCTTGAGGCCCAGGGCCTCGCCGGTGTCGTCCGGCGGGGCCTCCGGCAGGCCGCCGACCGCGCCCTCGCCGACCGGCAGGCCCGCGGTCATCCGCTCGGCGGCCCGCGTCCACTCCTGCAGGAGGGCCGCCAGCTCCGCGCGGTCCTTGGTCTTCACGTCGAACGAGGCGAAGTGCAGCCGGTCCTGGACGGCGGTGGCGATGCCGGCCTGGTGCGCGCCGTGGAAGGGCACCGCGGCACCGGTCAGCGCGGCGGGCACCTGGTCGGAGCCGCCGGTGAACGCGGCCACCGAACCGCCCGCGGCGGCGGCGCCGAGCGCCAGGCCCGCACCGCCCCAGCCCAGGAGGGCCCGGCGGGACGGACCGCTGTCGGTCCCGGCCGGTGCGGCCGCTTCGACGTTCTCGGACACTTCGGGCACCTCGGTGTTCTCAGGCTTCTCGGACATGCGCATACGCCCCTCTTCGGACTGCCGGCGGCCGCGTACGGCGCGGGTTACTTGACGACCGCGGCGGCGAGCTTGGACAGCGGCTCGCCGAGGGCGCTGACGCCGTCGGAGAGCTCCTTGCGCTGGTCCTTGCCGACCTTGTCGTACGGCTGGAACACGTAGGTGTTCTTGTCGGCGCGGTACTTGTCGAGCAGCGTGTTCATCGCGGCGAACTGCTTGTCCAGCTCCGCGACCAGCTTCGCGTCGTTCTTGGCGGCGGCGGGCTTGAGCAGCTCGAAGGCCTTCTGGGCGCCCTCGACGTTGGCCTTGAAGTCCACCAGGTCGGTGTGGCTGTAGCGCTCTTCCTCGCCGGTGACCTTGCCGGAGGCGACCTCGTCGAGGAGCTCCTTGGCGCCGTTGGCCATCGAGGTGGGGGTGATCTCGGCCTTGCCGACCCGCTTCTGCCAGTCGGTCAGGTCCGTGAGCAGGGTGGCGGCGAGCTTCTTCTCGGCGTCGCCGATCTTCTTGTCCTGCCAGAGGGCCTTCTCCAGCTTGTGCCAGCCGGTCCACTCCTGGCCGGCCTCCAGGCCGTCCTCGCGGACGTCGACCTTCGGGTCGATGTCGCCGAAGGACTCGGCGACCGGCTCGGTGCGCTCCCAGCCGATGCGGGAGTCGGCGTACGCCTTCTTCGCGGCCTCGATGTCGCCGGCCCGGACGGCGTCGGTGAAGACCTTGACCTTCGGCAGGGTCTCGTCGGCCTGCTGCTGGACGTACTTGCGGTAGGCGGCGACCGCCGCGTCGAGCTCGGGGCTGCGCTTGGCCTCGGCCGTGCCCTTGCCCGTGGCCTTGACGGCCTGGCGGATGCCGTCGCCCTTCATGCCGGGCTTGCAGGCGATCTCGTAGTCGCCGGCCTTGATCTCGGCGGTGATGGTGGCCTTGGTGCCGGGGCCGATGTTCTCGCGCTCCGTGACGATGCGGTCGTCCGGGAAGAGGACGTAGACCTCGGTCACCTTGGAGCCCTTGTTCTCCACGTCCAGCTGGACGTGGCCGGCCGGGAACTCCTTCTTCGAGACCTCGCACGCGGTGTCCGTGGCGGTCACCTTCACCGCGTGGTCGCCGCCCTTCGCGTCGCTCTTCTCGGCGCAGCCGGTGAGGGCGGTCAGGGCGGCCGCGGTGGCGGCAGCGGTGACGACGGAGAAGCGGGCGGGTCGCATCAGAGGGCTCCTGCGGGGTGGGCAAAGGGCTGCCCCGGGGGCGGGGCTGCCGGTGAGGCGGACCTAACTTAACCGAGGCTTACCTGACCGATACCCACCCGTCCAGTGATTCAGCTCTCACCTTCGAGTCCCGGATACGGGGCCGTCACAGCGCCTCCATGGCCAACCCATGGGAAGGCAAAGGAAGGGTCAAGGGGCGGTGGGGATCCGGCCCCGGGAGGCCGTGACCGGGAGTGCCCGACTCGTGACCGCCCGGCCCGTGGCGTGCTTCAATGCCCGCGTGAACGATCTCGACGTGCTCAAGGTGTTCTGCGCGGGCGACGGACGGCACGGCAATGCGCTGGGCGTCGTACGCGACGGACGGACCTGCCCCGACGAAGCCTCGCGGCAGGCCCTCGCCGCCGAACTCGGCTTCAGCGAGACGGTGTTCGTCGACGACCCCGAGCGCGGGGTCGTCGACATCCACAGCCCCGGGCTGCGCATGCGCTTCGCCGGGCACCCGCTGGTCGGCGTCGCCTGGCTGCTGGACGTCGAGGAGCTGAACCCGCCGGTCGGCGAGGTGTGGGCCCGCGACGACGGCGAGTTCACCTGGATCACGGTCCGCGAGGAGTGGGTCGAGGGCAAGCGGACGCAGCAGTACGCGGACGCCGCCGAGGTGGCCGCGCTGCCCGGACCGCCGCCGGGCGAGGGCTGGTTGTACGCCTGGGCCTGGGAGGACGAGCCCGCGGGCCGGATCCGCGCCCGCGGGTTCCCGCGCCGCCCGCACACCTGCGGCCGTACGGACGGCACGTGCGCGGGCGGGGCCTGTCCCGGGAGCATCACCGAGGACGAGGCCACCGGCTCCGCGGCGCTGCTGCTGACCGCGCAGCTGGGCCGCGCCCTGAACATCACCCAGGGGGCGGGCTCGCAGATCCTGACGGCGCCCGGCCCCGACGGCACGATCGAGATCGGCGGCCGGGTCCGCTTCGCGCCGACCGCCGAGGGCCTGGCGCGCTGAGACCCGCGGGGCCGGGCCGCGGGGCCGGGCTGCGGGGCCGGGGCCGGCGCGGCTCAGGCGGCGCTGAGCGGGAACTGCTCGCCGAGCTCGCGGAAGACCGCGCCGTTGTGGTCGAAGGCGCGCTTGCACTCGTCGACGATCCGCTGCTTCTCCAGGTCGTCCACGGGGATCGCGTCGAGCAGCTCGCGGTAGACCCGCTTGAAGGCGGCCGGGTTGGCCACGCCCTCGAAGACGTAGAACCGCACCCCGTCGCCCTTGCGCGCGAAGCCCCAGGTGCGCTCGGCCCTGTCCCGGATGATCTGGCCGCCCGAGAGGTCGCCCAGGTACCGGGTGTAGTGGTGGGCGATGTATCCGCCGGGCCAGCCGGCCGCGCACTCCGCGACCCGGTCCGCGTACGCCCGCGTGGCCGGCAGGGCCGCGGCCCCGGCGCGCCAGTCCGGCCCGCGCAGGTGGGCGAGGTCCCGCTCCAGCTCGGCCACCCGCATCAGCTCGGGCCGTATGAACGGGCCCGCGACCGGGTCCGTGCGCAGGGCGTCGGCCGCCTCCTCCAGGGCCCGGTACACGAACCAAAGCTGCTCCGTGTAGCGGGCGTAGGCCTCCACGCCGAGTCTGCCGCCGAGCAGGTCCGTCATGAAGGCGGAGGTCTCCGCCTCGGTGTGCTGCTGGTGCGAGGCGGTGCGGATGACGGTGGAGAAGGCGTCCAAGACGGACCTCCGGGGCCGGTGGGACGGAAACGGGGGCAGCCGGGCACGGGGTGGCGACCCGGGCCGCCGCCCCCGACCGATCCTCCTGCTTAGGGTTACCTAAGTCAATGTGTTCCCGACGGCCTGTCGGTATCTCTGTCCATTCAAACCGGCTTCATGCCGGCCCGCATCCGCGGATGCGGGCCGGGCCTGCGGGGGCCGCGCCTGGCTCACGGCAGGGTCAGGATCTCCGCCCCGGTGGGCGTGACCACGAGGGTGTGCTCGAACTGCGCGGTCCGCTTGCGGTCCTTGGTGACCACGGTCCAGCCGTCCTCCCACATGTCGTACTCGTGGGTGCCCAGGGTCAGCATCGGCTCGATCGTGAAGGTCATGCCGGGCTCGATGACGGTGGTCGCGTGCGGGCTGTCGTAGTGCGGGATGATCAGCCCGGAGTGGAAGGACGAGTTGATCCCGTGGCCGGTGAAGTCCCGGACCACCCCGTAGCCGAAGCGCTTGGCGTACGACTCGATGACGCGGCCGATGATGTTGATCTGGCGCCCGGGCTTGACCGCCTTGATCGCGCGGTTCAGGGACTCGCGGGTGCGCTCGACGAGCAGGCGGGACTCCTCGTCCACGTCACCGCACAGGTAGGTGGCGTTGTTGTCGCCGTGCACCCCGCCGATGTACGCCGTCACGTCCAGGTTCACGATGTCGCCGTCGCGCAGGACGGTCGAGTCGGGGATGCCGTGGCAGATGACCTCGTTGACCGAGGCGCACAGCGACTTCGGGAAGCCGCGGTAGCCGAGCGTCGAGGGGTACGCGCCGTGGTCGCACATGTACTCGTGCGCCACCCGGTCCAGCTCGTCGGTGGTCACCCCGGGTGCGATCAGCTTCGCGGCCTCCTCCATCGCCTGCGCGGCGATCCGGCCGGCGATGCGCATCGCCTCGATCGTCTCGGCCGACTGCACCTCCGGCCCGGTGTACGGAGTGGGCGCGGGCTTGCCCACGTACTCGGGGCGGCGGATGTTGCCGGGGACGGAACGGGCGGGAGAGAGCTCCCCTGGTACGAGCAGCGACTGGCCAGACATGCATGCGAGTGTATCGAGCGGGGATCGGGCAGCATGGCGGCAGAGGAAGAGGACCGGGACGGGAAAAGAGGAGCGGTTGATGGCCCTGTTCAAGAAGCGCCAGGTCGGCAAGCCCGGCGAGTGGTACTACTGCCTCGTCCACAAGAAGGTGGAGGAGGGCCCGGAGTGCCCGGCCAAGGACCGCTTCGGTCCGTACGGCACCCCGGAGGAGGCCGCGCACGCCATGGAGACCGCCCAGGAGCGGAACCTGGAGTGGCAGAACGACCCCAAGTGGAACGACAAGTCCCGCGAGGAGGACGAGGGCACGGCGACCCCGTAGCCGTAGCCGTAGCCGTGCCGCACCGCAGCCGTTGTGCTGCCCCCGCCGCCTACCAGCGGCTCGGCGGGGCCGCGGTCAGCCGGTCCGCCAGCCGCGAGAGCCGGTCGCGGAACCGGCGCGGGCTGCGCTGCAACGGCAGGCTGTTCTCCCCGGCCGCGGCACTCACCAGGTGCTGCACCGTGTCCAGGTCCGGCCCCGCGCCGGGCTCCACCGACAGCGCCTCGTGCGCCAGCCCCGCCAGCTCCGCGTCCCCGCCGTCCAGGGACAGCACGGTCGCCCCGGCCCGCCGGGCGTCGTGCACCCGCTCCAGCAGCCCCGCCCCGGGCGCCGCCGGCGCCACCACCAGCAGGGTCTCCCCGCGCCGCGCCCCCTCCAGCCGCCCCAGCCCCACCGACAGGTGCGGGGGCTCCCCGGGCCGCACCCGGTGCCGCACCAGGGTCGGCGCCAGCTCCGGCAGCCCCGACCAGGCCGCCTCGTCGACCAGGTGCGCCGCCAGGTGCCAGGGCTCGTACCGCTCGGTGCCGACCAGCAGCAGCCCGCCGCCGGCCGGAGCCACCGAGGCCCGCAGCCCGTGCGCGAACCGCCGGGCCGCCCCGGGCCACTCCGTACCTGCCAGGACCTCGCGCAGCAGCGCCACCCGTACGGCATCCATGAACGGGCATCCTGCCCCCACCCGGCGGGACGGGGTGAAGGCTTGTGGCGGCTTCACCCGTTCGGCAGTGACGGACTCGCGAGTAGGGTCGGGCGCATGACTTCCACTGACAGCGCGGACACCGCCCCCCGGCCGCCGGCGGCCAAGGCCCCGGCCAAGGACCCCTGGGACCTCCCCGACGTCTCCGGCCTCGTCGTCGGCGTCCTCGGCGGCACCGGCGACCAGGGCCGCGGCCTCGCGTACCGGCTGGCCCGGGCCGGCCAGAAGGTGATCATCGGCTCGCGCGCCGCGGAGCGCGCGCAGTCCGCCGCCGAGGAGCTCGGCCTGGGCGTCGAGGGCGCCGACAACGCCGAGTGCGCCCGCCGCAGCGACATCGTGATCATCGCCGTGCCCTGGGACGGCCACGCCAAGACCCTCGCATCCCTGCGCACCGAGCTCGCCGGCAAGCTCGTCGTCGACTGCGTCAACCCGCTCGGCTTCGACAAGCAGGGCGCGTACGCCCTCAAGCCCGAGGAGGGCAGCGCCGCCCAGCAGGCCGCCGCCCTGCTCCCGGACTCCCGGGTCACCGCCGCCTTTCACCACCTCTCCGCGGTCCTGCTCCAGGACGAGTCGATCGAGGAGATCGACACGGACGTGATGGTGCTCGGCGAGTCCCGCGCCGACACCGACCTGGTCCAGGCCCTCGCCGCCCGCATCCCCGGCATGCGCGGGGTCTTCGCGGGCCGCCTGCGGGGCGCCCACCAGGTCGAGTCCCTGGTCGCCAACCTCATCTCGGCCAACCGCCGCTACAAGGCCCACGCCGGCCTCCGCCTCACCGACATCTGACCCACCCCGCCCGCCCCCGGCGTCCGACCGGAAGCGGGCTCCCGGCCCCGGCGCACACCGGGGTCTTTACGGGAGCACTGCGGGGCATGGGGGACACTGGACGGCGGCAGTGCCGTCCGTCCGCTAGGAGCTTCCCCCCATGCCCCGCCTCGCCGTGTTCGCCCTCGCCGTCTGCGCCCTCGCCGTCGCCGCATCCGTGGTCGCCTTCGTGAACGGCAGCTTCCTCGGGATCGTCTGGGTCCTGATGGCGGGCGTGTCCTCGAACATGGCCTGGTTCTACCTGCGCAAGGCCAAGGCGGAGAAGGCCGCCGCGGCCGGCCCGGTCAACGGAGGATGACCTCGCAGTACGGGTTGGTCTCCTGCCAGAAGCGGTAGAGGTCGCGGCCGCAGTACGACTCGGCGTCCGTCACGCCGAGCCCGCGGAGCAGGGCGTGGACCGCGTCGAAGAACACCTCGTTCACCTGCGGGATGAACAGCACGACGAACACGCCGAGCAGCCCGAACTGCGCGTACGGCTCGATCTGCCGGCGCACCCGGTACGACAGCCACGGCTCGACGACCCCGTAGCCGTCCAGGCCCGGGACCGGCAGGAAGTTCAGGATCGCCGCCGTGATCTGGAGGAGGGCCAGGAAGCCCAGGGCGAAGCGGAAGGCGAACGGGACCCCGTCCAGCGCGCCCAGCCAGAACGGGGCCGTGCACACCAGCGCGAACAGCACGTTCGTCAGGGGGCCCGCCGCCGAGATCAGGCTGTGCTTCCAGCGCCCCTGGATCCGGCCGCGCTCGATGAACACCGCGCCGCCCGGCAGGCCGATGCCGCCCATGATCACGAAGACCACCGGCAGCACGATGCTCAGCAGGGCGTGCGTGTACTTCAGCGGGTTCAGCGTCAGGTAGCCCTTCGCGCCGACCGTGATGTCCCCGCCGTGCAGGGCCGTGCGGGCGTGCGCGTACTCGTGCAGGCACAGCGAGACCACCCACGCCGAGGTGACGAAGAGGAACACGGCGAAGCCGGTGCTCGACGCGAAGCCGGTCCACACCGCCCAACCCGTGACCGCCATCACCGCGAGGATCCCCAGGAAGACGGGGCTCACCCGTCGGTCGCCGTGCCGGTTGCGGCCGGCCGTCTGTCCACCCATGGCGCCGAACCTACCGTGCGCACCGGGGCGCGCGGAGGCCCGGGGACAATGGGCGGGTGCGCTACGCGATTCTCGGCACCACCCAAGCCGTCCGCGAGGACGGGACCCCCGCGACCCTGGGCGGGCCCCGGCTGCGCGCCCTGCTGACCGCCCTCGCGGCCCGGCCCGGCCGGGCGCTCCCCGCCGGGCTGCTCGTCGCCGAGGTGTGGGCGGGGGATCCGCCCGCCGATGCGCCGGCCGCCCTCCAGGCCCTCGTGGGCCGGCTGCGCCGGGCCCTCGGGCACGCGGCCGTGGCCTCCGTGGACGGCGGCTACCGGCTGGCGGCGGCCCGCGAGGACGTGGACCTGTTCCGCTTCGAGCGGCTCGCCGCCGAGGGCGCCCGCGCCCTGGAGGCGGGCGCCGCCGCCGAGGCCGCCGCGCGCTACGGCGAGGCGCTGGCCCTGTGGCGCGGCCCCGCCCTCGCCGACCTGCCCGACCGCACCGCCGAGGCCGCCCGCTGGGAGGCCGTACGGCTGGACGCCCGCCGCGGCCGGTGGGCCGCCGCGCTGGACCTGGGCCGGGCCGAGGAGGCGCTGCCCGAACTGGCCGCCCTGTGCGCCGAACGCCCCCTCGACGAGCCGCTGCACGTGCTGCGCATCCGCGCCCTGCGCGACGCGGGCCGGCCCGCCGAGGCCCTCGACGCGTACGAGTCGGTGCGCAAGGAGCTCGCCGGCCGGCTCGGCGCCGACCCGGGGCCCGAACTGCGCGCCCTGCACGCCCGCCTGCTGGCCCCCGCCGCTGCGGCCCCCGCGCCCGCCCCGGCGGCCCCCGCCCCCGCCGGGCCCCCGCCGGGCAACCTCCGGGCCCGGCTCACCACCTTCGTCGGCCGCGAGGCGGACATCGCGGCCATCGGCGCCGACCTCGGCCGGTTCCGGCTCGTGACCCTCCTCGGCCCCGGCGGGGCCGGCAAGACCCGGCTGTCCCAGGAGGCCGCCGAGGCCGCCGCCGCGGCCGGCCACTGGCCCGACGGGGTCTGGCTCGCCGAACTCGCCCCGGTCGAGGACCCCGAGGACGTGGCCGAGGCCGTGCTCTCCGCCCTCGGCGCCCGCGAGAGCTCCCGGCGCGGCGCGGTCTCCGAGGAGCTGCGCGTCCTCAACGACCGCTCCGAAGAGGACGCCGTGCAGCGCCTCGCCGAGTACTGCGCCCGGCGCCGCATGCTGCTCCTGCTCGACAACTGCGAGCACGTCGTGCTGGCCGCCGCCCGGCTCGCCGAGGACCTCCTCGCCCGCTGCCCGGGCGTGCGGATCCTCGCGACCAGCCGGGAACCGCTCGGCGTGCCCGGGGAGAGGCTCCGCCCCGTCGAGCCGCTGCCCGCCCCCATGGCCCTGCGGCTGCTCGCCGAGCGCGGGGCCGCCGCCCGGCCCGGGTTCGACCCGCAGGAGGACCCCGGGGCCGCCGCCGAGATCTGCCGCCGCCTCGACGGGCTGCCCCTCGCGATCGAACTCGCCGCGGCCCGGCTGCGGCTTCTCAGCCCCCGGCAGATCGCCGACCGGCTCGACGACCGGTTCCGGCTGCTCACCAGCGGCAGCCGCACCGTGCTGCCCCGCCAGCAGACCCTGCGCGCCGTAGTCGACTGGTCCTGGGAGCTGCTGGAGCAGCCCGAACGGGCCGTGCTGCGCCGCCTGTCGGTGTTCACGGGCGGCTGCGACCTGGCCGCCGCCGAGACCGTCTGCGCCGACGGGGACCTGCTCGAACCGCTCGACGTGGCCGAGGCCCTCGGCTCGCTCGTGGACAAGTCCCTGGTCGTGGCCGCCGCCGGGCCCGAGGGGGACATGCGCTACCGGCTGCTGGAGACCGTCGCCGAGTACGCCGCCGAACGCCTCGCCGCATCCGGCGCGGACCGGGCCGCCACCGAGCAGCGCCACCTCGTCCACTACCGCGAACTGGCCCGCCGCACCGAACCGCGGCTCCGCGGCCGCACCCAGCGCGCCGCGGCCGCCCTGATCCGCACCGAGTACGAGAACTTCCGCACCGCCCTGCGCCGGGCCGTGGCCGCACGCAACGAGGGCGAGGTGCTCTGCCTCGTCCACTCGCTCGTCTGGTACTGGCAGATGCACGACCTGCGCTCCGAGTCCCGGCACTGGTCCCGGGCGGCCGCCGCCCTCGGCCCCGACCCCTTCGCCCCGCCGGTGGCCCCCGTACCGCCCGTCCACGAGCAGGTGGTCGAGTTCCCGCCGCCCTACTCCGGGGAGCTGCTCGCCGAGGCCCGGCGCGGCATCCGGCTGATCGAGCTGGCCTCCCGCGACCAGAGCACCGGCAACTGGCACTCCCCGGAGGTGCAGGAGCTGATCCACGGCATCGTCGCCGCCTACCGGCCCGGGCTGCCCCAGCTCTGCCGCAACCCCGGCGGCCTGTGGTTCTACGCCGTCATGATCGCGGGGGACCCCGGCCTGCTCCAGGAGGTCATCGACGCCAACGTCGAGACCTGCCGCTCCTTCGGCTACACGTGGGAGCTGGCCTCCGCCCTCCAGCTGCGCGCCAACGTCCTCGCCAACCGGGCCGACTGGGTCGGCAGCGCCACCCGGGACGCCGAGGAGTCCCTCGCCCTGTTCACCGGACTCGGCGACGACTGGGGCTGCGCCGAGGCGCTCTCCGCCCGCGGGGAGGCCCACGAGCGCCGCGGGGAGTTCGCCGCGGCCGCCGCGGACTTCCGGGCCGCCGGGGAGTACGCCCGCCGGCTCGGGGCCGAGGCCCAGGTGACGGTGCTGCGGGTACGGCTGGCCGGGGTGCTCGCCGAGCTCGGCGAGGGGGCGGAGGCCGAGGAGATCCTCACCGAAGTGGTCGCCACCCGGCAGCAGTTCGGCAACGAGGCCATGCCCGCCGCCCGGATGTTCCTGGCCACGCGGCTGGCCCGGACCGGACGCACCGGCGAGGCGCGGGCCCAGCTCCGGGCCCTGCGCGAGGAGTTCGCCTTCGGCGCGTACGCCATCTTCGACGGGTTCCTCCTCGGCATGATGGCCTGGCTGGACAACCTCGAAGGACGCCACGAGGACGCCCTGGCGGCCCTCCGGCAGGCCATGGCGGCCGCGGACGACCCGCTGGTGCGGATGGTGGCCCCGCAGATGCAGGCCGTCTACCTGATGACCGGGGCCGGGTCGGTCGCCGGGCTCGGCGGCGCCGCGCGGGCCCGTGACGCGGCCCGCCTGCTGGGCGCGTACCGGGCCCTGCTGCCGGCGGGGCACTTCCCCACCCTGATCGAGCGCGAGGGCTTCGCGGCCGCCGAGGCCGCGGCCCGGCCGCAGCTGGGGGACGCCGGATACGAGGAGGCGTACGCCGAGGGCGGCGCCCTCTCGCTGGAGGAGGCCGCCGCCCTCTTGCGCCCCTGACCCGGCGCGCGTCCGGGACGCGATCCGGGCCGCCCCGGATCAGGTCTTCTTGCGGAACCTGGCGACCGCCAGCGGGGCCGTCACCAGGGTGATCAGCACGGTCCAGCCCAGGGTCATCCACACCGAGTGGGCCACCGGCCCGCCGTTGACCAGGTTCCGGGCCGCGTCGGCCAGGTTGGACAGCGGGTTGTAGTCGGTGAAGCTCTGGAGCCAGCCGGGCATCGAGGAGGGCGGGCTGAAGATCGAGCTGCCGAACTGGAGGGGCATCAGCACCAGCATCGCGACCCCCTGGACGGCCTGGGCCGTCTTCATGGTCAGGCCGACCAGGATGAAGATCCACATCAGCGAGGCGCCGAAGACCACGGACAGGCCGACCGCGGCGAGCAGGTCGAGCACCGAGGTCTTGATGTCCAGGCCCAGCAGGAAGCCCATGCCCAGCAGGATGGCGGTGGCGATGAGCATCCGGCCGATCTCGACCACGATCTTGGCGATGAGCACCGAGGAGCGGGCGATCGGCATGGACCGGAACCGGTCCATCACACCCTTCTGGAAGTCCTCGTTGACGCCCGTGCCCACCGCCATGGCGATGTTCAGGCCCATCATCGCCATCATGCCGGGCACCAGGTAGTTGACGTACGCGTCCTGGTTGCCCTTGCCCGCGATCGCGCCGCCGAAGACGTACACGAACAGCAGGATGAAGACGATCGGCATGAGGACGACCTCGAAGATCGACTCCGGGTTCGCCTTGATCTGGAGGGCGTTGCGCCGCGCCAGGGCGCCGATGTGGCGCAGGTTGGCCCGCAGGCCGATCCGGCCCTCGCCGGGCAGGGCCCGGCCCGGTGCGGGGGTGCCGGCGGCCGCGTCGCCGCGGACCGGAGCGCTGGTCGTCGTGCTCATGCTGCGACCTCCTCGGCCTTGTCGTTGTCGATGGCTGCTTCGCCGGACGTGCTGCGGTGGCCGGTGATGGCCAGGAACACCTCGTCCAGGCTGGGCAGGTACGTGCTCACGTCGGTGATGCCGTACCCGCGGGCGCCGAGCAGGCCGACCACGGCGGTCAGCTGCTCGTCGCTGAGGATGGGGACCAGCAGCGTCCCGTCGTCCGGCACGGCCTGCGAGCCCGCGGGCCCGTCGAGCCCGGCCTCGGCCAGCGCCCGGGCCATGTCCGGCACGTCGGCCGCGCGGGCCGGCCGGATCCGCAGGGTGCGGCCGCCCACCCGGGCCTTGAGCTCGTCCACCTTGCCCTTGGCGATGACCCGGCCGCGGTCGATGACCGTCAGCTCGCTGGCGAGCTGCTCGGCCTCCTCCATGTACTGGGTGGTGAGCAGCACGGTCGCGCCCTCGGCCACCAGCCGGTGCACCTCGTCCCACACCTCGTTGCGGGTGCGGGGGTCGAGGCCGGTGGTCGGCTCGTCCAGGTAGATCACGGCCGGGTTCCCGATCAGGGAGGCCGCGAGGTCCAGCCGGCGGCGCATGCCGCCGGAGTACATCCCGGCCACCTTCTTCGCCGCGTCCGTCAGCGAGAAGCGCTCCAGCATCTCGTCCGCGCGCCGGCGGGCGTCCTTGCGGGAGAGGTCGAGCAGCCGCCCGATCATGTACAGGTTCTCCCAGCCGGACAGCCGCTCGTCCACCGAGGCGTACTGGCCGGTCAGGCCGATGGTGCGGCGCAGCTGCCGGGGCTGGCGGACCACGTCGAAGCCGGCGACGACGGCGGTGCCGGCGTCCGGGACGATCAGCGTGGACAGGCAGCGCACCAGGGTGGTCTTGCCGGCGCCGTTGGGGCCGAGGACACCGAGGACGGTGCCCTCGCGGACGTCCAGGTCCACCCCGTCGAGCGCCTTGGTCTCGCCGTAGTGCTTGACCAGTCCCCGCACCTCCACGGCGTTGGCGCCGCTGCCGGGGGTCGTTTCGATTCGCGTCATGCCCCCAAGGACACCAGCCCCCACCGACAACGCGCCGACAGGCCGCCGACAGGGCCGTACGGGGGATGCCGACGGCCCGCCCGCAGCTGTGGGCGGGCCGTCGGTGCGCCGTCAGTGGAAGCTGTGCTCCTCCTGCGGGAAGGCGCCGCCCGCCACGTCGGCCGCGAAGGCCTTCGCCGCGTCGCCCATGGTCGTGCGCAGGTTCGCGTACTGCTTGACGAAGCGCGGCAGCTTGCCGGGGGTGAGGCCCATCATGTCGGTCCACACGAGCACCTGGGCGTCGCACTCCGCACCCGCGCCGATACCGACGGTGGGAATGTGCAGGGACCGGGTCACCTCGGCCGCCAGCTCCGCCGGGACCAGCTCCAGGACCACCGCGAAGGCGCCTGCGTCCTGCGCGGCCTTCGCGTCGCGCAGCAGCTGGTGCGCCGCCTCGTCGCTGCGGCCCTGCACCCGGTAGCCCATGGCGTTGACGGACTGCGGGGTCAGCCCCAGGTGGGACATGACCGGGATGCCGGACTGCACGATCAGCTCGGTCTGGCGCAGCGAGCGCTCGCCGCCCTCCAGCTTGACCGCGCCCACCCCGGCCTCCTTGACCAGCCGGGTCGCGCTGCGCAGCGCCTGCACGGCCCCCTCCTGGTACGAGCCGAACGGCAGGTCGCCGACGATCAGGGCGCGCCGGGTGCCGCGGACCACCGCGGCGGACAGGAGGGTCATCTCGTCGAGGGTCACCGGCACCGTGGTCTCGTAACCGAGGTGACAGTTGCCCATGGAGTCCCCGACCAGGATGACCGGGATGCCCGACTCGTCGAAGACGGAGGCCGTCATCGCGTCGTACGCGGTGAGCATCGGCCACTTCTCGCCGCGCTCCTTGGCGGCGGCCAGGTCGCGGATGGTGATCCGGCGGGTGGAGGCGCCCCCGTACAGGGTGAGGCTCCCCGGCTGACCGGTTCCCCGGGCAGGCGAAACGGCATGCGTCATTGCAACTGCTCCTTGTGTCATCTCGTGGCGCCCTTACGGCGTCCCCGGACTCACCCCCCATGGTGGCATCCTGCGGCGCAAAGGAGGAAGGCGACGGCGGGCGTGGGCTGGGACACGGATCGAGGCCCGCTCGAATCCGCGGCCGGCGCGGACGATGGCGCCCAAATATGCGCGTTTCGTTACAAGGGGAACCCCTGTCGCCGCTCCCGCCGTCCTCGTGTCCGTACAGCCGCCCCGGACTGCAGGCATGATGCTGATCATCGCCTAGGGTCGGGGTGCGGGACAGTGCGCGAGCAAGGCAGTGAGGACAGTGGCATGGCACAGGCGTACATGACGGAGACGGGGAACGGCGGCTCGGGGGACGAGCCCACCGGATCCCGGTTCCGCCGCCGCCTGGCCGAACTGCGCCGTGATCCCGGGATCTGGCGCCGCGGGATCGTGATCGCCGCCGGGGCCGCGCTGATCTCCCTCGTGATGGTCTTCCACGCGCAGCTGCCGAACACCGTCGGGAACACCGGCAGCCTCATCGAGACCTTCCTGCCCTGGCTGGGCCTGTTCGTCCCGGTGCTCCTCGCGGCGGCCGTGCTGCGCCGCTCCGCGACGGCGCTGATCGCGGTGGCCGTGCTCTGCGGGGTGTGGCTGAACTTCTTCGGCGGGCTGGTCACCGACAAGTCCGGGTCCGGCGGCAACCTGACCGTCGCCACCCACAACGTGGACGCCGACAACCCCGACCAGCAGGGCACCGCCGAGAACATCGCCGGCTCCGGGGCCGACGTCCTCGCCCTGACCGAGCTCAAGGCCGCCGCCGTCCCCGTCTACGCGAAGGTGCTGGCGGGCACGTACAAGTACCACGCGGTCGAGGGCACCGTCGGCCTGTGGAGCAAGTACCCGCTCAGCGGCAGCGCCCCGGTGGACATCAAGATGGGCTGGACCCGGGCCATGCGCGCCACGGTGGACACCCCGCAGGGGCGGGTCGCGTTCTACGTGGCCCACCTGCCCTCGGTGCGCGTCAAGCTCAACGCCGGCTTCACCGCCAACCAGCGCGACAACAGCGCCGACGCCCTCGGCCACGCCCTCGCCGCCGAACCGCTCCAGCGGGTGGTCCTGCTCGGCGACCTCAACGGCACCATGAACGACCGCGCCCTGTCCCCGGTCACCTCACAGATGCGCTCGACCCAGGGCGCCGCCGGCGACGGCTTCGGCTTCAGCTGGCCGGCCCCCTTCCCGATGGCCCGCATCGACCAGATCATGGTCCGCGGGATCACCCCGGAGGCCTCCTGGACCCTGCCGCGCACCGGCAGCGACCACCTGCCGGTGGCCGCCCGCCTCACGGTCCGGCCGTAGGACCCGCCGTACGCACGGGGAAGGCCCCGGACGCCGCGTGCGTCCGGGGCCTTCCCCGTGCGCGGGTGCCGTGCCGTTCCGTCAGGAGTGCTCGCGCCAGCCGTTGGTGATGGGCAGCCGGCGGTCCTTGCCGAAGCCCTTGCGGGAGATCTTCGTGCCCGGCGGGTACTGCCGGCGCTTGTACTCGGCCGTGTCCACCATCCGCACGGTCCGCGCCACGAGCTCGCGGTCGAAACCGGCCGCGACGATCTCCTCCAGGCCCTGGTCCCGGTCCACGTACCGGTCCAGTACGGCGTCCAGGACGGGATAGTCCGGCAGCGAGTCCGTGTCCACCTGGCCCGGGCGCAGCTCGGCGCTCGGCGGCTTCGTGATCGAGTTCTCGGGGATCGGCGGGACCTCGCCGCGCTCCGCGGCGGCCGCGTTGCGCCACCGCGCCAGCCGGAACACGTCCGTCTTGTACACGTCCTTGATGGGCCCGTACGCGCCGACCGAGTCCCCGTAGAGGGTGGAGTAGCCCACGGCCAGCTCGGACTTGTTCCCCGGGGCCAGCACGATGTGGCCCTCCTGGTTGGACAGGGCCATCAGCAGGGTGCCGCGCAGCCGCGACTGGAGGTTCTCCTCGGCGAGCCCCTCCAGCCCCAGGGAGCCCATGTACGCGTCGAACATCGGCACGATCGGGACCGTGCGGAAGTTGAGGCCGGTCCGCCGCGCCAGCTCGGCCGCGTCCCCCCGGGAGTGGTCGGAGGAGTACTTGGAGGGCATCGAGACCCCGTACACGTGCGCCCCGCCGAGGGCGTCGCAGGCCAGGGCGGCGACCAGGGCGGAGTCGATGCCGCCGGAGAGGCCGATGAGGACCGAGCGGAAACCGTTCTTGTGCACGTACGCGCGCAGCCCCGTGACCAGGGCCTCGTAGATCTCCGCCTCGTCGCCGAGCCGGTCCGCGTAGCCGCCGGTCACCACCGGCTCGTAGGCGGGCAGCGGCTCCTCGGACAGGACCACCCGGTCGATCCGCAGGCCGTCGTCCACCACGCCCTCGGGGGCGTCGGCGGCGGCCGCCGGCAGGTCCAGGTCGACCAGCACGCAGCCCTCGGAGAACTGCGGGGCCCGGGCGACGACCTCGCCGTTCGCGTCGACGACGATCGAGTCCCCGTCGAAGACCAGGTCGTCCTGGCCGCCGGTCATCGCCACGTACGCGAGGGTGCAGCCGGCCTCCTGGGCCCGCTTGCGGACCAGTTCGAGGCGGAGGTCGTCCTTGTTGCGCTCGTACGGGGAGGCGTTGACGGAGATCAGCAGCCCGGCGCCGGCGGAGCGGGTGGCCGGCACCCGGCCGCCGTCCTGCCAGAGGTCCTCGCAGATGGCCAGGGCCACGTCCACGCCGTGCACCCGCACCACCGGCTGGGTGTCGCCGGGCACGAAGTACCGGAACTCGTCGAACACGCCGTAGTTCGGCAGGTGGTGCTTGGCGAAGCGCAGGGCCACGCCGCCGCCGTACAGCACCGCGGCGGCGTTCAGCGGGGAGCCGGCGGGCCGGCCGAGGCGCGGCTCGGCCTTCTCGGCCCGGTCGAGGTAGCCCACGACCACGGGCAGTCCGCCCAGGCCCTCGGCGGCCAGCCGGGCGGCGAGGGCGCCCAGGGCGGCCCGGGAGGCCTCGACGAAGGACCCGCGCAGGGCGAGGTCCTCGACGGGGTATCCGGTCAGCACCATCTCGGGGAACGCCACCAGGTGGGCGCCCTGATCGGCGGCGTGCCGGGTCCAGTGGACGACCGAGTCGGCGTTGGCGGCGATGTTGCCGACGTGCGAGTCGATCTGATTCAGCGCGAGGCGTAGTTGAGGCACGCCGCCAGTCTAATCGTCTTTCTGACGCGATGTCCTGGGGTGCGGGGAGGCAACCGGTCCGGGAGCCCCGCGGAGGGGCTCCCGGACCGGGGGCGGGGCGGGGCGGCCCGGTGCCCGTGCCGGGCGCCGGCCCGGGGACGCGGTGGCCGTCCGTGCCGACCGCGCGGGCCCGCCCCGGCCGTCCGCGGGCCCGCTCCGGCCGCCCGGCCCCCGCTACCCGCGCCGGTACCCGAGGACCGTCATCATCCCGGCCTCCGCGTGGTAGACGTTGTGGCAGTGGACCATCCACAGCCCCGGGTTGTCCGCGTCGAAGTCCACGGTGAGGGTGCCGTTCGGCAGTACCACCGCGGTGTCCTTGCGGACCCCGGACGGGGTGTGGGCCAGGGCGAAGGTGTGCCCGTGCAGGTGGACCGGGTGCCACATCGCGGTCGAGTTCGCGAACACCATCCGGACCCGCTCGCCCGCCTTCACCGGATGCCGCTGGTCGGACCGGTACGGGGCCCCGTCGAAGGCCCAGTCGTACTTCTCCATGCCGCCGGTGAGGCGGATCTTCACCGTCCGGTCCGGGGTGCGCGCAGGGAGCGCGACCGAGGGGGCGGCCTTCAGCCGGTCGGCGGTCAGCGGCCGCCCGGTCAGCTCCGCCGGCCGGACTCCGGCCGCCGGGGCCGCACCCCCGCCGGTGCGCAGCAGGGCGAGGGCGGTGCGGTCCTTGCCCTCGGCGAGCGCGGTCAGCGGGAACACCCCGTCCTGCGCGGTGACCAGCACGTCGTACCGCTCGCCCATGCCCAGCAGCAGCGAGCGGGTCCGCGCGTGCTCGACCGGGAAGCCGTCGGTGTGGGTGACGGTCATCTCGTGGCCGCCGAGGGCCACGCGGAAGGCGGTGTCCCCGCCCGCGTTGACGATCCGGATCCGGATCCGGTCCCCGGGGCGGGCCGTGAACACCGAAGGGTCCTCCGGGGTGCGCCCGTTGACCAGGTAGTGCGGGTACGCCACGTCCCCCGCGTCCCCGCCGAGCACGTCGCTCCGGGCGCCCATCATGATCCGCGAGGGGCCGCCGCCGGGGGCCGGGGCGGAGGGCCGTGCCGCGCCGCCCGTGCCGTGGCCGCCCATGTCGTGCCCGGCGTGGCCGCCGCCTGCCATCCCCCCGGACAGCTCGGCGAGCACCCCGTCCGGGGTGGAGCCCTCGACCCCGTCCACCCAGTCGTCCAGGACCACCACCCACTCCTTGTCGTACGACAGGGGCTCCCGGGGGTCCTCGACGATGAGCGGCGCGTACAGCCCGCGGTCCTGCTGCACCCCGGAGTGCGGGTGGAACCAGTACGTGCCCGGGTGCGGCACGGCGAAGCGGTACGTGAAGGACCCGCCGGGCCGGATCTCCTGCTGGGTCAGGCCGGGCACCCCGTCCATGTCGTTGCGCAGCGCCAGGCCGTGCCAGTGCAGGGAGGTCGCCTGCGGGAGGTGGTTGGCCAGGGTCAGGGCCAGGGTGTCGCCCGCGGTGACGCGGACCTCCCGTCCCGGCAGCCGGTCCCCGTAGGCCCAGGACCTGACGGTGCGTCCGGCACCGAGGTCGAGCCGGGTGGGCGTGGCGGTCAGCCGGACCGTGCGGACCGGGCCGCGGGCGCCGCGCGCGGCCTCGGCCGCCCGGACCTCGGGGCCGTCGGGGGAGACGTAGCCCTCGGGCGCCGGGCCCGCGGGGGTGCCGGAGCCCGAGCCGGAGCCGCCGTGCTGCATGGAGCCGTGGTCCGTTCCGGAGCCGCCGGAGCAGGCGGCGAGCAGCCCGCTGCCGGCTGCGGCGAGTCCGGCGCCGAGCAGGGTGCGACGAGTGTGAAGAGAGCGCATGGTGCACCTCGTTGTGGGGTGTTGCGGATGGATGGGCGCGGGTGGACCGGCCCTCCTATACGCGCAGCACCGCCAGCCTCACGAGGTTCTCGCGCGGCGGCGGGGGCTCCGGGCGGCCCGGCCGCAGCCTCGCGGACGGCCGGCCGTCGCCGCCGTCCCGCCGTCCGCGCCCGGCCCGGAGCCGGCCGCCGAGCACGAGGACGGCGAGCCCGGCCAGCACGGCCAGGCAGACGCTCGTCGGGTCCGTGCCGGCCCCCGCGCCCCCGTGGTGCGCGCCGCCGCCCGGAGCCTTGCGGGCAACGGTGGCGCCCGCTCCTGCGTCCTCCCGGTCGGCGGCTCCCGCGTGGGAGCCGTGGCCGGTCAGGGGAGCGGCGGCGGGTGCGGCGGCGGCGGGAGCGGCGGAGTGCGGGGCGGGTGCGGCCGGCAGGGCGCGCGCCTGCTCCGGATGCCCCATGGAATGCATGGCGGCGATGCCCAGCAGCAGCGCGGCGAGCAGCAGCAGCCGGGACAACCGGGCGGCTCGCGGGGCTGTGGGCGTCATGGCCGGAACCCTACCCCGGGAGGGTATCCCGGACCAGCCGCCACCCCCGTTCTGAGTAGGATTGGTCCCGTTATGTCCCTGACTGGCACGCGGCCCGTCGCCGCCCTCATCGGCCTCGGCGCGGCCGCGTACACCGCCTGGGTGCTCGAAGTCGTCTTCTCCACGGGGCTCAACCCCGTCGAGACGTACGTCAGCGAACTCGCCGCCCGCGACCAGCCCCTCGGCGGCCTCTTCCGCGCCACCGACTTCACCGCCGGGCTTCTCGTCCTCGCCGGGTCCCTGCTCGCCCTGCTGCGCACCGCCCGCACCCCGGCCGCCCGCCGCCCCTGGGCCTGGACCGGCTGGGGCGGGCTCGCCCTGTTCGGCGCCGCCACCGCCGCCGACGCCTGGCTGCCGCTCAGCTGCAAGCCCACCGTGGACCCCGAGTGCGCCGCCCGCGAGACCGCCGGCCTGGTGCCCGCCACCCACCAGGCCCACGCCATCAGCTCCAGCCTGGCCATGTGCGGGGCCCTGCTCGGCCTCGTCGCCCTCACCGCCGCCGCGCGCCGCTACCGCTGGTGGCCCCCGCTGGCCCGTACCGGCCCGGCGCTCGTCGCCCTCGAACTGGCCGCCACCCTGTGGACCCTGACCGCCATCGCCCTGTTCAGCGCGGGCCGCGGCACCTGGGCCCTGGGCGCCGGGCAGCGGCTCCAGGTCCTGCTGGTCGCCGTCTGGCTGGGCCTCCTCGCGTACGCCCTGGCCACGCAGGCGCGCCCCGGGCGCCGGACGTGACGGCCCCCGCCCCGGCCCCCCGCTCCGGCGGCTTCCCGCGCTTCGACGGCTTCCTGCGCGTCGGCGGCGTGCCGCTGCACGTGCGCGTCGAGGGCGCCGGCCCCGTCTGCGTGCTCTCCGCCGGACTCGGCCTCGCCTGGTACGACTGGGACCCCGTGGTCCCGTACCTGGCCCCGTACCGCACGGTGGTCCGCTTCGACCGCCCGGGCCACGGCCTCAGCGCCCCCGCCGCCCGCGCCCCCGGCCCGCCCGGCGCCGCCGCCGAGGCGCACCGCATCGCCGGGATCCTCGACGCGCTGCGGCTGCCGCCCGGGCCGGTCACCGTGGCCGGGCACTCCCTCGCCGGCTTCCACGCCGAGGCCTTCGCCCGGCTGTACCCGGAGCGCACCGCGGCCCTCGTCCTCGTCGACGGCAGCGTCGAGGAGCGGCCCCCGTACGATCCGGCCCCCGCCCTGCGCACGGCCGCCGCCCGGCTGCTGGGCCGGGCCCTGACCGCCGCCGGGCTGCCCGCCGCCCTCGGGCCCCTGCTCCGCCGGTCCGCCGTACGCGCCGCCCGCACCGGCGGCCCCGATCCGGCCCCGCGCGCCCTCGTCCGCCGCTGCTACCGCACCGGCCGGGTCTGGCAGGGCGCCCTCCTGGAGAACGCCCGCTACCCCGCGGCCGCCGCCGAGCTGCTCCGCCTGCGCGCCGCCCGCCCGCTGGCCGCACCGGTCACCGTCCTCGCCGCGTACGACGGCTCCGGCGGGCGGGGGGCGCTGCGCTGGCTCGGCCGGCAGCGCGCCCTCGCCGGCCGGCTCGGCGCCCGCTTCGAGACCGCCGCCCCGGCCGGGCACCTGGTCATGGCCGACCGCCCGCGGCAGGTGGCCCGGGCGGTCCTCGCCGCACCCCGCGGCGGGCTTTGGCCGTCCTGCTGACCGGACACCGCCCGCGCCCCGCCCCCGGGCGCACGAAGGGGCGGGGCCCGTGTCCGGGTCCCGCCCCTCCGCGCGTCACGACGTACGGGCTACGGCCGCGGAGCCGCCCCGCGGGCCTTGAGCATGTCGGCCATCAGGTCCAGCTCGGACTGCTGGGCCGCCACCATCCCGCGGGCCAGCTCCCGTTCCACCGGCGTGGTGCACAGGTCGGCGCAGCCCTGGGCCATGTGGACCCCGCCCTTGTGGTGGTCGGTCATCAGCTGGAGGTAGAGCACCTCGGCCGCCCTGCCCTGCGCCTTGCCCAGGGCGGCGAGCTCGGCCTTGGTGGCCATGCCCGGCATCAGCGCGCCCGGCTCGGCCGCCGGGGCGGCCGCCGAGGCGCCGTGGCCCCCGCCGCCCTCGTGCCCCTCGTGCCCGCCGTGGCCCGGGGCGCCGCTGCCGGCGGCCATCCACGCCATCGGCTCGCGGTCGGCGGCCACCTTCGGCAGGCCCCACAGGTCCAGCCAGCCCAGCAGCATGCCGCGCTGGTTGGCCTGCGTATTGGCGATGTCGTAGGCGAGGCGGCGCACCTCGGGGTCGGTCGTACGGTCGCGGACGATGAAGGACATCTCCACCGCCTGCTGGTGGTGGACGGCCATGTCACGGGCGAAGCCGGCGTCCGCCGAGGCGGTGCCCGGGGTCTCGTGGGCGGGGCCGGCCCCGCTGCCGGAGCTGTTCGCCGTGACCGCGGCGGTGCCGGCGAACAGCAGGGCCAGGACCACGGCGGCGATGCCCGCCCAGTGGGCGCGGGTGAGGGTCACTGCTGGCCCAGCCCGCCCGTGCACGCGGCACCCGGCTCGGGGGTCTGCGGGCCCTGCACGTACTTGGTGAAGAACTGGTTGACCCGCGGGTCGCCCGCGCCGTCCACGGTCACCTGCTTGCCCCAGGCGCTCAGCATGATCGCGCCGGCCTGGTCCTTCACCGGGCTCATCAGCGTGTACGGGGTCTTGGCCACCTTCTCCGCCAGCTTCTTCACGTCGGCCTCGGGGGCCTTCTCGCTGTACGTGACCCAGACCGCACCGTGCTCCAGGGAGTGCACGGCGTTCTCCTTCGCGAGCGGCTTCTTGTAGACCTCGCCGTCGCAGTTCATCCACACCGGGTTGTGGTCCCCGCCCACCGGCGGGTTCATCGGGTACGAGACCGGCTTCGTGACGTGGTTGCGGCCCAGCTTCTTCGCGTCCCAGGTCTGCTCGCCGGTCACGGGCGCCTTGGCGGCCGCGACCTCGGCCTCCTTCTTGTCCGACTCCTTGTTGAGCACGTACGCGCCGAAACCGACGAGCCCGGCGACGACCGCGGTGCAGGCGGTGATCGCGAGGATCTTGTTGCGGCGGTCCCGGGCCTGCTCGGCCTTGCGCATCTCGGCTATGCGGGCCTGGCGGGAGTTGTCGGTGCGGGCGGGCTTGGTGGCCATAACTGCTGTGGTCCTTGTCCTTCTCGGAGGGGGGTGGGGGTGGAGCGGGCCGTGCGGTGCCGGGCCGGGCCGCGGCTCCCGGGGTGCTCGGGGCACCTGCGGAGAGCGAGGGCCGCTGCGGGACCGGGGTCACGGCCTAGGTGCGCAGCACTTGAAGGACATGCAGGTCGGGGGCGCGGGCGGGCGGCTGCGGCGGCAGGGTCCGCCCCGCCGGCCGGGCCCGCGCGGCGAGGACCGGCAGGACGGCGGCCTCGGCGGCCGGCGGCGGCACGGTCAGGACGGCCGGAGTGCCGTGCACCCGGCCCGCACACCCCGGCAGTCCGCCGGGGCACTCGTACGCGGGGCGGTCCACGGCGTACCCGGGCCCGTACCTCCCGGCCTCGTACGCGCCGGGGCCGTGCGCACGGGGGCCGTGCGGCCCCGCGGCGGAGCGCGGGGTCCCCGCATGGGCGGCGGCCGGGGACGCGGCGGCCCGGAGCAGGACCGGCCCGTGCCCGCCGAACGGCGTGGCGCACAGGAAGAGGGCCGCCAGCAGGGTGCCCAGAGCGCACAGCAGTGCGACCGGCCGCGTGACGCGCCGGCGGCCGAAGTCCTCCCTGCCCCCCATGGCCGCAGATGGTAATGCGCGCGGGGCCCCGGAGGTCAGAGCGGGGGTGTCACACGTCTGCGGGGGCCCGTAATGTGGCCGAAACCACCGGCCGCGATACTGGGTCGGCTCCCCGACACCCCCGCTGGTGGTGCACAGGCCGTCTGAACTGCGAGGATGAAGGCATGGACAAGCAGCAGGAATTCGTCCTCCGGACGCTCGAGGAGCGCGACATCCGCTTCGTGCGCCTGTGGTTCACCGACGTGCTCGGCTTCCTCAAGTCGGTGGCCGTCGCCCCCGCAGAGCTGGAGCAGGCCTTCGACGAGGGCATCGGCTTCGACGGCTCCGCCATCGAGGGCTTCGCGCGCGTGTACGAGTCCGACATGATCGCCAAGCCGGACCCGGGGACGTTCCAGATACTGCCGTGGCGGGCCGAGGCACCGGGCACCGCCCGGATGTTCTGCGACATCCTGATGCCGGACGGCTCCCCGTCCTTCGCGGACCCCCGCTACGTCCTCAAGCGCATCCTCGCCAAGACCTCCGACCTGGGCTTCACCTTCTACACCCACCCGGAGATCGAGTTCTTCCTGCTGAAGGACAAGCCGCTCGACGGGTCCCGCCCGGTGCCCGCCGACAACTCCGGCTACTTCGACCACACCCCGCAGAACGTGGGCATGGACTTCCGCCGGCAGGCGATCACCATGCTCGAATCCATGGGCATCTCGGTCGAGTTCAGCCACCACGAGGGCGCCCCCGGCCAGCAGGAGATCGACCTCCGCTACGCCGACGCCCTGTCCACCGCCGACAACATCATGACCTTCCGCCTGGTCATGAAGCAGGTCGCCCTCGAACAGGGCGTCCAGGCCACCTTCATGCCCAAGCCCTTCTCGGAGTACCCGGGTTCGGGCATGCACACCCACCTCTCCCTCTTCGAGGGCGACCGCAACGCCTTCTACGAGTCCGGCGCCGAGTACCAGCTCTCCAAGGTCGGCCGCTCCTTCATCGCCGGCCTGCTGCGGCACGCGGCCGAGACCGCCGCCGTCACCAACCAGTGGGTCAACTCGTACAAGCGCATCTGGGGCGGCTCCTCCCGCACCGCCGGCTCCGGCGGCGAGGCCCCCTCGTACATCTGCTGGGGCCACAACAACCGCTCGGCCCTCATCCGCGTCCCGATGTACAAGCCGGGGAAGATGGGCTCGTCCCGGATCGAGGTCCGCTCGATCGACTCGGGCGCGAACCCGTACCTGACGTACGCCGTCCTCCTCGCGGCCGGCCTCAAGGGCATCGAGGAGGGCTACGAACTCCCCGCCGGCGCCGACGACGACGTGTGGGCCCTCTCCGACGCCGAACGCCGCGCGATGGGCATCGAACCCCTCCCGCAGAACCTCGGCGAGGCCATCGCCCTCATGGAGCGCAGCGAACTGGTCGCCGAAACCCTCGGCGAGCACGTCTTCGACTTCTTCCTCCGCAACAAGAAGCAGGAGTGGGAGGAATACCGCTCCGAGGTCACGGCCTTCGAACTGCGGAAGAACCTGCCGGTGCTGTAACCCGGGGCCCGGCACCCCGCCGTACCTGCGCACTACCCCGGGCCGACGGTCACCGACCGCCGGCCCGGAGGTGTGTCATGCCTCCGGTACGCCGTGGGCGCGGCGGTAATCCCTGATCAGGGACTCGGAGAGGCGGCCCCGGGCGCTCACCGGACGGCCCTGCAGCTTGGCCCAGGTGCGGACCAGGGCGGGTTCGAGGGTGTCCGGTGCGGGGGCGGGGCCAGGCACGGCCGCAGTGCGGGTGGCTGCAGGTTCTGCCATCGGCGCGGAGGGGGACGGTGTTGCGGGTGCGCGGTCCTGCAGCGCAGCCCGGCTCCCGTGGCCGGCGCGGGCAGATGCCGCCTCGATGGCCGCCGCCAGGGACCTCAGCCGGGCGGCGATCAGCCACGGAGGCGCCGTGATTGCGTGGTGCCGGCCTCCGCCAGGGCTTTCCAGGCCCGCGACGCAGGGGCTGCCGAGGAAGGCCAGGGCCTCCTCGATCTCCTGCGGGTCCAGGGTGGTGCCCATCGTCGACTTCGCCTCGCGCCAGATGTCCTTCACGTCCATGGCGCCGGCCCCGAAGGCGATTTCGGCCGGGTCGTTCGCACTCTTCCACAGAGTGCTGGCGACCAACGCCAGAGAGGCTGCCCGGCGCTCGGCACCGGACCAGGTGACCTCCAGCCCCTCGCCCTGGCTCGCGACCAGCAGGGACTGCAGCTCGTGGGGGTACAGAGGGGTTGCCGCATGCCGGACCACCGCGGCGGCGAGCTCTTGGGCGGTCAGCACCGCCACGCCCTCCTTCTTGGCCTCCCGGGTCACCCGGGCGTCGAAGCCGGGGCCGATCAGGACGGTGTGGTCGGCCTCGTGGCGGGTGCGGTGCTCGCTGAGCCGCATGAACCGGACGTCCTGGTCGGTCACCAGGCCACCGCCGTCCGTCTTGGCCTCCACGGCCAGGCGGAGCCTGCTCGTCGGCGAGACCCACAGCGTGACCAGGACGTCCGTTCTGGCCGGTCCGCTGTGCTGCTCCACGTCCACGTCGAGGCTGAGGAGGGCCTTCGCCACCGCCCGCTCGAACCGCTGGTAGTCCGCGCTGTCCGTGGACGCGGCGATCAGCTCGGCAGCCACCCGTTCCGCCGCCTCCGCGTGCCCCGCCCCGGGCATCGGAGAGCCGGCCGTGTCCGCGGCCTCCGTATCGGCAGCGGTGCTCCACAGACGGGCGGCGTCAGGGCGGCTGCCCTCGCTCTCCTGGAGGGGCAGGGAGCCGGCGAGCGCCGTCCCCAGGGCGGTTCTGCGGGTCGTCTGTCCGAGCCGCTCCGCGAGTCCCGTGTCCACGAGCAGGGCGAGGCGTGCGGTCACGTCCTTCCGGTTGAGCCCGACCTCCGGGTACGCCTCTGCCAGCCGTCTGGTCAGGGTTCCCGAGTCGGATTCGGTGTCCAGTGCGGCCAGTGTCTCGCCCAGCAGGGCCACGCCGAGGTGGAGGTGCCGGATGAGGTCCGCGGGCTCACCGGAGTCGAGCCAGTCCGTGGCCAGGCCGGTCGGCGCGAACCGGTCCGATCCCACCTGGGCCAGCATGCCGAGCCCTTGGAGCGTATTGAGGGACTGCTCGGCGGAGGACGCGCTGACGCCGAAGGCCCCGGCTACGAACCGGAGGTAGCCGTCCCGGGAGATCCCGGACGCCGCGGCGTCGACCAGGCGGCTGAGGACCGGCATGCTCGTGCCACCCGCGACGTACCCGATGACCCGCTTGCGAGCGCGCAGCTCTTCCTGAGTGACGGCGCCGAGGCGTCCGGCGAGCCGGGGAGGGGGCTCCGGAAGCTCCGCGGGGATCTCCCCGGCCCGCCGTTGCGACTCCAGGTCCTGGGGCCGGGTCAAGTCCAGACGGGGCAGGAGGGCCCGCCCCCGGTCGGTGAGGACGATCCGGCCGTTGCTCCAGTACTCGGCCATGCCGGCGGCGCGGAGCCAGTAGACGCGTCGCCGGATTTGGTCGAGCGACTTCCACTCGATGCCGTAGCCGTCGGCTGCGACGAGGTTCAGCTCGGCATGGCTGCGGCCGTCTCCGACGGCCTCCAGTACCTCGCCGAAGAAGCGTACGTGCGCGTGGATGACGGCAATGAGGTAGGCCGGATCGTTCGTATCGAGGAAATGCCGGGCCGCCGGTGTGAGGCTGACCCGCTGCGCACGTCCCTCGCGGGTGAACAGGCCGCAGTTGCCGACGAAATGGAGCACCTGGCGCAGCGGAGTGGGCTCCGGCCCGCCCGGCCAGGTGAACGGCCGGTCCACCACTGGATTGGCGTCGATGTCCCTCAGCAGGGCGGTGAGCTTGCTCATGAGCTCGGAGTAGTGGCCGGGAACGTAGGGTGCCGTACCGGATCTGGCCGGCCAGGGGAGAGCGGCGGGGAAATCCCGGCCGTCCGGCGCGGACGATTGCGACATGGATGGTGCTCCTGCTTGAGGTCCTTCGGCAAGTGATGCAGAGCATCGGGATCGTCATCAATCATCGTGTCAACTGGCTCTGAATGCAGGCTCTTTCGCCGATCTCGTGCTGATGTTCGACGACTTCCGCCCTTCCGTGGTCCGGGCCGCCGGTCTGCGCCGGATGCGGGACAGGGAGACAGCGGCCCACCACGCCGCGAGGCCGGCGGGATAGGCTCGGGGGCCGGAGCTGGTGCGGGTGGCCGACAAGCGGCGCGCCCGGAACGGGAGGCGGCGGGATGACGGTCCCGGGACGCAGGAGCAGCACGTTCATCCGGCTGCTGCGGCACGGATTCACGGACCCGTCGGCGGCGGGGCGGCTGCTCGACCTGCCCGAGCTGGCGGCCGTGCGCACCGACCCGGTGCTCCTCGACGCACTTGGCGCCACCGCCGACCCCGATCTCGCGCTGCGCGGACTGGTCCGCCTCGCCGAGGCCCAGGACCCCGACGGCCGGGCCGCCCTGCTGTCCACCCTCGTCGCCGCGAAACCGCTGCGCGACCGGCTGCTCGGGGTGCTCGGCGCCTCCGAGGCCCTCGGCGACCACCTCGCCCGCCACCCGCAGGACTGGCAGGCCCTCGTCACGTACGAATCGGCCGATCTGCACCCCGGCATCGCCGAGTTCGAGCAGGGGCTCGCCGAGGCGCACGACCCGGTCTCCCTGCGCATCGCCTACCGCCGCTGCCTGCTCTCCATCGCCGCCCGCGACGTCTGCGGCACCACCGACGTGGCCCAGACCGCCGCCGAGCTCGCCGACCTCGCCACCGCCACCCTCCGCGCGGCCCTGCGCATCGCCTCCGCCGCCGCCCCCGGCGACGCCGCCCAGTGCCGGCTCGCCGTCATCGCCATGGGCAAGTGCGGCGGCCACGAACTCAACTACGTCTCCGACGTGGACGTCATCTTCGTCGGGGAGGCCGCCTCCGGCGCCGACGAGGCCAAGGCCCTCCAGGCCGCCACCCGGCTCGCCTCCCACCTGATGCGGATCTGCTCCGAGACCACCGTCGAGGGCGCCATCTGGCCGGTGGACGCCAACCTGCGCCCCGAGGGCCGCAACGGCCCGCTCGTGCGCACCCTCTCCTCCCACCTCGCCTACTACCAGCGCTGGGCCAAGACCTGGGAGTTCCAGGCCCTGCTCAAGGCGCGCGCCGTGGCCGGGGACGAGGAGCTCGGCGCCGCCTACATCGAGGCCACGACCCCCCTGGTCTGGCAGGCCGCCGAGCGCGAGAACTTCGTCGCCGACGTGCAGAAGATGCGCCGCCGCGTCGTCGACAACATCCCCGCCGCCCAGGTCGACCGCGAGCTCAAGCTCGGCCCCGGCGGCCTGCGCGACGTCGAGTTCGCCGTGCAGCTCCTCCAGCTCGTGCACGGCCGCAGCGACGCCACCCTGCACTCCGGCACCACCCTCGACGCCCTGCACGCCCTGGCCGCCGGCGGCTACGTCGGCCGCACCGACGCCGCGCAGCTCGGCGACGCGTACCGGTTCCTGCGGGCCATGGAGCACCGCATCCAGCTGTACCGGCTGCGCCGCACCCACCTGGTCCCCGAGGACGAGGCCGACCTGCGGCGCCTGGGCCGGTCCCTGGGCCTGCGCACCGAGCCGGTCGCCGAGCTCAACAAGGCCTGGCGGCGGCACGCCTCGGTGGTCCGGCGGCTGCACGAGAAGCTCTTCTACCGGCCGCTGCTCGACGCCGTGGCCCAGCTCGCCCCCGGCGAGACCCGGCTCAGCCCGCGCGCCGCCGGCCAGCGCCTCGAAGCCCTCGGCTACGCCGACCCCGCCGCCGCCCTGCGCCACCTGGAGGCCCTCGCCTCCGGGGTCACCCGCAAGGCGGCCATCCAGCGGACCCTGCTGCCGGTGCTGCTGGGCTGGTTCGCCGACTCCGCCGACCCGGACGCCGGACTGCTCAACTTCCGCAAGGTCTCCGACGCGCTCGGCAAGACCCCCTGGTACCTGCGGCTGCTGCGCGACGAGGGGGCCGCCGCCGAGAACCTCGCCCGGGTGCTGTCCGCCGGCCGGCTCGCCCCCGACCTGCTCATGCGCGCCCCCGAGGCGGTGGCCCTCCTCGGCGACCCGGAAGGCCTGGGGCCCCGCAGCGCGGAAGCCCTCGAACAGGAGGTGCTCGCCGCCGTCGGCCGGGCCGAGAGCGCCGAGGCCGCCGTCGCCGCCGCCCGCGGGGTCCGCCGCCGCGAGCTCTTCCGCACCTGCGCCGCCGACATCATCGCCTCGTACGGCACCGAGGACAGCCCGGTGGAGGAGGACCACGGGGCCCTCGTGGACCGGGTCGGCACCGCCGTCTCGGACCTGACCTCGGCCACCCTGGCCGGGGCCCTGCGGGCGGCGGTCCGCGCGCAGTGGGGGGAGACCCTGCCCACCCGGTTCGCCGTCATCGGCATGGGCCGCTTCGGGGGCCGCGAGCTGTCGTACGGCTCCGACGCGGACGTGCTCTTCGTCCACGAGCCCCGCGAGGGGGTGGACGAGCAGGAGGCCGCCAAGGCCGCCCAGACCGTCATCGCCGAGATGCGCCGGCTGCTCCAGCTGCCCACCGCCGACCCGCCGCTCCTCATCGACGCCGACCTGCGCCCCGAGGGCCGCAGCGGGCCGCTGGTGCGCACCCTGGCCTCGTACGCCGCCTACTACCGGCGGTGGTCCCTGGTCTGGGAGAGCCAGGCGCTGCTGCGGGCGGAGCCGGTCGCGGGCGACGAGGACCTGGGCCGCCGGTTCATCGAGCTGATCGATCCGCTGCGGTACCCGGTGGAGGGGCTGGGCGAGGAACCCGTCCGCGAGATCCGCCGGCTCAAGGCCCGCATGGAGTCGGAACGGCTGCCGCGCGGGGCCGATCCGACCCTGCACACGAAGCTGGGCCGCGGGGGCCTCAGCGACGTCGAGTGGACGGTGCAGCTGCTCCAGATGCGCCACGGCTGGGCCGAGCCCGGCCTGCGCACGACCCGCACCCGGCAGGCGCTGGCCGCGGCGCACGCGGCCGGGCTGCTGGGCACGGAGGACGCCCAGACCCTGGACGAGGCGTGGGTGCTGGCCACCCGGGTCCGCAATGCGGTGATGCTGGTGCGGGGGAGGGCGGGCGACACGTTCCCCTCCGAGGCGCGGGAGCTGGGCGCGGTCGGGCGCTACCTGGGGTACGGGGAGGGGCGGGTCGGCGAGATGCTGGACGACTACCGCCGCACGACCCGCCGGGCGCGCGCGGTGGTCGAGTCCCTGTTCTACGGGGCCTGACCCCGGTCAGCCCCGGTCGCCCCCGCGGAAGCGGTTGAGGAGGGCGGCCGTCGCCGACGGGGCGTCCGGGGTCGGGGGGTGGCGGGGCAGGCCGCGGGCCGTCGAGCCGTACCAGGCGTAGGACACCGCGTAGCCGAAGGCCAGGCAGAGCATGCCGCCCACCGCGTCCAGCCAGAAGTGGTTGGCGGTCGCGACGATCACGACCAGGGTGGCGGCCGGGTAGAGCAGGCCGAGGATCCGCGCCCAGGGAGCCGAGGCCAGGGCGAAGATGGTCAGGCCGCACCACAGGGACCAGCCGATGTGCATCGAGGGCATGGCCGCGTACTGGTTCGACATGTGCTTGAGGTCGCCCGAGGCCATCGAGCCCCAGGTGTGGTGGACCAGCACGGTGTCGACGAAGTTCTCGCCGTTCATCAGGCGGGGCGGGGCCAGCGGGTAGAAGTAGTACCCCACCAGGGCCACCGCGGTGGTGGCGAAGAGCACCAGGCGGGTGGCCGCGTACCGGCCCGGCTGGCTGCGGTAGAGCCACACCAGCACGCCGATGGTCACGATGAAGTGCAGGGTGGCGTAGTAGTAGTTCATGCCCACGATCAGCCACGTGACCGAGTCCACGGCGTGGTTCACCGTCTTCTCGACCGCGATGCCGAGCGTGTGCTCCGCACGCCAGATCCAGTCCGCGTTGCGCAGCGCCTCGGCCTTCTGCTCGGGCACCGCGTTGCGGATCAGCGAGTACGTCCAGTAGCTGACCGCGATGAGCAGGACCTCGAACCACAGCCGGGGCCGGCGGGGGGAGCGGAGGCCGGTCAGCCGGGCGCGGCTGCTCCCCGGGCGGTCTTCGGTCACGGGGGGTGACGAGAGGTCCGTCCGGGTTTCCAGTGTCTTCACGCTCACTTCACCCATGAGGAGAGAGTCTGCCAGATCCGCTTCCTGCCCCGATCATCCCTCGGGACGGTCTTGCGCGCAGCCCGTCAGCCCTACGGAGGACCCTGCTCCACCCCGCCGGTACGCCTGCGTGCGTCGGTACGCCCGCGCCCGGTGCTGCGCCTGCGTCCGCCGGTACGCCCGCGCCCGGTGGTGCCGCCTAGACCCGGGCCGGGCCCGAGGCGGTGGAGCCCCGGACGACCAGTTCCGGGTGGAAGACGAACTCGCTGTGCGGGGCCGGGGTGCCCCCGATCTCCTCCAGCAGGGTCCGCACCGCCGCCTGCCCCATGGCCTGGACCGGCTGCCGGATGGTGGTCAGCGGCGGATCGGTGAAAGCTATCAGCGGGGAGTCGTCGAAGCCGACGACGGACACGTCCTGCGGCACCCGCAGCCCCTGCTGCCGCGCCGCCCGGATCGCGCCGAGGGCCATCATGTCGCTGGCGCACACCACGGCGGTGCAGCCGCGCGCGATCAGCGCGGCGGCCGCGGCCTGGCCGCCCTCCAGCGTGTACAGGGAGTGCTGGACCAGCTCCTCCACGGCATCCTCGGCCAGGCCCAGCCGCTCCTGCACCGCGGCCCGGAAGCCCTCGATCTTGCGCAGGACGGGGACGAAGCGCTTGGGGCCGACGGCGAGGCCGATCCGGGTGTGCCCGAGGGCGGTGAGGTGGGTCACCGCGAGCTGCATCGCGGCCCGGTCGTCCGGGGAGACGAAGGGGGCCTGCACCTTGGGGGAGAAGCCGTTGATCAGGACGAACGGGACGCCCTGGCCGCGCAGTTGGTCGTAGCGGGTCATGTCGGCGGTGGTGTCCGCGTGCAGCCCGGAGACGAAGATGATCCCGGAGACCCCGCGGTCGACCAGCATCTCGGTCAGCTCGTCCTCGGTGGACCCGCCGGGGGTCTGGGTGGCGAGCACCGGGGTGTAGCCCTGGCGGGTCAGCGCCTGGCCGATGACCTGGGCGAGGGCCGGGAAGATGGGGTTGTCCAGCTCGGGGGTTATCAGGCCGACCAGTCCGGCGCTGCGCTGGCGCAGCCGTACCGGCCGTTCGTACCCGAGCACGTCGAGGGCGGCCAGCACGGATTCGCGGGTGGCCGCGGCCACACCGGGCTTGCCGTTGAGCACGCGGCTGACTGTGGCTTCGCTGACCCCCGCCTGGGCTGCGATGTCGGCAAGCCTCGCGGTCATGGGATTGGACTGTACCGGTCGCATGTCAGATTGCCCACCACGTGCAGGAATCAGCGGGAATCCGCACCGATGGGCCCTCCGGCCCGACCGGCCCGCTGGAGAGCACCGGGCGCCCCGGCACCGGCATGTCCACGGGCCGGTCGAGGGTGTTGACGGTGCAGACGAAACCGGGCCGGGCGAAGGCCAGCACCCCGCGGGGGCCGTCAGCCACTCCACCCCGTCCCCGGCCCCCAGGCCCGGCAGCGCCCGGCGCAGCTCCAGGGCGGCCCGGTAGAGCTCCAGGGTGGAGTGCGGGTCCCCGGTCTGCGCGGCCACGGTCAGCCCGGCCCAGCCGGCGGGCTGCGGCAGCCAGGAACCCGCGGGACCGAAGCCGTACGGGGGCTCCGCACCGGACCAGGGGAGCGGCACCCGGCAGCCGTCCCGCAGCCCCCCCTGCCCGGCCGCCTCGCTGGGGGCCTCCGTCCGCGCCGCGGCCGCCCCGGGCTGCCCGCCCGCCTCCCCGCCCGCCGTCCGCCCCCGCCCGCCGCCCCGGCGGAAGGCCGGGTCCCGGCGGAGGCGGTCCGGGATGTCCGACACCTCGGGCAGGCCCAGCTCCTCGCCCTGGTACAGGTACGCCGAGCCGGGCAGGGCCAGCATCAGCAGGGCCGCGGCCCGCGCCCGGCGCAGGCCCTCCGGGCCGCTGCCGTAGCGGGTGCGGTGCCGGACCACGTCGTGGTTGGACAGGACCCACGTGGTGGGGGCGCCGACCGCCGTGGTGGCCGCCAGCGACTCGTCGATCACCTCGCGCATCCGGGCCGCGTCCCACGGGCAGTTCAGGAAGCGGAAGTTGAAGGCCTGGTGCAGCTCGTCCGGGCGGACGTAGTGCGCGAGGCGCTCCGAGCTGGGGGCCCAGGCCTCCGCGACCCCGATCCGCTCCCCCTCGTACGAGTCCAGCAGCCTGCGCCAGGAGCGGTGGATGGCGTGCACCCCGTCCTGGTCGAAGAAGGGCAGCGGCTGGGAGCCGATGAGGGTGGCCTGCTCGGCCGCGCCCACGTCGGGCAGGCCGGGCGGCTTGACCATGCCGTGCGCCACGTCCACGCGGAACCCGTCCACCCCCAGGTCCAGCCAGAACCGCAGCACGTCCGCGAACTCCTCGTGGACCCCGGGGTGCTCCCAGTTCAGGTCCGGCTGCTCCGGGGCGAACAGGTGCAGGTACCAGTCACCGTCCGGCAGCCGGGTCCAGGCCGGGCCGCCGAAGACCGACTCCCAGTCGTTGGGCGGCAGCGCCCCGCCCGGCCCGCGGCCCGGCCGGAAGTGGTAGCGGGCCCGCTCCGGGCCGCCGGGGCGGCCGGCCTTCGCGGTCACGAACCAGGGGTGCTGCTCGGAGGTGTGGTTCGGGACCACGTCCACGATCACCCGCAGCCCCAGCCCGTGCGCCGCCCGCACCAGCGCGGCGGCGTCGTCGAGGTCCCCGAAGAGCGGGTCCACGGCCCGGTAGTCCGCCACGTCGTAGCCGCCGTCGGCCTGCGGGGAGACGTAGAAGGGGGTCAGCCAGACCGCGTCGACCCCGAGCCGGGCCAGGTGCGGCAGCCGCTCGCGGATCCCGCGCAGGTCGCCCACCCCGTCCCCGTCGCTGTCCGCGAAGGACCGCACGTAGACCTGGTAGATCACGGC
Source organism: Streptomyces sp. NPDC030809 (assembly GCF_055572195.1). Taxonomy (NCBI): domain Bacteria; kingdom Bacillati; phylum Actinomycetota; class Actinomycetes; order Kitasatosporales; family Streptomycetaceae; genus Streptomyces; species Streptomyces sp. NPDC030809. The sequence goes on from NZ_JBVIDV010000033.1 coordinate 80,281, forward strand.
GTCGCGCCACCAGCCGGCGGTCCGGGCCGTCGTGTTGCTGGAAGGGCTTGCAAGGCGCATTTCGGTCAGCTCGTGGGTCATATCGGGGTCAACGCGACGCAGTGCCCCCCGGTTGCGGGGGCCGGCCCTCGAACAAACAGCAAGCTGCGGCAACCGTATGGACACATGGATGTAACGATCCCCCCTCCTTGCAGAAATTTGCCGCAAGGTCTTTCGGTCGGCTTTCAGCCTTGTTACGTTCCCTGCAACTCGGGACCGCGACGGGGCGGACGGGATCACTGAAGGAGTTCACATGCGGCGTGGCATAGCGGCCACCGCGCTGGTCGCGGCCCTGGCGCTCGCGGCGACGGCCTGCGGCGGCGACAAGGACGGCGACAGCGGTGAGAAGAAGGCGGGCGGCGAGCTCTCCGGCACCGTGACGTGGTGGGACACCTCGAACGACGCCGAGAAGGCCACCTTCGAGAAGATCGCCAAGGCCTTCACCGCGAAGCACCCCAAGGTCACCGTCAAGTACGTCAACGTCCCGTACGGCGACGCCCAGAACAAGGTCAAGAACGCCTTCAGCAGCGGTGCCGACGCCCCCGACGTGATCCGCGCCGACGTCGGCTGGGTCGCCGACTTCGCCTCCCTCGGCTACCTGGACAAGGTCCCCGCCGAGCAGGCCAAGAAGGTGGACACCGAGTTCCTGCCGCAGGCCGCCGCCTCCGGCAAGTTCGAGGGCACCACCTACGCCGTCCCGCAGGTCATCGACACCATGGGCCTCTTCTACAACAAGAAGATCCTCAAGGACGCCGGGGTCGAGGCCCCGAAGTCCCTCGCCGAGCTGAAGACGGCCGCCGAGGCCATCAAGAAGAAGACCGGCAAGACCGCCCTCTACCTGCGCGGCGACGACTCGTACTGGTTCCTGCCCCTCATCTACGGCGAGGGCGGCGACCTGGTCGACGCGAAGAACAAGACGGTCACCGTCGACGGCCCGGCCGGGGTCAAGGCCTTCAAGGCCGCCCGCGACCTCGTCACCTCCGGCGCCGCGATCACCAACGCGACCGACGGCTGGAACAACATGGAGACCGCCTTCAAGACGGGCAAGGTCGCCATGATGATCAACGGTCCGTGGGCCGTCGCCGACGCCTACTCCGGCGAGCAGTTCAAGGACAAGGCCAACCTCGGCATCGCTGCCGTCCCGGCCGGCTCGGCCGGCCAGGGCGCCCCGCAGGGCGGCCACGACCTCGCCGTCTACGCCGGCTCCAAGAACCGCGACGCCGCGCACGCCTTCGTCGAGTACATGACCTCGCAGGAGGTGCAGGCCCAGTCCGCCAAGGAGCTCAGCCTGCTGCCGACCCGCACCGCGGCCTACGAGCTGCCGGACGTGAAGAACAACGAGATGGTCCAGTTCTTCAAGCCCGCCGTGGACAAGGCCGTCGAGCGCGCCTGGATCCCGGAGAACGGCAGCCTCTTCGCCCCGCTCCAGGTCCAGTACACGAAGGCCGTGACCGGCGCGTCGAGCCCGGAGGACGCGGCCAAGGCGGCCGGCGCCGAGTTCCGCAAGATCCTCAAGGGCTGGAAGTAACACGACCATGGCTGCTCACACCAGCCAGTCGGTGGCGAAGGCCGCGGGCGAGGAGGACCTCGCCCGCGGCCGGAGCCGCAGGACCGGCAGCAGGACCGCAGGCCCGTCCGGCAAGGGACCCGGCCTCGGACAGGCGATCGCGAAGCACTGGTACGCGTGGGCCATGGTGGCCCCCGTCGTCATCGTCCTCGGCGTGATCATCGGCTGGCCGCTGGTCCGCGGCATCTACCTGTCGCTCACCGATGCCAACGAGCGCAACGTCGCCCGCACCATCGGCGTCAACGAGATCCCGGCGACCTACGAGTTCGTCGGCCTCGACAACTACACGGCCGTGCTCGGCGACCCGGTGTTCCTGCAGCGGCTGGTGTGGACCGTCATCTGGACCGTGGCCTGCGTGTCGGTCACCTTCACCCTCGGCCTGGTCCTGGCCAACATGCTCAACCGGAGCTTCCGGGGCCGCTCGTTCTACCGGATGGCCCTGATCCTGCCGTGGGCCGTCCCCGGCTTCGTCTCCGTCTTCGCCTGGCGGTTCCTCTTCAACCGCGACAACGGCATCCTCAACAAGCTCCTCGAAGGCGGCGGGATCTCGGCGATCCCGTGGCTGGACGACCCCACCTGGGCCAAGCTGTCCGTCATCACGGTCAACGTCTGGCTCGGCGTCCCCTTCATGATGGTGGCCCTCCTCGGCGGCCTCCAGTCCATCCCCGGCGAGCTGTACGAGGCCGCCGAGATGGACGGCGCGAGCCCCTGGCAGCGCTTCCGGCACATCACCCTGCCCGGCCTGCGCACGGTGAGCATGACGGTGATCCTGCTCTCCACCATCTGGACCTTCAACATGTTCCCGGTGATCTTCCTGCTCACCCGGGGCGGCCCCGGCGACGCCACCGAGATCCTCGTGACCCAGGCCTTCCGCGAGGCCTTCGTCGAGTCCCCGCGCGACTTCGCGGGCTCCGCCACCTGGGGCGTGCTGATCCTCGCCCTGCTCATGATCTTCGCGCTGGTCTACCGGCGTTCGCTCCGCAAGCAGGGAGAGGTGTGGTGACCATGGCCACCTCCGTACGCAAGCGCGGGGAGCGCAGCCCGCTCGCCTCCTTCGGCCTGCACGCCACCCTCGTCGTGGCCTCCGTCGTCGCCGTCTTCCCGGTGCTGTGGGTCCTGCTGACCTCGCTCAAGCCCGCCAAGGACGCGATCAGCACGGACTTCGTGAAGGACCCCACCCTCGACAACTACCGCTACCTGGTGGAGTCGACCTCCTTCTTCACCTGGTTCGGCAACTCGGTCATGGTGGCCGCGGTCACCACCGTCCTCGGCGTGTTCATCGCCGCCACCACCGGCTACGCCGTCAGCCGCTTCCGGTTCCCCGGCATGCGCCCCCTCATGTGGACCCTGCTGATCACGCAGATGTTCCCCATGGCCATCCTGATCGTGCCGCTCTACAACCTGATGGGGCAGCTCGGCCTGCTCAACCAGCCGGTCGGCCTGATCATCACGTACCTCACCATCGCCGTGCCGTTCTGCGCGTGGATGATGAAGGGCTTCTTCGACACCATCCCGGTGGAGATCGACGAATCCGGCCGGGTCGACGGGCTCAACCCCTTCGGCACCTTCTGGCGGCTGATCCTGCCCCTGGCCAAGCCGGGCCTCGCGGTGACCGCCTTCTACTCCTTCATCACCGCCTGGGGCGAGGTGGCGTACGCCTCCGCCTTCATGGTCGGCGACGAGAACCTCACGCTCGCGGGCGGACTGCAGACCTTCGTCACGCAGTACACCGCCAACTGGGGCCCGATGACGGCCGCATCCGTCCTCATCGCGATCCCTGCCGCGGCCTTCTTCCTCTTCGCCCAGCGGCACCTCGTCGCCGGCATGACCGCGGGCGCCACCAAGGGCTGACCACCCGGCGCCCGCCGGTCCCACCCGACCACCACTCTTCCAAGGACGACATGACCCAGCACCTCGCTGCTCCGGACGCCCCGACCACCGGCACCACCGGCACGCACACGGGCTGGTGGAGAGACGCGGTGATCTACCAGGTCTATCCGCGCAGCTTCGCCGACAGCAACGGTGACGGCATGGGGGACCTCGAAGGCGTCCGCAGCCGGCTTCCCTACCTCAAGGAGCTCGGCGTCGACGCCGTCTGGCTGAGCCCCTTCTACGCCTCCCCGCAGGCGGACGCGGGCTACGACGTCGCCGACTACCGGGCCATCGACCCCATGTTCGGTACCCTGCACGACGCCGACGCCCTGATCCGCGAGGCCCACGGGCTCGGCCTGCGCATCATCGTCGACCTGGTGCCCAACCACTGCTCCGACCAGCACGAGTGGTTCAAGCAGGCGCTGCGCGAGGGGGCGGGCTCCCGGCTGCGGGAGCGGTTCCACTTCCGCCCCGGCAAGGGCGAGAACGGCGAACTGCCGCCCAACGACTGGGAGTCCATCTTCGGCGGACCCGCCTGGACCCGCGTCGCGGACGGGGAGTGGTACCTGCACCTCTTCGCCCCCGAGCAGCCCGACTTCAACTGGGAGCACCCGGCCGTCCAGGACGAGTTCCGCTCCATCCTGCGCTTCTGGCTGGACCTCGGCGCCGACGGCTTCCGCGTCGACGTGGCCCACGGCCTGGTCAAGGCCCCCGGCCTGCCCGACCTCGGGGCGAAGGACCAGCTCAAGCTGCTCGGCAACGACGTCATGCCGTTCTTCGACCAGGACGGGGTGCACGAGATCTACCGCGCCTGGCGGCGGATCCTCGACGAGTACGAGGGCGACCGCATCCTCGTCGCCGAGGCCTGGACCCCCACCGTGGAGCGCACCGCCCTCTACGTGCGGCCCGACGAGATGCACCAGGCCTTCAACTTCCAGTACCTGACCACCGACTGGAACGCGGCCGCCCTGCGCGAGGTGGTCGACGGCTCGCTCGCCGCGATGCGCCCCGTCGGCGCCCCCACCACCTGGGTGCTGTCCAACCACGACGTCACCCGGCACGCCACCCGGTTCGCCAACCCGCCCGGCCTCGGCACCCAGCTGCGCGAGCAGGGGGACCGCGAGCTGGGCCTGCGCCGCGCCCGCGCCGCCGTCCTGCTGATGCTCGCACTGCCCGGCTCGGCGTACGTGTACCAGGGCGAGGAACTGGGCCTGCCCGACGTGACCGACCTGCCCGACGAGGTGCGCCAGGACCCGTCGTTCTTCCGCGCCGCGGGCCAGGACGGGTTCCGCGACGGCTGCCGGGTGCCGATCCCGTGGTCCGGCACCGAGGCCCCGTACGGCTTCGGCCCCGTGGCCGGCGGCCCCAGCTGGCTCCCGCAGCCCGACTCCTGGGCGGCGCTGAGCGTCGAGGCCCAGACCGGGGACCCGGCCTCCATGCTGGAGCTGTACCGCGGTGCGCTCTCCGTACGCCGGACCCACCCGGCGCTCGGCGCGGGCGACGCGGTGGACTGGCTGCCCGCGCCCGAGGGGGTCCTCGCCTTCCGCCGCACCGCCGCCGACGGCAGCGCCTTCGTCTGCACCGTCAACACCACCGGGGCCCCGGTCCGGCTGCCGCGGCCCGGCAGCCTGCTGCTGGCGAGCGCCGCCCCCGCCACCGCCGGCCCGGACGCGGAACTGCCCGCGGACAGCGCCGCCTGGTGGGCGGTGTGACGGTCCCCCTGCCGCGGGCCGCCGATCCGGCGGCCCCGCGGCTCGCGGACATCGCCGAGCAGGCACAGGTCAGCGAGGCGACCGTCAGCCGGGTCCTCAACGGCAAGGCCGGTGTGGCCGCGGCCACCCGGCACAAGGTGCTGGCCGCACTCGACGTGCTCGGCTACGAGCGCCCGGTGCGGCTGCGCCGCAAGAGCAACGGGCTGGTCGGCCTGCTCATCCCGGAGCTGACCAACCCCATCTTCCCGGCCTTCGCCCAGGTCATCGAACAGGCGCTCGCCGGGCACGGCTACACCCCGGTGCTGTGCACCCAGACCCCCGGCGGCGCCACCGAGGACGAGCTGGTGGAGCAGCTGGAGGAGCGCGGGGTCACCGGCATCGTGTTCCTGTCCGGGCTGCACGCGGACGCGAGCGCCGACCCGGCCCGCTACCTGCGGCTGGCCGCGCGCGGAGTGCCGTTCGTGCTGATCAACGGCTACAACGAGCGGATCAGCGCGCCGTTCGTGTCCCCGGACGACCGGGCCGCGGCCGGCATGGCCGTACGGCACCTGGCCGAGCTCGGCCACGAGCGGATCGGGCTGGCCATCGGGCCCACGCGCTACGTGCCCTCCCGCCGCAAGGAGGAGGGCTTCCGCACCGCGATGGCCGCGCTCCGCGGCACGGCGGCGGACGAGCCGGGTTTCGCGGAGGAGTGCGAACAGCTCGTCCAGCGGACGCTGTTCACGGTGGAAGGCGGGCACGCGGCGGGCGGGGCGCTGCTGGACCGGGGCTGCACGGGCATCGTGTGCGGCAGCGACCCGATGGCGCTCGGGGTGATACGGGCCGCGCGGGAGCGGGGGCTGAGGGTGCCGCAGGACGTCTCGGTCGTCGGCTTCGACGACTCCCCGCTGATCCCCTTCACGGACCCGCCGCTGACCACGGTCCGCCAGCCGGTGCGGGCGATGGCCACGGCGGCGGTGGGGGCGCTGCTGGAGGCGGTGTCCGGGAACCCGGTCGAACGCACGGAGTTCGTCTTCCAACCGGAACTGGTAGTCCGCGGCTCCACCGCCCAACCCCCCCGCCCCTGACCCCCTCGGGGCCCTGCGCCTGCGCACCGGGCGGGGGCCAACTCCAGCCCCTCCGGCGTTTGAGGAGCGGGGTTCGGGGCGGAGCCCCGACACGACGGCCCGCGCCGGCCCACGGGGCGGGGGAAATTCAGCCCCTCCGGCGTTTGAGGAGCGGGGTTTGGGGCGGAGCCCCGACACGACGGCCCGCGCCGGCCCACCGGCGGGGGCAAACTCCAGCCTCGCCGGCGTTTGAGGCGCGGGGTTTGGGGCGGAGCCCCAAGAGCAACCCGGCTGGCGCCGGGCAGGGGGGGGGGGGGGGGGGGGAGCCCCCAAAAACAAAGAGGGGGGGGGTTTGGTCGGGGTGGGGGGGGGATTC
>NZ_JBVIDV010000034.1:0-80383 GCF_055572195.1 Streptomyces sp. NPDC030809
TCCTGGATGCCGACCAGCGCGGTCGCGTGCGTCAGGTTCGGGAAGTAGCCGATCCGCACGCTGTCCGCCGACAGCTTCTTCCCCGTCGAGGAGACGTTGGACTTCGCGTCCTTCTCCTCGGCCGGGGCCTCGGAGCCGTAGCCGCAGGCGGTCAGGAGCAGGGGGAGGGCGGCGAGGGCGGCGGCGGTGCGCAGGGCGGTGAGCGGTCTGGCGGCAGACACGGAGGTGTCCTTTCACGAGGAGGTGTGCTGGAGGTGCTGGTGGTGCGGGACGGGCGGTGGTCCGGGAGCGGTCCGGAGTACGGGGGGACGGGCAGGAGGGCAGCACGTGCGTCGGCAGCGGTTGCAGGGTGTGCAGCCGTCGGCCGTCCGGCAAGGCGCGGGCTCCGTCGGGGCGGCGACGGGCACGGCCGCGCCGAGGTGCACGGGCCGGTGTGCCGTCTTCGAGCGGACGGGCCGTGTGGGTACGGGGCTTGCGCGCGCTTCGTGTGCGTGCCCGGGTTGCTCGCCAGGGGTCCCGGCCGCGGGGCCGGGGCCGGAGTGCGGCTTCAGGCAGTCCGACAGATGGCGCTGGACGTGCGGACCAGGTCGATGTGGCGGCGGCACGTCAGGAGGGACGGGCGGCGGCCTGCGTGGTGCTGTACGTGCATGACCGCCTCCTCAATCCTAGTTTTCCCACCGGGTTGGTAGGCATCTTGGCAGAGGGAGGGGCGGCGCCCCAAGAGGGTGACCACATGCTGGAAGGATGCTTCTCAGAATCCGAGAAAATGCAGGTCGGTGGGGGTCTGCGGGGTACCGCTCGGGCGGTCAGGGGTTGACCCACGCGTCGGGGGCGCGGGTCAGGGCGGACACGTCGGCCGGCAGGTGGGACGAGGCGACGTCGGCGAGGGACACCCCGTCCAGGATCTCGCGGACGTTGGAGCGCAGGGCGATCCACAGGGGCAGCAGGGCCTCGGCCGGGCCGCTGTAGGAGAGGTCCGGCGGGCGCACCCCGCGCACGGACACGAGCGGACCGTCCACCACGCGGATCACGTCGGCGATGCTGATGGCCTGCGCGGGCCGGGCCAGCCGGTAACCGCCGTGGACCCCGCGCTGGCTGGACACGAGGCCGCCCCGGCGCATGTCGTTGAGGATGCCTTCGAGGAACTTGTGCGGGATGTCCTGGGCGGCGGCGATGGCTTCGGCCTTGAGGGGGCCGTCGTCTTCGGACGCGGCGAGCTGCAGTGCGGCCCGTACCGCGTAATCCGCCCTGGCTGAGATCCGCATGCCTGCATTATTCCGCACCCCCGGGGCCGCCCGCCGCCCGGTAGGGGGCGGCGGCGCGGGGCGGCGGGCTGCCGGACCGGCCGGCGCGGGGCCGGTGAACGGGCAGGATCCGGGGCGGCGGCCTCAGCGCAGGGCGGCGGCCGGTTCGCGGTGCGGGCCGTTGAGGTAGTGCTCGCCGATGGAGCGCAGCCGGTGCGCGGACCGGCGGTGGGACGTCAGGACGCGGGCGTTGCGCCAGAAGCGGTCCAGGCCGGGGGCGTCGGCGAGTTCCAGCACCCCGGCGGTGATGCGCAGGGCGGCCTTGGAGGTCACCGTCTCGGCCGTGGCGACCAGGGCGGTCACGGCGGCGGCCTCCTCGGCGTCGAGGTGCGCGCCGGCGGCGAGGGCCTGGGCCATCACCCCGGTGGCCCGGTCGACGACGGCGAGGGCGGTCTGTGCGGCCGCGGCCAGTTCGCCGTAGGTCAGGTAGAGGTCGGGTTCCTCGCCGGGCAGGCGGTGCGCCCGGGCTCCCCTGCTGAGGTCGCGCGCTTCGGTGAGGGCGCCTTCGGCGATGCCCAGGCCGACGTGACAGAGGGCCAGGCGGAGTGCGGGTTCGGCGAGGGCGGTGAAGGGGGCGGCGGCTTCCTCGTCGTGCGGCCGGTGGCCCAGCACGCGGTCGGGGGTGAGGGTGACCCGGTCGAAGGCGAGGGTGCCGGCGCCGGCGACGCGCTGTCCGAAGCGGTCGTGGGCGGGTTCGGCGCGTACGCCCCGCTCCCCGGCGGGGATGCGTACGACCAGGATGTCTCCGGTGGCGGCGCAGGCGGCGTCCACCACGATCTGGTCGGCGAGGTCCACCGCGGTCTCCACGGACCGCTGTCCGTCGAGCACGTATCCGGTGCCGCGCGGCCGCAGGGTGAGCCCGGGCAGCCCGTCCGCTCCCTCGTACGGTCCGGGGCTGCGGACCGCGCCGGTCCACAGCCACTGTTCGCGCACGGACTCCTCTTCGAGGGCCTCGGCCGACTCGGGAGCCCCGTAGAAGCGACCGCTCCAGGCGTGGACGTAGTGCCGGGCGAGCAGGTCGCCGGCGGAGCTGTCCGCTGCGGCGATCTCGCGTACCACGGCGCATCCGGTGTGCCAGTCCGCCCCCCGGCCGGGCGCGGGCGGGGTGAGGGCGGCGGGGAGGCCGGCCTCGCGCAGCCGGGCGACCTCGTCGGCCGGGGACTTGCCCGCCTGGTCACGCGCGATGGCGTCGGCGGCGAGGTCCTCGGCCACGTCGCGGGCGGTGCGCAGGAGGGTGTGGCGCTGTGCTTCGGCGGACCGGTCGCCGGTGGTGCCCGGGGTCTTCGTCGGCACGGGTATCACCGGCAGGCCCGGGGGCCGCGGCGCGGTGCGAGGGCTGGCGCTGTGGGGGCAGACCGCATGACATCAATCCCTATCTTTCCCATCGGAATGATAGGGATGGTGACCCAGCCCGGCCGCCTCAGCAAGCGGCCGATCGCATGCTGGACAGACCCGTCTCGGCATGGGAGACCGCCGGCCGCCGGGACGCCCCCGCAGGATCGTGTGCAACGGGCGGGGCGGCCGGGGGACCCCGGGTACGGCCGTCAACTGGCGGCCGGGCATCAGCAGATGGGGTCATGCCGCGATCGACCGGGGAATCCGGCCCGGCCGTCCGCGGCCCGTGTCGTGCGGGCGGGACCGGGGCGGGTGGGGGCATCATGCCGGGCATGGACGCACACGAGATCCTCAAGAAGGCGCAGGAGCTCCAGGAAGCGCGGCAGACTGCGCTGCAGCCCCTCGCGGACATCCTGGCGGAGCGCAAGCAGCTGGAAGCCATGCTGGCCGACACGGAGGTGCCGTACGGGAAGGCGTACGCGGCGGCCGAGAAGGCCGGCTGGTCCGCGGCCGAGCTCACCGCGATCGGCGCCCCCGAACCCGTCCGCCGCGCGCCGGCCCGCCAGCGCCGGGCGGGCATCAACATCGGCGCGTCGTCCGGCTCCTCCGCCCCCGCCGAGATCCCGCCCCAAACCCCCGTGAACGCCTGAGCCTTCGGGCTGCGGCTACTCAGGGGCGATGAGTAGCCGTACTCTCCTGCGGGCCGCGGCCCGGGGCGCAGGGTGGGGGCATGACCGAGAACACGATCAAGCCCGCCCCCTTCCTGCTGCTGTGCGCGGTGTCCGCCGCGGCCTGGGCCGCCTGGCTGGGCTGGGACCAGCACCGCGACGTGCACCCCGACGGCTCGGTCAGCGGACCGTACGAGGCATGGCAGGTGATCGGTCTGCTGCTCACCCTGCTCCCGGCGGTGGCCTGGGCCGCGTACCGGCGGCACGGGGCGGCCGCCGTGGTCGGCACCACGGCCGGTCTGGCGGCCGCCGCCGGCTACGACTGGTCGGACGACGCCAGCGGTCTGTTCGTCATCGGTGCGGGCATGGTCGCGGCCGGTTCCTTCGCGGCCGCGGCCGCGGTCGCCGCCGTGGTCGCCCGCGTGACGCGGGCCGGAGCGGGCCGGTGAGGGGTCTTCCCCCGTCGGGGCGCCGCCCGGGGCTCAGGACCGCGGGCGGGAGCTCGGCCGGCGCTTCTGCTTCGGCGTCAGGTACTCGCGGAAGACGCGGGCGGAGCGCGGGTTCTTGCCGCACTGCCAGACGCCGTGCGGGCAGTAGTCGGTGATGCTGTGGTAGAGCGGCTTGTTCCGGGTGATCCAGGCCAGCATCCGGCGCATGTACTCGGGGTTGTCCCCGTTCCGGAACAGGCCCCACTCCGGGTACGAGACCGGCTTGCGGTGCTTGCGCGCGAACTCGACGTGGTGGCGCAGCCCGTAGGGCTGGGTGATCTGCTCGTCGAAGGTGGTGCCCGGCGGCTGGTCGTACGAGTCCATGCCGATGATGTCCACCACGTCGTCGCCGGGGTAGCACCGGGTCCAGGGCACCGCGTCGATCCCGCGGTTGGGCGCGAAGTCGAACCGGAACTCCTCCCCCGGCACCGAGCGCATCGCCGTGACGATGCGCCGCCAGTACCCCTTCCAGGCCTCGGGGTCGGGCCGGCACCGGTGGGTGTAGTTGAAGCCGTTCATCTCCCAGCCGAGCACGACCACGGTGTCCCGCAGGCCGAGGGCGACCAGCCGCCGGGCGAGGCGGCGGAAGTGGCCGTCGTACGCGCCTTCCGCGCCCTCGTGGAGCAGTTCGGCGATCCGCTCCTCCGGCACCCCGGACTCGTTGCCCTCCAGCATGGGCACGTTCAGCACGAAGAGCCGGTCGGCGCGCGCCTTGCGCCAGCGCGCCCAGGTGACCAGGGAGGAGGGCGCTCCCTCGATGTTCTCCCAGGTGTCCCCCGGCAGGTACGTGTGCCCGGCGCGCAGCTCGGTTCCGCCCAGCCAGCGCGAGAGCTTCTGCATGCGGTCGACGCCGGGGGATCCGTAGTGGAGATAGGCGCCCACGGCGACCCCGCTCCCCGCGCTGCCCGCGCTCCCGGCGGCGGCGCTGCCCGCGCCCGCTCCGGAAGCCTCGCGCGGGGCCGGGGCGTGGACGCCGCCGACGGCGAGCACTCCGGCGACGGCCGCGGCGACGCAGGCGCCGGCCAGCCGGCGGCCTCTACGGGACATGACCCCTCCAGCGGGCTCGCGAACGGACGTTCCTGCGAGCGACGCTAGGCATCCCTCGGCCCGCGCGGCCTGCCCGGTGCCCGGATCCTGGGCCATTCGCGGCAGGATTCACCCGCGGGTCCTTCACCCCGGGCTCGCGGGCTGACGGGCTCGCGAACTCACGGCCGCGGGCCGACGGGACCGGGAACGCCGGCTCCCCGTCGCGGGCGCGGGGCGCGGCCGGGCGGGGAGGCGGGCGGGAGGACGGGTGTACGGTCCCGGGCGGCAGCGGGGCTGCGGCCGGAGGCCGGGCCGGGCGGAGTCAGTCCGGCACGGCGGCCATCGCGCGGCGGGCGGAGGAGGCCGTCGCCGCTTCCAGCCGGTTCTCCCTGAGCACCTCGTAGGCGCTGCGCAGCGCGTGGGTGCGGACCCGGCGCCGGGCGGCCAGGGCCGTGAGGTCCCCCGCGCACTGGAGCTCCCAGCGGGGGAAGCGGCGGCGGGCCGTGGCCACGCGGGCGCTGGGGGCGAAGTACAGCATGGTGGTGTTCTCGTGCGGGTTGTGCGCCGAGCCCTCGTAGATCATCTGGCCGGCGGTCTCCAGCCGGTCGGCGAGCCGGGCGAGGGTGCGCTCGTCGGGCCGGTTCACGAACAGGCCCACGTGGTTCTCGAAGCCGTGGATGCGCTCTTCGGTCCCGACGCTCTCCGTGTAGCCGGGGCTGGAGCGCGGGAAGAGGAAGACCTCCACCTCGGGTGCCGGGCGGGCGGTGACGCGCAGCCGCGTCACCCGTATGTCGGCGTCCTCCGGCAGCCAGTGACGCTCCACCAGGCGGCGCTTCACCAGCACGCTGGGTATGGTGGTCGCTGCCGGCCACCCGTTCTCCTCGAAGTACTCCAGCGCGGATTCCACTGTTTCCGGGAAGAGCAGCGTCGCACAGTGGGAAACGACGCACCCGTTGGTTATCTCCCGTTTCAGGTCGCCCGGTATCCAGGGCGGCAGCAGGGCGTTCAGTGATTCCGTGGAAGCGTGAAGGGCGTAGTCAACAGCATGCTGGAGGCGCTGTGCGTCGCACGGCTCGAACGTCGCGTGGTGCATGTCGCAGCCTTTCTGTTGCCGACACCTGATTAAAAGCCGCGTCACCCGTCAGGCGGCACCCAACCAGGTCCAATCGGGTGAATGCTCGTTTCTGACCTGCACAGACAACAGGAGGGAGAAGGAATGTCTCCGTACGGCGGATTGAATTCCCCGCGCATTCTCATAGCCGGAGCCGGAATCGGCGGGCTCACCGCGGCTTTGAGCCTCCATGCGGCCGGGCTGCGCGACATACGCATCCTGGAGGCGTGCCCGCAGCTGCGCGCGATAGGTGCGGGAATCAATCTCCAGCCCGCCGCGGTGCGGGAGCTGACCGAACTCGGCCTGGCGGACGCGCTCGACGGCATGGCCGTGGCGTGCGGCCGGCTGGAGTTCCACCACCGCTACGGCGGCCTGATCTGGTCGGAGCCCCGGGGCCGGGCCGCCGGCTACAACTGGCCCCAGTACTCGGTGCACCGGGCCCGGCTGCAGGAACTGCTGCTGGCGGCGGTGCGGGACCGCCTGGGTCCCGAAGTGCTCGTCACCGGCCGGCGGGTGGTCCGCTACGAGCAGGTCCGCGAGCAGGACGGGTACACCGTGCGGGCGTACGTGGCGGACGGCGCGGCCCCGTACTCCTGCGACCTGCTGATCGGCGCCGACGGGATCAACTCGGCGGTGCGCGCCACGATGCATCCCGACGAGGGGCCGCCGCTGGCCAACGGGATATGGATGTGGCGCGGGGTCACCGAGGCCCCCGCTTTCCTCGACGGGCGCACGATGGTGATCGTCGGCTGCAACGCGCGGGTGAAGGCCGTGGCCTATCCCGTCTCGCGGCCCGGCCGGGACGGGCGCTGCCTCGTCAACTGGGTGGTGGAGAGCCGCACCGCCCCGGTCGGGGGCGAGGAGGGCACCCGCGGCGGGGCCGACTGGGACCGCTCCGTGCCGGCGGCCGAGGTGCTGGCGCACCTCGACGGCTGGCGCAGCGAGTTCCTCGACCTGCACGCCACCGTGGCCGGGGCCCCGCTGATCGGCCGCTATCCGATGATCGACCGGGATCCGCTGCCCACCTGGCGGGACGGCCCGGTCGTCCTGCTCGGCGACGCCGCCCACCCCGTCTACCCGACAGGGTCCAACGGGGCCTCCCAGGCCATCGTGGACGCCCGGGTGCTGGCGTACGAACTCGCCCACCACGAGGTGGAAGAGGCCCTGGAGCGCTACGAGGCGGCCCGCCTGCCGCAGACCACCCGGGTCCTCGGCGCGCACCGCCGGCTGGAGCCCGACCCGGTGCTCCGCCAGGTGGAGGCCCTGGCCCCGGACGGCTTCCTCGACATACGGGACGTCCTGCCCGAGGAGGGCCTCGCGGACATCAGGTCCTGCACCCGCCAGGTCACGGGGGTGGACGCCGCGGCGCTCAACTCCCGCTCCTCCTGGAGCGTCACCGCATGAACCGCGCCCGGCGGTGGTCCGCCCCCGCAGCGCTCGGCGCGGCCGTGCTGCTCGGGACGCTGGTGTCCGCCGTGGGGCTGCCGGGGACGCAGGGCTCCGCGGCGCGCGCGCCCGCCTGCGAGGAGGGCGGTGCGGGCGGGAGCCTCCCCTGCCTCCGCGAGGGTCCGGCCGCCCGGCTGGGCGCGGGGTCGGTGCGGACGTACAGCGTGTACGAGGGCCGCGTACCGCAGGTCCTGGGGGTGTCCCTGACCGCCGCGGCCGTTGCGGAGCCGCCCGCCACGGCGACCGACGGCCGGCACTGCCACGACGCGAACGGGGACGGGCGCACCGATCCGGTGCACGAGTGCGTCGGCGGCCACAGCCTGGAGCTGGCGCTGCCCGCGGGCGCGACCGGCCTGCCCTTCCGCTGGGTGCTCCTCAACTGGAACCCGCACGGGCACAACCCGCACGGCCGCTACGACGTCGCCCATTTCGACGTGCACTTCTACCTCGTCCCGCCGGAGGTCCGGGCGGGGATCAGGACCGGTTCGTGCGCGCTGCTCATCGCCTGCGAGCAGCTGGCCGAGGCCGCCCGGCCCGTCCCGGCGGAGTACCTGCCCGCGGGCTACCCGGCGAGCAGCCCGCAGACGGCGGAGGGGGCGATGGGCGCCCACCTCGACAGCCGCCCCCCGTCCTCCGGGACGCTGCGCGGCCAGACGTTCATCTACGGCGCCTACGGGGGACGGCTCGTCTTCATGGAGCCGATGGTCACCAGGGACCTGCTGCGGCAGCAGCGCGGCGGGACGGTCCACCGGGCGTGCGAGCCGGTGCCCCAGCCGGCCGCCTGGCAGGTCGCGGGCTGGTACCCGACCCGGTACTGCACCGCCTTCCGGCCCGCCGAGGGCGACTACACGGTGTTCCTGACGGACTTCGTGCACTCCTCGGCGGCGCCCCGGCGGGTCGCGGCCGGCGGGTGAGCGGGGCCGCCACAATCACCGTGTCCGGCATGCCGGTTCCTCTCCCGTTTGGAGGCATTTCATGTATGCAGCCGTGGTCCACGCCCTGGGACAGCCGCCCCGGTACGAGTCCGTGCCCGAGCCCGCCCCGGCGGCCGGGGAGGTGGTGGTGGAGGTCCTGGCGGCGGCGCTGTACCCGCTGGTGCGCTCGTTCGCGTCCGGCGGCCACTACACGGGCGGCGCGGCGCTGCCGCTGGTCCCCGGGTTCGACGCGGTGGGCCGGACCGGGGACGGCGCTCTGGTGTACGTGTCGGGGCTGGAGCCCCCGCACGGGACGATGGCCGAGCGGATCGCCGTACCGGCGGCGGCGCTGATGCCGGTGCCGCCGGGGCTGGACCCGGTGGCCGTGGCCGCGGCCGTCAATCCTTCGTCCTCCGCCTGGATCGCCCTGCGGGAGCGGGCGGAGCTCCGGAAGGGCGAATCGGTCCTGGTGCTCGGAGCGACCGGCAACGCCGGCCGGGCGGCCGTCCGGCTCTCCCTCGACCAGGGGGCCTCCTCGGTCGTGGCGGCGGGGCGCGATCCGCTGGCCCTGGCGGCGGTGGCGGAGCTGGGCGCGGCGCGCACGGTGGCGCTCACGGGCTCCGAGGAGGAGACCGCGGCGGCCTTCGGCGCGGCCGCCGCCGAAGTGGACGTCGTACTGGACTATCTGTGGGACCGGCCGGCGGAGCTGGCGCTCGACGGGATCCTGCGCCACCGCGCGGATCCGGCGCGGCCCCTGCGGTGGGTGCAGATCGGCTCGGCCGCGGGCCCCGACATGACCCTGCCGTCCGCGTGGCTGCGCAAGGCGGACGTGCGCATGTACGGCAGCGGGCTGGGCTCGATCCCCGGGGCCCGCCGGGCGGCCGCGCTGCGGGAGCTCCTGGACCGGCTGCCGGCGGTGGCGCCGAGCACCGCGGCGGTGGCCGTTCCGATGTCGGAGGTCGAGGCGGCGTGGTCCGCGCCGGTGCCCTCGGGGGCCCGGATCGTGTTCGTCCCGGGCGGTGTCGAGGGCCCGGCGGCCCGGGCGTGGGAGGCGATGAAGGCCGGGAAGGCGGTCTGACCGCCCCCGGCGGCCGGCTGCTGCGCGGACCGGGCCGCGGGCGCGGGCGGGGGCCGGGGCCGGGGCCGGGGCCGGGGCCGGACGGCGGAGGAGACGGTGCGGGAGCACCGTCTCCTCCGTGCCGGACGTGGCGGGGCGGGCGGGGCCGCGGCGCTCTCGGCGGCCGGGCCGACCCGCGCAGAACCGCCCTCGGCCCGGTGCCGCGGTACGCGTCCGGACACCGCCAGGGCACCGCTACGGCTGCGGGGCCGCGGGCGTGGCCGGAGCGGGCGGCGCCGGCGGTGCGCACTGGATGACCACGTCGGCTCCGCCCTTGCCGTCGCAGGTGTCGGCGGTCTCGCCGCCGCCGTCCATCACGTCGTTGCCGCCCTCGGCCCCGGCCGCCGGGGCCGGAGCGGGCGTGTCGGGGGCGGGCTTGACGGGCTTCACGGGCCTGGCCGGCGCAGGCCGCACCGGTGCGGGCCCGGCGGGCTCGCGGCCCGGCTGGTCCTGGCGGGCGCCGTCGCCTCCGCCGCCGTGGGCGATCTTGCCGGAGTTGCTGTCCCCGATCAGGTCGTCGACGCCGGCGCCGCCCACGAGCACGTCGTTGCCGTGGCCTTCGGCCGCGGCCTCGGCCGAGGAATCGCCGGTCATGCTGTCGTTGCCGGGACCGCCGTCGAGCACGTCGTTGCCGCCGCCCGACGCGTTGATCCCGCCGCGGCTGTCGCCGACCATGTGGTCGTCCCCGGCCCCGCCGAAGACCAGGTCGTTGCCGCCGCCGGAGGCGCTGGCGCCGAAGGCGATGCTGTCCCCGCCGACGCGGTCGTCCCCGGCCCCGCCGTAGACCACGTCGTTGCCCCCGCCCTCGACGGACGCCCGGGTGCCGATCAGGTCGCCGCGCACCAGGTCCGCGCCGTCACCGCCGTCCACCCGGTCGTTGCCGAGCCCGCCGGCCACCGAGTCGTTGCCGCCCAGCGCGCAGATCACGTCGTCGCCGCCGAGGCCGTCGATGGTGTCGGCGCCGGCCGAGCCGACGATGACGTCACGGCCTTCGGTGCCGGTGATCCTGCCGGCGCCCGTGACGGTGGCCTGCTGGCCGAAGCAGGTGCTGTCGGCGTCCTCGGCGGCGGCGCCGGAGACCCCGAGGGACAGCAGCACGGAGACGGCCAGCAGGGTGAGGGGTTGTCGGGCTTTCACGCGAACCTCCTGTAGTCGACGTGCCGCGCGAGGGGGCGCGCGGCACACCGACCGTAGGGGGCGAACCCCTCATCACCTTCTATCTCGTTACTCTTACGGGCAAATCACCCTCGATCGGCTCACCCGACTCCGCCCGGTCAGTGCTTGAGGGCGTCCTTGGCCTTCTGCCCGGCCTGCTTGGCGTCGGCCGCGGCCTGCTCGGCGCGGCCCTTCATCTCCAGGCTCTCGTTGCCGACCGCCTTTCCGGTGGCCTCCTTCGCCTTGCCCTTGATGTTCTTTCCGACGTTCTTGGCCTTCTTGCCTGTGGCCATCACAGCCACCTCCATGACGAGCGATGGGATTCGGCCATCCCAGCGGGTACCCGCGCCGCGGGCGGCGAAGCGTCCGGCCGGGAAGCGCCTGCGGTGTCCGTGCGTGCCGCGGGGTCAGCCTGCGGACGGCGGCGGCGGGTGCATCGCCCACCGGATGCCGGCCGTGACCGCCGCGCCTGCGGGGCGTACGCACCAGCGCTCGGTTCGCGGCAGCAGCGGCAGGCCCAGGGGGTCGCGGGCCCACGGCGGCAGCAGGGCCACGGCCGCCGCCGCGAGCACCGCGTACGGCGGGCGGGCCGGCCAGGGCAGCGGGGGCTCCCGCAGGATGAACCGGGCGGCCTCGCGGGCCTGTCCGGTCCCGCGGAGCTCCGGCCGGTAGGCCTCGATCCGCTCACGCAGGGCGGCCAGGCTGCGGGGCGGGCCGACCACGCCCAGGGCCTCCGCGACCCGGCCGGCGGCGGCCACGTACGCATCGCACTCGTCCGCGTCCAGCCGCCCCGCGCCGTAGCGCTGGTAGGCCCGCAGGAAGCTGTCCACCTCGGCGATGTGCACCCATTCGAGCAGGTGGGGGTCGTCGGCCCGGTACGGCTCGCCCTCCGGGGTCCGGCCGCGGATCCGCCCGTGGACCGCGCGTACGCGGTCCACCGCCCGCTGGGCGTCCTCGGCGGTGCCGTACGTGGTGAACGCCAGGAAGGTGCTGGTGCGCTGGAGGCGGCCCCAGGGGTCGCCCCGGTAGCCGGAGTGGGCCGCCACCGCGGCCATCGCCCGCGGGTGCAGCGACTGCAGGAGCAGGGCGCGCAGGCCGCCCGCGAACATCGAGGCGTCGGCGTGGACGCGGAGGATCGGCTCCCCGGGGGCGAACCACCGCGGTCCCGGAGCGCCGTGGATCCTGGCCCGGTTCTCGGCACCGGACGGGCCGGCGACGCGCCGGAACAGCGCGTCACCGAGACGGTCGCGGGCCCGCGGGGCCACCGGACGGTTCACGCTTCAAGTGTTGCGCGAGGCGGGCGGTGCCGGAAGCCCCGGTCGCGGACCTGTCGGTCGGGACGGTCCGCCCGTGCTCCGCTGCCGCCATCCGGCCGAGATCGCACCGCACCGTGCGCGTGGCACGGGTCCGATCGAGTAGCGTCGATGAGGCACCCCGGGGGCGGACCGCTCGCGCCGGGGCGACCGGGAGGTTCGGTGGAGACGCTCTTCTTCGACAGCGCAGATCTGGAGGAGACCGAGGCGTTCCTCTCCTCCGCCTACACGCCGATGAAGATCGGCGGACGGCCGGAGGGCTCGCGGGCACGGATCGCGCGCCGCGCGGCGGGGGGCCTGATGGTGGACAGGCTGGCCTTCGACTACACGATGTCCTACGACGCGGGGTGCCTCAACCGGGTGTGCCTGATCACCATCGACTCGGGGACCTTCGCCGACACGACCGGCGGCCGCGAGGAGTACTTCGGTCCGGGTGAGACGTTCCTGCTGGCGCCCCACGACCGCCCGTACCAGGGGGAGCTGCACTCGGCCCGGTACACGATCGCCATGTTCGATCCCGCACTGCTGGGCATGGTCGCCGCCACCGGCTCCGGGGTCCGCGGGCCGGTGGAGCTGACCGGGCAGCGGGCCGTCAGCCCCCTCGCGAACAAGCGGCTGGGCTCGGCCGTCGCCTACCTGCGCGACCACGTGCTGGCCGGCCCGGAGGCGGGGGACAACCCGCTGGTGGCGCAGACCGCCGCGCTCCACCTGGCCGCCGTCACCCTGTCGGCCCTTCCGCACACCGCCCGAGACGGCGCGCCGGGCCCGGCCGACCGCCGCGACGCGACCAGCGGGACCCTGGGCAGGGCGGTCTCCTTCATCGAGGCCAACGCCCACCTCGACATCGGCCTGGCCGACATCGCCGCGTCCGTCCCGGTCACCCCGCGGGCCGTGCAGTACGCCTTCAGCCGGCACGGCGGCACCACCCCGCTGGCGTACCTGCGCCGGGTCCGCCTGGCGCGGGCGCACGAAGACCTGCGCCGGGGGGATCCGCAGCGCACCACCGTCAGCGCCGTCGCCTCGCGGTGGGGCTTCGCCCACCACGGGCGCTTCGCCGCCGCCTACCGCAAGGAGTACGGGGTGGCGCCCTCGGCCACGCTGGAAGGCTGAGCCGGGGCCGGGGCCCGGCCGGGGGGGACCGGCGGGCCGGGAGGGACCGCCGGGAGTGCCCCCTTGACGGTCCGCAGCCGGTCCGGGACTCTGCGTAGAGGCGTCGGGGGGCGCCGCAACAGCGACGAGGGGGGACACCCATGCCGCTCACCACCGATCTGGCCGAGGCGCTCAAGCTGCCTTCGGGCAGCGCCAACCAGCTCGCGTATCTCGGCCGCATCTGGCACGCGTACGTGTGGCTGGAGTCGGACACGACGACCGCGACCGATGCCCGGACCAGGATCTGCGACGCGATCAACGGGCAGCTCGGCACCGCAAAGATCAAGATCACCCGGGGCTTCCAGGCGTACGACCCCGTGGTGCGCCGCGGCCGGCCGCAGCGCTACGTCGCACTGGCCGCGACGCTGTCCGGCGGTTCGGACGGCGGGGCGGGCCAGGCCGGGGCGCTCATCGAATGGATCAAGGGCGGCCGGGCCTTCGGCGCACTGGACGACGCCGCCCAGGAATTCGCGGTGATCACGCACTTCGCGGAGCTCGGGCGCGGGTACGGATCGCAGCTGGACCCGCTGTACAAGCGGCTGGTGGAGATCGCCGGCACCGGTTCGGCGGCGAAGTCCCAGGCGCTGTGGACCGATCTGGCCACCAAGTGGTCCCCGGTCCTCACGTACAAGGAGGACTCGAGCACGGACTGGATCCCGGACTAGGACGCCGACGGCGGGGCCCGCCGGCCGGACCTGCGGGGTCCGGGCGGCGGGCCCGCGCGCGTACCGCCGTCTGCGGGTGTCCTCCCGTCTGCGGGTGTCCTCGCGTCGGGGGGCGGTCAGAGGCGGCCGCCGGTCAGGCGGGTGACCGGGCCCCGGCCGCGCAGGCCCGCACGGCGGCCGGCGGTGTAGGCGGCGGCGCAGGTGGCGGCGAGGAGTGCGGCGGCCCCCGCCGCGGTGGCCGCCGTGAGCGCCTTGTGGCGGCGGACGGCGGACCACGGCGTCCGGGCCCGGGCGGCGGTGGCGCGCAGGGCGCGGGCCGCGGCGTGCGCCCTGCCCGGCAGCGGGGCGGGCAGGGCCGTGAGCACTCCGGTCGCGTGTTCCTTCGCGCCGGCCGCGGCCCCGGCGCCCGTCCGGGCCGCCCGGGTGCGCCAGGCGCGCACGGCGCTGCGTTGCGAACCGGGCGCGGCGGAGGCCGACTTGGGACCGAGGGGCTTCTGGTGTCGGGTCATGTCCCCGCGTGTGGCCGCTTCCCGGGAGCTCAAACTCCGGGAGCACGGCCGCGGACCGGTCAGTCCCGGACCCGCGCGCCCGGTTCAGCCCGCCGCCCGCGCGTACAGGGCGCGGCGCTCGGTCTCGGTCAGGCCGCCCCACACCCCGTACGGCTCCTGGACCCGCAGTGCGTGGCTCAGGCACTCCACCTGCACCGGGCACAGCGCGCAGACCTCCTTGGCCGCCTCCTCGCGGACCGAGCGGTCCTCGCCGCGCTCCCCCGCCGGGTGGAAGAACCTGTCGGTGCCGAGATCCCGGCACGCTGCGCGCTCCTGCCACATCCAGTGGTGTTCCGCCCGGCCCGGCAGCCTTTTCACGTCCGGCATGTGTCGACTCCTCTCACTCGAAAACGGGTCCCCCGGGGACGTCAGTTGCTCGTCTGACCCGGACCCGCGCACCGAAACCCGACGGGCCGGGGCCGCCCTGCGCGGCCCCGGCCGCGCAGGGCGGCTCCCCCGGCCGGACCCGCCCGGCCCTCCCCCGCCCGGGTCCGGGCGAGGTTTGTGACCCGGTCCGCCCGGTCAGACGTGTAGGCGTCCTGCCGACCGACAGGAAGGTCCGTCATGGGAAACCTGCTGTTGCTGACCGTGCCGATGCTGGTGGCCCTGCTCCTGGCCCTGACCGGCCGCAGCCGCGGCCGCCACTGCGGGGGCCGCAGGTGACCGGGGTGCGCAGTGTGGGCGTGGAGGAGGAGCTGCTGCTCGTCAGCGCGGCGACCGGGGAGCCGATCGCGCTCTCGGCGGCGGTGCTGGCGGCGGCCGCGCGCGAGGCCTCCGGCGGCGCGCCCGGTCCCGGCTCCGAGCCCGGCGACGGCTCCGGCAGCGGGGTTTTCGAGAAGGAACTCAAGGAGGAGCAGGTCGAGTTCGCGACCCGGCCGGTGACCGCCATGGGCGAGCTGGCCGAGGAGATCGTGCGCTGGCGGGCGGAGGCAGCCCGGCACGCCGCGGACGCCGGGGCGGCGGTGGCCGCGCTGGCCACCTCGCCCCTTCCCGTGGAGCCGTCGATGAGCCCCGGGGAGCGCTACCGGTGGGTGGCCGAGCAGTTCGGGCTCACCGCGCAGGAGCAGCTGACCTGCGGCTGCCACGTCCACGTGTCGGTGGAGTCCGACGAGGAGGGGGTGGCGGTCCTGGACCGGATCCGGCCGTGGCTGTCCGTCCTGACGGCGATGAGCGCGAACTCGCCCTTCTGGCAGGGCCTGGACACCGGGTACGGCAGCTACCGCAGCCGGGTGTGGAACCGGTGGCCCTCCGCCGGTCCGGTGGAGGTCTTCGGCGACGCCGACCGGTACCACCGGCACGTGCGGGACATGCTCGGCACGGGCGTCCTGCGGGACGAGGGCATGGTCTACTTCGACGCCCGGCTGTCGGCGAAGTACCCGACCGTGGAGCTCCGCACCGCCGACGTGTGCCTGCACCCGTCCGAGCCGGTGCTGCTGGCCGCCCTGGCCCGCGCGCTGGTCGAAACGGCGTCCCGCGAGTGGCGGGCCGGGCGGCCTCCGGCGCGGATCGGGGTCGGCCTGCTGCGCCTGGCCGCCTGGCGGGCGGGCAAGTCGGGCCTCGACGGCCCGCTGGTCGACCCGCGCACGATGCGGCAGGCGCCGGCCGAGGCCGTGGTCGGGGCGCTGCTGGACCACGTGGGGGAAGCGCTGGAGGACTACGGCGATGCCGGGGCCGTCCGCAAGGAGGTGGCGGCGCTGTTCGAGCGGGGCAACGGGGCCCGCGTGCAGCGGCGGCTCCTCCTCCGGGCCCGGGGCGGCCTTCCCGAGGTCGTGGCCCGGTGTGCGCGCCTGACGGCCGGCGAGCCGGAGCGGCCGGAGGATCCCTCCCGGAGCTGAGCCGTCCGGGCCGGACCCTCCGGGGCCCGAACCCTCCGGGGCCCGGCCCCTCGGGGCCCGAACCGTCCGGGCCGCCGGGGCGGCCGCCGGGCGGGGCGCCCGTACCCGCCCCGGCGTGCTCCGGCGCGGGGCTCAGCGGCCGGACGGCGGCTGCGGGGCCGGGGCGGTGGACACGCGGGGCAGGGCGTACGGGTGTTTCTCGGCGATCCAGGCCACCAGCTGCTCGCGCACCGTGCAGCGTACGGTCCACAGGTCGTCGGGGTCCTTCGCGGTGACGATCGCGCGCAGGACCACGGTGGTGGGGGTGGTGTCGGTGACCGCGAGGTCCCAGCCGCGCCCGTCCCACGCCTCGCAGCCGTCGAGGACCTCCCGGAGGCGCTCGCGGACCAGCGGGACGGGAACGCTGTGGTCGCAGTGCAGGAACACCGTGCCGGTCATCTGGGTACCGCCGCGGGACCAGTTCTCGAAGGGCCTGCCGGTGAAGTACGAGACGGGCATGGTGATGCGGCGCTCGTCCCAGGTGCGTACGGCGAGGAAGGTGAGCGTGACCTCCTCGACCACCCCCCACTCGCCGTCGACGACCACCGTGTCACCGATGCGCACCAGGTCCCCGAAGGCGATCTGGAAGCCGGCGAAGAGGTTGCCGAGCGTGGACTGCGCGGCCACGCCGGCCACGATGCCGATGATGCCCGCGGAGGCCAGTACGGAGGTCCCCACGGCCCGGAAGTCGGGGAGGGTCAGCAGCATCGCGGCGGCGGCGACGAGGGCGACCACGGCGGTGACGATCCTCGTGATGAGCGTCACCTGGGTCCGGACGCGGCGCACCCGGGAGGGGTCGCGCGTGCCGGTGGCGTACCGGGCGTACGAGGACTCGACCACGGCGGAGGTGATGTGGACGACGAACCACGCGCCCGCGCCGATCAGCACGAGGGAGAGGACCCTGCCCACCGCCGCCTGGTGTTCGCGCAGCGGCTGCCACTCGATCTGGCGGTAGGACGCGCGCAGCAGGGCGGCCGGCAGCAGGAGGCGCAGCGAGGATCTGCACCGGCGCAGCAGGTGCCACAGCGGGGTTTCGGGATGGCGGGCGTCGGCCCGCCGCAGCAGGCTGTCGGCGAGCCGGCCGGCCGCCAGGGTGAGCAGGACGGCGCCGCCCGTGACGGCGAGCAGCCGCAGAACGCTGTCCATGAAGCGTCGAACTCCTCGGATTCCTCGGGTTCTTCGGGTTCTTCGGGTTCTTCGGGTTCTTCGTTCTTCGGGTTCTTCGGGCGCGTGGATGCGCAGGTGCGGGGGTGCTGCGCGGATGCGCGGGTGCCGGAGGTTTGCGCGGCGCCGGCCGCCGTCACTCGCGGAACCAGGCGGCGGTGGCCCAGCTGAACAGGCCGAACAGCAGCAGCCCGATCGCCACCGCCACCAGCAGCCAGGGCCCGGCCGGGGTCTGGGCGAAGGTGCGGAGGGTGTCGTCCACGCCCTTGGCCTTGTGCGGGTCGTAGGACACCGCGGCGTGGACGAGGAACCCTGCGGCGGCCGTGAACACCGCCCCGCGGGCGACTCCGCCCACGACACCGAGGGTGTCCACGCCACGCCGCACGCCCTCGGGCAGGTGGCCGGTGGCCAGGTGCTTGCGGAACGAGAGCCGGACCGCACCCACGATCACGGTGATGCCGCCGATGGCGACCGCGATGCCCAGCGCGCCGACCAGCCAGGGGCCGGCCGGGAGCTCCAGCATCCGGGCCGTCGCGTCACGCGACTGCTCGTCGCCGGAGCGGCGGCCGGCCCTGCCCGCGGCGAACGCGAGCGTGGACACGGAGAGCGCCGCGTAGAAGACGGCGCGGCCCGCGGCACCCAGCCGCTTGGCGGTTTTCCGGCCGTCCGGGCCGGTGGCCCCGAACACGGCCTCGGAGAGCCGCCACAGCGCCATGGCCGCAAGGCCCAGGCCCACGGCCCACACCAGCACCCGCCCGAAGGGGCCGCCGGCGAGCGTGCCGAGCGCCCCCGACCGGTCGGCCTGCTCCCCGGGCTCCCCGAATGCGATCTGGAGGGCCAGCACGGCCACGAGTACGTAGAGCAGCCCGCGCGTCGCCAGACCGCAGCGGGCGGCCGCGGCCACGGCCGTGCGGGCGCGGCCGCCGGCGGCGGACCGCGACGGGGACCGGCGCAAGGGCCTGCTGACGGGCTCCTGCATCAGCGCTCCCTCCTCCCGGACACCTGCACGGCGCCCCTGCCCGGTGCGGGCCGGCTCAGTCCTCGCGGAGCATCTGGGCGCGCAGCTCGCCGAGGGTGCGGGAGAGGATGCGGGACACGTGCATCTGGGACAGGCCGATCTCGGCGCCGATCTGCGCCTGGGTCAGCTCCTCGCCGAAGCGCAGCCGGAGGATCCGGATGGCCCGTTCGTCCAGTCCGGCCAGCAGGGGGGCCAGGGTGTGCCAGTCCTCGACCGCCTCCAGGGCGGGGTCGGACTCGCCGAGGGTCTCGGCGAGGCTGTGTGCGGAGCCGCCCGCCGCCGCGGTCCGGGAGCCGTCGGCGCCGGCGGTCTGGGCGGCGTCGAGGGACTGGGCGCTGTGCCCGTTGGCCGCCACCAGGCCCTCGCGCGCCTCGTCCTCGCTGATGCCGAGGTGGGCGGCGAGGTCCGCGGGGCTGGGGGCGTGGCCGAGGACCGAGGTCAGCTCCTCGGTGGCCTTGGCGAGCTCCGAGCGCAGCTCCTGCAGGCGGCGGGGGACGCGTACGGCCCAGGTGGTGTCGCGGAAGTGGCGTTTGATCTCGCCGGTGATGTAGGGCAGGGCCAGCGTCGTGAACTGGGTGTTGCGGGACGGGTCGTAGCGGTCGATCGCCTTGATCAGGCCGACGGTGCCGACCTGGACGATGTCCTCGTTCTCCGGTCCGCCGGGGCGGTCCCGGAAGGGCCGGGCGGCGAAGTTCACGAGCGAGATGTTCATCTCGATCAGCGTGTTGCGCACGTACTGGTACTCGCGGGTGCCCTCTTCGAGGCTGCGCAGCCGTTCGAAGAACACGCGGGTCAGCTGCCGGGCGTCGGCGGGTGCCAGTTCCCGGGGGCAGGACACCTCGGGCAGGTCCTCGGGCGCGCCGGCGGTGCGGGTCGCCGGCGGATCCTGCAGGCGGAGGTCCGCGGTCGCGGCCTGGATCGTCGCCTCGTGGGTGGTCTCGGTCGGGGCCGTGAAAGTCATCGTCTTCGCTCCCTGGGCACGGATGCTTGCGGCGCGTTGCGCGATCGTCAGTGATGCGGAGCTCTGGTTCCGCTTGCCTCCAGCACCCTGCCCGCCGGACGGACACACGTCAAGGGATACCGGAAAAGCAGTTCTGGATTTGTCTTTCCGGGGTTCCGCCTCAAGAATGGCGCTGTGGAGACTGAGCACGCAGGTTCCCGCCGGACCAACTGGACCTTCCTGACCAATCACGCCCGGGTCCTGATCACGATCGCCCGCGACCCGGGCGTCCGCCTGCGCGACATCGCGGCAGTCTGCGACCTCACGGAGCGGACGGTGCAGGCGATCGTCACGGACCTCCAGGCCGACGGCTATCTCACCCGCATCCGGGACGGCCGGCGCAACCGCTACGAGATCGCCCCCGGGGCCCGGTTCCGCCACCCCGCGGAGGCCGGGCGGGAGATCGCCGGACTGCTGGCGTACCTCGCGGGACCGGGGGTGGCCGCGCGCCGCCCGGAGGACGAGCCGCTGTCCGCCCTGCCCCAGGGCGAGGACCGCACCCCCGAAGGCGCCCACTAGGTCGGGGCCCGGCACGGGCCCGCCGCCCCAACGCCCTTGTCCGGCGCCCGGTTTCACCGGGTGCGCCGTTTCACCTGCGGCACCCCGGGTAGCCGCGGTCCGGAGACGGCAGTGTCCGACGAGGAGGGACAGACCATGGCCGGCATAGGCGGCTGCATCGCCCTGATCGTGGTGGGGGCCGTCCTCACCTTCGCGAGCGACTGGCAGATGAAGAGCGTGGACCTCGACCTGGTGGGCCTGATCATGATGGCCGCGGGGCTCCTCGGACTGTTCGTCTACCGGAGCGTCCTGCGCCGCCGCCGGGTGCCCGCGCTCCCGGTGGTCGACGAGACCCGCGACCGGACCTGAGGCGGCGGACGGTGCCCGGCCGGGGACGAAGCCGCAGGAGGCGGGCGCTCGCCCGCTGGAACCCGCGCGCGGTCGTGCGGCGGGCGGCCGTGCACGTGGTGGCGTGGTGGCTGCACCTGATGCTGCGGGGCGCCTGGTTCGCGTTCCGCAAGGGGCTGCGCTCCGCGTTCCACCTCATGTGGCTTTCCGCCGAGTTCCGGCCTGCCGCGCCACGAGGACGCACCGGTCCGGCATAGTGATCGGGTGATCACCGAACGCGACGGGACGGGCGGCGGCGCTGCCGGCGGCTCCCGTGAGCCCGCAGCCGGCGACGGCGAGGAAGCGCAGGTCATCGTGGTGGGCGCCGGGCCGGCGGGCTCCGCCGCCGCCCTGCACCTCGCACGGGCCGGCATGGACGTGCTGCTGCTGGAGAAGAGCGGCTTCCCCCGGGAGAAGGTGTGCGGGGACGGGCTGACCCCGCGCAGCGTCCACCAACTGGTGCGCATGGGCATCGACATCGACGCACCGGGCTGGCTGCGCAACAAGGGGATGCGCTGGGTCTGCGAGGGCAACCGGGTGGAGCTCGACTGGCCGAGGCTGGGCAGCCTGCCCGACTTCGGGCTCACCCGCACCCGGCACGACTTCGACGAACTGCTCGCGGAGCACGCCCGGGCCGCCGGGGCCCGCCTGCACACCGGAGTGAAGGTGACCGCCCCGCTGACCGACGAGGCGGGCCGGGTGACCGGGGTGAGCGCCGCGCACGGCCCCGAGGGAGAACCCGTGCGGTACCGCGCCCCGCTGATCGTCGCGGCCGACGGCGCCTCCGCGCGGACCGCGCTGGCCCTGGGGCTGGCGCGGGACCCCCGGCGGCCGGTTGCCGCCGCGGCCCGCCGCTACTACCGCAGCGAGTCCCGCACCCACGACCCGTACCTGGAACTGTGGGCCGATCTGCGCTGCCCCCGCACGGGCCGGGACCTGCCCGGGTACGGCTGGGTGTTCCCGCTCGGCGACGGGCGCGTCAACGTCGGCCTCGGCGCCCTGCCGCAGCAGCGGCGGCGCCGGCCGGTGGACCTGAGGGAGGCGCTGGACCACTGGCTGGCCCGGCTCCCGCAGGAATGGGGGCTGTCCGAGCAGAACGCCGACTCGCCGCTGCGCAGCGCTCCCCTCCCAATGGGCCTGAACCGGAGGCCGCAGTACCGCAACGGCCTCCTGCTGGTCGGAGACAGCGCGGGGATGGTCAGCCCGTGGAGCGGTGAGGGCATCGCGCAGGCCCTGGAGGCGGGGGCCCTGGCCGCCGAAGTGGTCGCACTGGCCGCGGCCCGGCCCGCCGGGCCTCGGCGGGAGGCGGCACTGGAGCAGTACCCGGAGGAGATCCGGCGCCGGTGGGGCCGCTACTACCGGCTCGGGAACGCGGCGGGTGACCTGCTGTTCTCCCGGTACGGCTTCCGACCCGTGCTCCACCCCCGGGTCATGGCCTCGCCCCGGCTGCTCCAGGCCCTGGCCCGGCTGCTGATCCACGTGGCGGAGGAGCCCTCCCGGGACGCCCTGGACGCCGTACTGCACACGCTGCTGCGCGCGGTGCCGCGCCCGCGGCGGTAGGAAACGTCCGCAGCGCCCCTCGGCTACGAATCACTGGTAGCCCCCGCGGGCCGTCCCGCGGGGGGACGGAAGCGCAGCGAGGAGGTGCCGGTCATGGGCGGTTCGCTCGGATTGCGAAGGGTGCTGGTGAGCGCTGCCGCGGCGGCGCTGCTGGCGGGTGGCGCCACCGGGGCCGGGCTGGGGACGGCGGCGGCCGCGCCGGCTGCGGGGACGGTCGCCCTGCAGACGACCGACCACAAGTCCGACTCGTGTGTGTGGAAGCACGGGCACTGGGTCAAGAAGTGGGTCAGGGGCCACTGGGAGAAGCAGTGGAAGCACGGCTGGTGGTCGCACGAGAAGGTGTGGGTCCCCGGCCACGAGGACCACAACGGCCGCTGGCACCCGGGCCACTGGGAGTGGCAGAAGGTGCACCACAAGGGCCACTGGGTCTGGGTGCACGTGCCCGGCCACTGGACCTGGATCTTCGTCAAGGGCCACCTGGTCTGCAAGGACGGCCGCGACCACTGGAAGGGCTGACGGCACGGCTGGGCGCGGCGGCCGTCCCGGGGGCCTGCCGCGGCCCCGCCGGCGGAGTGAGGTGATGCGGCCGCGGGCGATCGGTGCTGGCATGGAAGGGCAAGGGCGCCGGCCGCCGGCGTGGGAGCGAGGAGCGAGGTGCGGTGAGCGTGTCCGCCGGACGTCAGCGGTCCTCCTCCGGGGACCGCCGCGCAGTGGAACAGGATCTGGACGAGCTCCTGCGCCGGACGGCCGGCGGGGACCGGGAGGCCTTCACGCACCTGTACGAGGCGGTCAGCCGGCCGGTGACCGGCCTGGTGTCCGCCGTGGTCAGGGACGCCGCCCAGGCGGAGGAAGTGTCCCAGGAAGTGCTGGTCGAGGTGTGGCGCACGGCCGGCCGGTTCCGGTCCGAGCGGGGCACCGCCATGGCCTGGGTCCTGACGCTCGCACACCGGCGGGCCGTGGACCGGGTCCGGTCGGCGCGCGCGGCCGGCGAGCGGGAGCGGCGCACCGCCGTGCGGAACTGGGAGCGGCCCTTCGACATGGTGGCCGAGGAGGTCGAACGGCGGCTGGAGCACGAGCGGGTGGGGCGCTGCCTCGCGGAGCTGTCCCAGGCGCAGCGGGAGTGCGTGCTGCTGGCGTACTACGCGGGCCTGACGCACCGGGAGGTGGCCGTGGCCCTGGCGCAGCCGGTGGGCACGGTCAAGGCGCGGCTGCGTTCGGGCCTGCGGCTGCTGGGCGCCTGCCTGGGGAGGCGGTGACGGCCGTGGACGGACAGCAGGACGCGGAGGACGCGGAGGGCGCGGAGGGCGCTGAGCGCGCGGCGGAAGCGGCAGGCGCCGAGAACGCGGCCGGTACGGCGGGTGCGGCGGGTGCGGCGGGCGCGGCGGGTGCCAAGAACGCGGCCGGTGCGGCCGATGCCGAGGGCGCGGCAGGCGCCGAGAACACGGCGTGTGCCGAGGGCGCCGCCGGTGCGGCGGGCGCCGAGGGCGCGGCCGGTACGGCCGGCGCCGAGGGCGCGGCAGGCGCCGAGAACACGGCGGGTGCCGAGGGCGCCGCCGGTGCGGCGGGCGCCGAGAACGCGGCCGGTACGGCCGGTGCCGAGGGCGCGGCCGGTACGGCCGGCGCCGAGAACGCGGCCGGTGCCGAGGGCGCGGCCGGGCTCCGGGGTGCCCGGGATGGGGCGGCCGGGCACGACCTGGTGGGTGCCTACGTGCTCGACGCGCTGCCGGACGAGGAGCGGCGGGCCTTCGAGGAGCACCTTGCGGGCTGCGCGGAGTGCGCCCGGGAAGCGGCCGCCCTGGGTGCGGTCGCGGCCCGGCTGGGCGAGGCGGTGGCCGGGGAGCCTCCGCCGGGGCTGCGGGAGCGGGTGCTGCGCGAGGTGGCGTACGTACCGCAGGAAGGGCCGGACGGCGGGGCGCCGGCCCGGCGCCCGCTCGACGCCACCGTGGACGGGCCGCCGCCTCCCGGGATCCCGGCGGCGCCGGTGCCGACGGCCGCAACCCCTGCATCCGAGGCGCCCACGCCGGGGGCACCTACGGCCGGACGGCCTGCACCCGAGGCACCGACGATCGCCGCGCCGACGATCGGGGAGGCAGCGGCGGCCGGGGAACCGACTGCTGCGGAACCGGCCTCCGCGGCGCCGACGGCCGGGGAACCGCCTCCCGAGGGCCCGACCGCCGGGGTTCCGACGGCTGCGATGCCCGCCTCCGGGGCCCCCGCGACCGCGGCACCGCCACCAGGGGTGCCGCCCTCCGGGTCGCCGGCTGCCGGGGTGTCCGCGGTCGAAGCGGCCGCGGTCGGGCCGGTGCCGGTGGGCGGGCGGCGGGGGCGGCGGGTGGTGACGCTGGCGCTGGCCGCGGCCGTGGCGGGGGTGGTGGCCGGGGCCGGGGTGGCGGCCTGGCAGCGCCAGGAGGCGCACGACGCGCGGGCGGCCCTCCGGCGGGCCGACCGCCAGGCGGCGGGGATCGCGGACGTGCTCGCGGCCCCGGACGTACAGCTGTGGACGAAGTCGCTGGCGGGCTCCGCCCGGGCCACGGTGGCGGTCTCGCCGACCGAGGACGCGGTGGCCCTCTTCGCGAGCGGGCTGCCCGACCTGCCCGCGGGGAAGGCGTACGAGGTCTGGTTCAGCGACTCCGGGGACTACCGGCCGGCCGGCCTGCTGCCCGGCGCGGGCGACCGCCAGCTGCGGCTGGACGGCCCCTTGGCCCGGGCCACCGCGGTCTGCGTCACGGTGGAGCCGGCGGGCGGGTCCCCCGAGCCGACCAGCCCGGTGGTCGCGTGGATCGGGCTGCCCGCCGCGGCGAGCGACCCGGACGGCACCGACCCCGGTGAGGAGAACGGCGAGGTGAACGGCGACGAGACCGGCGAGGAGACGGGCGAGCCGCCGTACCGGGAGTGAGGCCCCGCCTCCGAGGCGGGTACGGGTGGCCCCGGCGGGTAGACGCGGCGCGAAGCGGTCCGGTCGACACGGAGGGAGACACCCCATGGACGAGGTACCCCAGGGCGGCGCGGGCGGCGTCCCGCTCCACGAGGACAGCGGGGACAGCCGGCGCAGGCGCCCCCATGCCGCGCAGCCGCACGAGCCGCGCCGGCAGGACCGGCCCGCCCGCACGGCCGCGGGCGCGGAAGGCGAGGCGGGCGATGCGCTGACCCCGAACGTCGAGGCCCAGGAGGAGACGTCCGGGACCAAGGGGGACGGGACGAGGAGGCACGGGAAGCGCGCCCACTGACCCCCCGCCGTACGCCCGCCGCGCGCCTGCCGTGCGCCCGCCGCACGCCCGCCGCACGCCCGCCGCACGCCCGCCGCGCGCCTGCCGTGCGCCCGCCGGGCCGCAGCCGCTCAGCCCCCGTCCTGCGGCCCGGCGGCGAAGACCTCGCGGTGGTCCCCGGTGACCCGGGCGCCCATGTTCCGCTCCATCATCCGCAGGGCCGCCTCGGCGAGGTGGGCGTGGATGTGGGCGACGGCGTCGCGGGGCACGACCACGTCCAGGTGCCGGATGTGCGCGTCCAGGGCCGAGTAGAGCACGCACTGCTCGGTGACCTGGCCGGTGAGCACCAGGCGGCCGATGCCCATGGTGCCCAGCAGGTAGGCCAGCGGGGTCTCGTAGAAGACGGAGTGGCGGGCTTTGACGACGAACAGGGAGTCCTCGTCCGGCAGGAAGGGCTCCACGAGTTCGGGGTGCTCCCCCGCCATCGCGATGTCGACGATCTGTCCGTGGTGGGAGCGCCACTGGCCGAAGTTGTCGTTGGCGTAGACCACGGGCACCCCGGCGCTGCGGGCGGCGGCCAGCACCCCGGTCACGCCGGGCAGCGCGGCGCGGACGGACGGGACCAGGAGTTCGGCGTCCTCGTGCCGGTAGGGGTTGAGCATGTCGATGACCACGACGGCGGTGTTGTCCATGGCGCCGAATCTGCTCCCCCGCGCCCCGCACGGCCGGCGGCCTCGCCGTGGCCCTCGCCCCTTCGGAGGAGGGCGACCCCGTACCGGCGCCCCGCCACCCGATGCACCGTCAGTTCACGAAGTGAAGGCCGGGCGGGCGGGAAAGGGCTGACATCGTTGCCATCCCGTTAATACTTCGCTTCTTGACGGGGCCCGAGGGGCCCAGTTGACTGCCCTCTACCTCGGCCGCACCGATACGGCCTGGTCAGAGAGGTTTACTTCGTGAACACAAGCCTGGGTCGCGGCACCGCCGTCCTCGCCGCCGCTTCGCTCGTCCTGCTGCTCGCCGGCTGCGGCGGCGAGGAGCAGCCCGCGGCGCGGAAGACCGACGCGGTGAAGGTCGGGCTGCTCCTGCCCGAGACCGGGACGGCCCGCTACGAGAAGTTCGACAAGCCGCTGTTCGAGAAGGCGGTGGGCCGCTTCACCTTCGGCCGGGGCAAGGTCCTGTACGCGAACGCCGAGCAGGACCCGGCCACCCAGAACTCCCAGGTCGAGGCGATGATCGCCAAGGACGTGGACGTGCTGGTCGTGGACGCGGTGGACTCCAAGGCGATCGCCGGGGCCGTCCGCAAGGCCAAGGACGCGGGCATTCCGGTGGTCGCGTACGACCGGCTCGCCGAGGGCCCGATCGACGCGTACGTCTCGTACGACAACGTGGACGTGGGCATGGTCCAGGGCGAGGCGCTGCTGAAGGCGATGGGCGCCAAGGCCGGCAGCGGCAGGATCGTCATGATGAACGGTTCGGTCACCGACCCGAACGCCAAGCTGTTCAAGTCCGGCGCGCACTCCGTCCTCGACGGCAAGACGGACATCGCCAAGGAGTACGACACGGCCGACTGGAAGCCGGAGGTGGCGCGCTCGAACATGGCGGACGCCCTCGCGGCCCTCGGCCGGGACAAGATAGCGGGCGTCTACGCCGCCAACGACGGCCTGGCGGGCGGCATCATCTCGGCGCTCAAGCGCGCCGGGGTGGCGGACCTGCCGCCGGTCACCGGCCAGGACGCGGAACTCGCCGCGGTCCAGCGGATCGTGGCGGGCGACCAGTACATGAGCGTCTACAAGCGGTACGCCCCCGAGGCCTCGGCGGCCGCGGAGATCGCGGTCGGTCTCGCCCGGGGCGAGGGAGTGGGCCAGCTCATCAACCAGACGGTCAGCAGCCCCACCCACCGCAAGGTCCCGGCGGTCCTGATCCCCGGCATCGCCCTCACCCGGAGCAACGTCCGGGAGACGGTGGTGCTCGACGGGGTCTACACGGTCGAGGAGATCTGCACGCCCGAGTTCAAGGCCGCCTGCGACCGGATCGGCCTGGACGGCAACTAGGCCGTTTCCTTGTCGAGGCACCGCTCGGCGTCGGTGGTGGCCGCGGCTCCCGGTGGGGCGGGAGCCGCGGCCTGTTCAGTTGGCTGTCGGCATGCTCCGCCGGACCTCTAGCACTCTCCGCCCCAGCGGTGGGAGGATCCGCGGTCGGCGGGGTTGGCCACCGGGTACCAGCCTTCGTCGCCGTAGTGCAGGCAGGCGATCTGGGCGCCGCTGTAGTTGTAGCCGTCGTAGATGCGGACGTGGTCGCAACCGCCGCACGGGGTGCCGTTGTTGCGCCAGGAGCGGTCGTCGTTGTCGATGTTCTGCCCGTTGGACAGGTAGTTGTCGGACCAGTTGGCGTCGTTCCCGGACCAGGAGTAGCTCGGCCCGTCGTAGTTGGTGAGGTACCAGGCGCAGAAGTTCCCGGACCCGCACGCGCCGGTGCCGGCGGCCGCGGGGGTCGCGGCCGTCATCCCGAAGCCTGCGGTGGCGGTCAGTGCAACGAACAAGCCCATGATCCTGGATCGCACGGTGCCGTCCTCTCGTGGGTGCTTGGTCTGCCTGTGTGTTTCCGGTGCGTCTCGTGTGCTCTGCTCTCGGTCGTTCCGTTCGCCGCGCCCGGGCACCGGGCGCGGAGCATGGGGGGCCGCTCCTGGTCAGCCTGCGTCCTCGACCAGCTTCCGGGCCCGCGGCAGTGCGGCGGCGGCGAGGAGGTCGCGGGTGCGGACGGCCTCGCGGTGCGTCTGTTCGAGGGCCGTGCGGTGTCCGTTCTCCACGCGCAGGGCCGTGGCCGCCAGGCCGGTGGTGCGGACGCAGGCGGCCTCGGCCACGGCGGCGGCGCGTTCCCGCTGCAACTGGGCCGCCGTGGGCGCCTCGTGGGCGGCTGCAGACTCCTTGAGGCGCAGGTCCTGGAGGTCCTTGGCGGGGCGGCCGCGGGCGGCCATGCAGGCCGACCAGTTCCGTACCGCCGCGGCGTAGGCCGGGTCCGCCCGGGTCTGGGAGCGGTACACGGTCTTGAGGTTCTCCGCCGTGCGGGCGGCCTTGAACCAGCCCGGGTAGTCCCCGTAGAGGCTGCGGCGCGCCTGGGCCAGGCAGCCGGTGGTGTTGGTGGCGATGCGGAAGCCGCTCGGCAGGGTCACGGTGATGCGGCCCTGGCCGGGTGTGCCCGTCAGGGCGCGGGAGTACGCCGCCCGGCGCGGCGCGGCGAGGGCCTGGACGTACACCCGGTTGGGGTCCTTCGCCGCGCGCCGGGTCAGCTCCAGCTCCAGGTCCGTGCCGAACCCGTGGGTGCGGGCGAACGCGGCGTCGTCGATGCCGTACGGGAAGTCGGGGTGGTCGGGCGGCTGCCGGCCGGGCGGGACCACCGTGTACGGGAACCCCTTGTCCTTCATGCAGGAGCGGACGAGCAGGGCCTCGGCGTGTTCCAGCGTGGCCCACTCCCCTGCCGTCGGCGGCGGGGGCAGCGCTCGCGCGGGCGCCGTCATCTCGACCGGGGCGGTGCATCCGAGGCCGCCGACGAGGAACGCGCCTGCCGCGAGTACGGCCAGGAGCCGTGCCGGTGCCGGTGCCGGTGCCGGTGCCGGTGCCGGTGCCGTGCGAACGAGCGGGTCCCCCGCCATGCCGTCTCCCCCCACCCACGGTCGTTGCGCCGAGCATTCATTCACGGAACGGGCCTCTGCGGCGACGGCGGAATCAGCCGCTTTCGAGGGGTCCCGGCGGGAATTGCTCCTCCGGGGCACGGGCGGCGCCGCGGATCCGCCGGCTTCGGCGAAGACCGGCCATTCCTCGTCACGGGTGTCCGCGGCGCTGTCCGTGCGCCCGGTCCGGACCCCCGTTGGACTCCGGTGTGTTCCACCGTCCGGACCGGCGCAGGACGAAGCTAACGCGGCGGTCCGGTATGGCTCGATCCCCGGAAGTGGGGGTTGCACGGGGACGCCCGGCGCGGTACCAGTCCCGGGTGACCCGATCGCAGGCAGCTTCACCCGGCGCGGCCGAGCTGCGCAGAGCGCACGCGGAGATCGAGCGGCTGTGCCGGGAGTCGCCGGATCCGACGGCCTTGTTCAGCCGGTTGAAGCCCCTGGTGACCGCGGTCGTGCCCGCGGACGGGGTGTGCGGGCTGACCCTGGATCCGGCCACGCTGCTGCACACGGGCGGCTTCCACGACGGCGGGGTGCCGCACTCCCATCTGCCGCGGCTCCTGGAGATCGAGTACGGGGAGCAGGACGTCAACCAGTTCCCCCGGCTGGTGGGTTCCGGCCGGTCCGCCGCGGGCCTGTGGCTGGCCACCGGGGACCGCCCGCACTCCAGCAGCCGGTTCCGCGACGTGTACCGGCCCACCGGCATGGGGGACGAGCTGCGCGTGGTGCTGCGCAGCCGGCAGGCGGTGTGGGGGGCGCTGGTGCTGCACCGGGGCGGCGACCGGCCGCCGTTCGGCGAGGCCGAGATCGCGGCGGTGGCCTCGCTGGCCGAGCCCCTCGCGCGGGGGCTGCGGCATGCGTACGTACGGCACGACGCCCTGAGCGCGCGGTCGGCGGAGCTCGCCGCGCCCGGGCTGGTGACGTTCGAGGCCGATGGCGGGATCGGTGCGGTCACGCCGTCCGGGGAGGTGTGGCTGGACCGGCTGGGCGGTGTCCCGCGGGGTCCGGCCCGGTTGCCCCAGCCGGTTCTGCACGCCGTCAGCCGGGCCCGTGCGGCGGGCGACGTCCGGGTGCACCTGCGGGACCGGGGCGGCCGGCGGGTCTCGCTCACCGCGACGTGCATGGACGGCGCGGGGCGGGTGGCCGTGATCATCGAGGCCGGGCGGCCCGAGCACACGATCGGCATGCTGATGGCCGCGTACGACCTC
This sequence comes from Streptomyces sp. NPDC030809, assembly GCF_055572195.1. Lineage (NCBI taxonomy): Bacteria > Bacillati > Actinomycetota > Actinomycetes > Kitasatosporales > Streptomycetaceae > Streptomyces > Streptomyces sp. NPDC030809. The sequence goes on from NZ_JBVIDV010000034.1 coordinate 29,822, forward strand.
ACCGCGCGGGAGCAGGACGTGGCGCAGCTGGTCGTGTACGGGTTGTCGGACGCGGAGATCGCCCGGCAGCTGGGGATCTCCCCGCACACGGTGCGGGACCACCTCAAGAAGGCGTTCGACAAGACGGGGGTCAACAGCAGGGCGCGGCTGGTGCAGCTCCTCTACTTCGGCCACTACCGGCCGGAGATCGCCGGGGGGCGCGCGATGGGCACCCGCGGCTGGTTCCGCGCGGCCCGGTCCGAGCCCGCCGCCGGGAGTGGCCCGCGGTAGGTCCGCGGGGTGGACGGCGGCGGTCCGCGCACCCCCGACAGGGCTTGGTTCAGACCAATTAGGGCGCGTTTCGGCCAAGCCCGCCGCCGCAGGGCGACCCCTGCCCCGTACCGGCCGGAAGCTCGTAGCGAGCGCGGAGTCCGGGTGTCACGCTGCCGGAGGCGGGGGCCTCCACCGGGAGGGGCCATGACCGTCGAGTCGGTGCAGACGGAGAAGTGCCGGGAGGAGTTCGGGCGGCAGCTGCGGTCCTGGCGCCGGCGGGCGGGTCTGACGCAGCAGCAGCTCGGCCTGCGGGTGGGATACCACCACAGTCTGATCAGCCGGCTCGAAGCGGGGCTGCGCGAGCCCCCGGGCGGGCTGGTGGGCCGGCTGGACAGCATGCTGGAGACCGGCGGCGCCCTGGCCGCGGCCGTCGCCGCGCCCCGCGAGGTGCCGTACGGCCGGCAGCCCGCCCCGGCCGGTCCGGGGCTGTTCACCGCGCTGCCCGGCGGCGGGGCGGAGTGGGGGCGGGAGGCGCTGGACCCGGCACTGTGGCCGCACGCGCTGCCCGCCGAGGGTCTCGCGTGCCCGCTGCACGGCACCGTCGGCTGCCCGGTGCCCGACCGCGCCGAGGCCTCGGGCCTGCTGAACGGGCTGGCCGCACCGCTTCCCGGCGCTCCGCCCGCCGGGGAGACGGAGCTGCTGCACGGGCTCACCGCCGTCCTGGCGTGTCTGATCCGCGGCGCCCTGCACCGGGGCACGACGGACGGGGTGGACACGGTGGAGCGGCTGCTGCGCGCGGTGGTGCGCTGGGCCGGGGCGGTCAACTCCGCCGGGCGGCTGCCGTACGGGCAGCTGCGGATCGCGGCGCAGTACGCGCAGGTGGCCGGGCGGCTGCGGATGCAGCGGGGGCAGAGCAGCATCGGCATGGCCTGGTTCGGCCACGGTCTGGGCTGGGCGGACGCGGTGCACGACGCCTCGGCCCGCGCCACCCTGCTCAGCGACATGTGCACGCTGGTGCGGCTCGACCGGGACGCGGCCTCGACCCTCGGGTACGCCGAGGCGATCGGGGCGGTGGACCCGCGGCGGCGCTGGGTGGCCACCCTGTCGCACCTCTACCAGGCGCGTGGGCACGCGCTCGCCCACGACGGGGCGGAGTGCCGCCGGCAGATCACGCTGGCCCGGCGCTCGTTCGCCCGCCTCGGCGACCGGGACCTGCTGGAGGCGCCCTGGATGGCCGGTTCCGAGGGGCACATGAGACTGGAGTCGGCGGTCGGCGGGGCGCTGCGCGATCTGGCGGCGGTGACCGGCGACCGCGCGACCGCCCGGCGGGCGGCCGATGCCACCGCGCGGGCGCGGGCACTGCTGTCCCCGCTGATGCAGGGCACGCACCTGCTGCTGACCCTGAGGCTGGCCGACAGCTGGGCCTGTGCGGGGGATCCGGGGGCGGCGGTGGCCCTGGCGGCTCCCGTGCTGGGCGAGGCGCTGGGTTCGCCCGAGCTGATGATCAGTGCCGAGCTGCGGGGGCTGCACACGCGGCTGTTCACCGACTGGTCCGGCGTTCCCGAAGTCCTGGCGTACCAGGAGCGGTTGAGCGCAGCCGACGTGGGCTGAGCCGCGGCGGCGCGGAGGCCGCACGGCGGGCCGGGGCTCCGCCGCACCAGGCCGGTTCGGCAGGGCCCGGGCTCCGCCGCGCCGGATCGGCTTGCCAGTTTGTGACAGCCCGGGACGAGCGCCCGGAATGCATTGCTCCGGAGGCGTGCCGGTGTGAAGGTTCCGCCAGCCCGGCGGCACGGCGGGCCACCCGAGCGGAACCGCGGAGACACCGCCCCACCGTACGCACCACGGTTGGCCTGTCATGCCCATGACCGCCTTGCCGGGCGAGCTTCACTACCTCTCACAAGGAGCCACGATGCTGAGAAAGATGGTGGTGGCCGGGGTCTCCCTGGCCGTGACCCTCGGCGGGGTGGCGGTGCCGGCCTCCCTCGCCGGGGCGGCCCAGGCCGCCCCGATCCCCGCGAGCAAGCCGGCGCCCACCCCCGCCGCCCGGGCCGTCGCGGCCGCCGACCAGGCCGTGCGCAGCGGCCTGGACGCCCTCGCCAAGGGCCCGGACGAGCAGTACGACCGGCACAGGGTCACCCCCTGGGTCAAGGGCCTGTACTCCGTCGCCTACGAGCGCACCTACAAGGGGCTGCCCGTGGTCGGCGGGGACGCGGTGGTCCTGGCCGACGGCACCGGCAAGGTGCGCGCGGTCCAGTCGGCCACCCGGGCGCGGATCTCGCTCGCCACCGAGCCCCGGATCACGGCCGCCCAGGCCGAGCGGACCGCCCGGGCCCGGCTGGCCGAGGTCGGGAAGGCGACCCCCGCCCGCCTGGTGGTGCACGTGAAGAGCGAGCGCGCCGCCCTCGCCTGGGAGGCCGTGCTGACCGGGCGCACCCGGGCCGGCCTGCCCAGCAGGCTGCACGTCTTCGTCGACGCCCGCACCGGCCGGGTCGTGGACACGTACGACGAGGTGCGCGCCGGGACCGGCCACAGCAAGTGGAACGGCCCCGACCCGCTCACCATCGACACCTCCCGCTCGGGCAGCTCGTACGTCCTGCGCGACACCACCCGGCCCGGCCTGCAGTGCTCGGACTACAACGGCGGGGTGTTCACCAAGTCCACCGACGACTGGGGCAACGGCAACCCCACCAGCAAGGAGACCGGCTGCGTCGACGCGATGTTCGCGGCGCAGAAGGAATGGGACATGCTCAAGAACTGGCTGGGCCGCAACGGGCACAACGGCAACGGCGGGAGCTGGCCGGTCCGCGTGGGCCTGAACGAGCTGAACGCCTACTGGGACGGGTCCACCATCACCATCGGCCACAACAGCGCCAACGAGTGGATCGCCGGCATGGACGTGATCGGCCACGAGTTCGGCCACGGCCTCGACTCCAACACCCCGGGCGGCGCCAACCACGAGAGCGGGCTGGGCGAGGCCACCGGCGACATCATGGGCGCCCTCACCGAGGCGTACAGCAACCAGCCCGCCCCGTACGACGTTCCCGACTACACCGTCGGGGAGATGATCAACCTCCAGGGCCGCGGCCCGATCCGCAACATGTACAACCCCGGCGCGCTCGGCGATCCCGCCTGCTACTCCTCCTCGATCCCCAACACCGAGGAGCACAAGGCCGCGGGCCCGCTGAACCACTGGTTCTACCTCCTGGCCGAGGGCTCCAACCCCGGCGGCGGCAAGCCGTCCAGCTCCACCTGCAACGGCTCCACCGTCACCGGCGTGGGCATCCGGAACGCCGGCAGGATCTTCTACGGCGGCATGCTCCTCAAGGTCAGCGGCATGACGTACAAGCGCTACCGCACCGCCACCCTCACCGCGGCCAAGAACCTGGACCCGGGCTGCGGACTCTTCAACACCACCAAGGCCGCCTGGGACGCGATCAGCATCGGCGCCCAGAGCGGCGACCCCACCTGTACCGGGCAGCAGACCGACTTCTCGCTCGCGCTCAGCCCCGCCACGGGGAGCGTGGAGGCCGGGGCCTCGGTCAGCGCCACCGTCAACACCGCAACCGTCAGCGGCAGCGCCCAGCAGGTCTCCCTGACCGCGTCCGGCGCACCCGCGGGCGTGAGCGTCTCCTTCAGCCCGGCCACGGTGACCTCCGGCGCCAGCTCCACCATGACGGTCTCCACCGCCGCCGGCACGCCCACGGGCACCTACCCGCTCACCGTCACCGGGACCGCGGGCGCCAACAGCCACACCGCGCAGTACACGCTGCGGGTCGGCGGGGGCACCGGCAACCCGTCCACCCCACCGGACATCGACGTGGCCAACGTGCAGGCGCACCTGTCCCAGCTGAACACCATCGCCCAGCAGAACGGCGGCAACCGCCGCTCCACCGGGGCCGGTTACCGGGCCTCCCTCGCCTACGTGAAGGGCAGGCTCCAGGCCGCCGGGTACACCGTCACCGAGCAGACGTGCAGCTCCGGCTGCTCGGCCGGCGCGGGCAACAACCTGATCGCCGAGTGGCCGAAGGGCAACGCGGACAGCGTCTACATGTTCGGCGCCCACCTGGACGGGGTGTCCGCGGGCCCCGGCATCAACGACAACGGCTCCGGGTCCGCCGCGCTCCTGGAGGCGGCCCTCGCCCTGGCGCAGGCCAACCCCGCCATGGACGACCGGGTCCGCTTCGGCTGGTGGACCGACGAGGAACAGGGCCTGAACGGCTCTGCGTTCTACACCCGTTCGCTGTCCGGGACCGAGCGGGCGAAGATCAAGGCGTACTACAACTTCGACATGATCGCCTCGACCAACGCGGGCTACTTCGTCAACAACCTCAACTCGGCGGCAGCCGCCCCGATGAAGGCGTACTGGGACTCGCTGGGTCTCGCCCCGCAGGAGAACGTCGAGGGGCAGGGCCGCTCGGACGACTACTCCTTCCAGCAGGCCGGCATCCCCACCTCGGGGTACGCCACCGGAGCCTCGGCGGTGAAGTCCGCGGCCGAGGCGGCCAAGTGGGGCGGCACCGCGGGCCGGGCCTACGACTCCTGCTACCACTCGGCCTGCGACACCACGTCCAACATCAACGCCACCGCCCTGAACCGGAGCGCCGACGGGATCGCGTACACGATCTGGAAGACCTCGGTGGGCGACGGGCCCGCGCCGGCGAACGACTTCTCCCTCGCCGCCAGCCCCGCGGCCGGCACCGTGGAGCCCGGCTCCTCCGCCACGGTCACCGTGTCCACGGCCACGACCAGCGGCACCGCCCAGACCGTCCGGCTGTCGGCCTCCGGCGCCCCGGCCGGGGTGACCGTGTCCATCAGCCCGTCCTCGGTCACCTCGGGGCAGTCCGCCACCGCCACCGTGCAGGTCGCCGCGGGCACCGCGGCCGGCACGTACACCCTCACCCTCACCGGTGCGGGCGAGGTCAGCCACACCACCACCTACACCCTGACCGTGTCCGGGGGCGGCGGTGAGACCACCTGGCAGCTGGGCGCCACGTACGCCGTCGGTGACGTGGTGACCTACCAGGGCGTCCGCTACCGGTGCATCCAGGCCCACACGGCCTACCCGGGCTGGGAGCCGCCGAACGTGCCCGCCCTGTGGGGGCGCATCTGACGGACCGGCACCACTGCGGCCCCCGCCCGGCGAGGCGGGGGCCGCACGGCCACGCAGGTCAGGAGGCCCGCCAGAGGGCCGGGACGTTCGGCGGCTCCCAGCCGGGCTGGGCCGTGTGGGCCTGGAGGCAGGTGTAGCCGCGGCCGGCGTGGGTGACGCGGTCCCCGGCCCGGTACGAGGCGCCCACCGTCCACGTCGTGCCGGAGGGCGGGGTGCCGGTCGGCGAGCTCGTGGGCGAGGGGCCCGGCCCGGGGTCCTGGGGGAGGTCCAGGACGAAGTCGAAGGCCCCCTCGCGTCCGCCGCCGCCGTCGCGCACCGTCATCAGCAGCCGCGGGTCGAAGATCGTGTCGGTGTTGTTGCGCGGCTCGTTCGGGAAGTACAGCTGCGTGGTGAGCACCGGACGGCCCGGGGCCTGCACCTTCACGTGGACGTGCCGGGTCCGGCCGGGGTAGAGGCCGGGCACGATCGTGGTCAGGGTGAAGGCTCCCCGGGAGTCGGTGAACTGATGGCCCCTCAGCCGGAACCGGGTGTTGTCGTACGCGCCGTTGGCGTCGGCCTGCCAGAAGTCCATCAGCGCGCCGGCGACGGGGAGACAGGCGCGGCCGAAGACGTACCCGGTGACGGTGAGCCGGGTGCCGGGCATGCCGGGCTCCAGCAGGCTGCTGCGCAGCGGGGAGTTGGGCTTGAAGTAGGGGCCCTCGGTCTGCTCGGGGGTCGGGTGGTCCCCGTCGTCGCAGGCCGGGGTGAGGGGAACGGCGCGGCCCTCGGAGGTGAGGGTGCGGGCCAGGGCCGGCCCGCCGATGAGGGTGACGGGCACGGCCGCGGTGGCGGCGAGCGCCGCGCGCAGCACCGTCTTGCGGGCGACGGGGCGGCCCGGTACGGGGCGCTCGGGGCGGGGTTCGTTGTCCATGACTGCTCCTCGGGGGACGTCGACGGCTCCTCGGGGGACGTCGGATCGGCAACGAACCTAGGCGCGCGGCCGAGGGGCTTCGATGGACGGGTGGCGGCTGCTGTGGTGCTTTCGGAACTCGCCGGGGGTGCTGCCGGTCTCCCGCCGGAAGAAGCGGCAGAAGTAGGCCGGGTCGGCGAAACCGACCCGCGCGGCGACCTGCCGCACCGGCAGTCCGGTGTGGGCGAGCAGGCGCTGCGCCCGGTGCACGCGGGCCTCGATCAGCAGGCGCCCGGGGCTGCGGCCGGTGGCCGCGCGCACGGCGTGGGAGAGGTGGCCCGGCGTCACCCCGAGCCGCTGGGCGCACTCCCGCACCGACCAGCCGGCCGCCTCCCGCCGGGCGGTCAGCCGGACGAAGGCCTCCGCCACCCCGGGCGGGCGTCCGGCGGCCGGGGCGGGAGTGCCGGCCGCGCCGCCGCCCGGTCCGCCCATGCCGCCCATGGCTTCCATGGCGTCCGTGCCGTCCGGTCCCCCCGTGCCGCTGCCGGCCGCCGGGGCGGGCAGCCGGGCCGTGCGGACGACCAGGACGTGCAGCAAGGCGCGCAGGACGCTCTCGTGGCCCGGTGCCCGCTGCCGGTGTTCCGCGGCGAGGTCGGCCATCAGCCGGCCGGTCCGCTCGTGGTCCTCGGCGCCGAGGCCGAACCAGGAGGTCCTGCCGATCCGCCGCAGGAGCTCGCGGTCCCCCGGGTGGTCCAGCAGGAACTCCTCGGTGAACAGGGCGAGGGTGCCGTCGAGACCCCGCTGGTCCTGCCAGCAGTGCACCTGCCCGGGCAGGATCACGGCCAGCTGCGGCGGCCGCACCGGCCACCGGGCCAGGTCCACGACGTGGGTGCCGGTGCCGGCGGTGACGTGGACGATCTCGTAGAAGGTGTGCCGGTGCGGGCGGTCCGTGCGCGACAGGGGGCCCATCGCGTCGAAGGACCCGGCGGCGAACGGCGCGGCTTCCGGGCCGGACACCTCCAGCCGGTGCAGGGGCGGTTCTCCGGCGTGCGGCGCGACGCAGGGCGTCCCCGGCGGGACGGTGGTGTTCCGCATGCACTCCCCCAGAGCAGGTCCAGACCATTCGGCGGCGATGTCACGATCCCACAGGCTCCGCCGGAAGGCGCGCCTTGCCGCGGATCCGGCCGGTGACCGCCCGTCCGGCCGGATCGGGGCGGTGGGACGGACGTGCGGCGGGACGGACGTGCGGGGCGGCGCGCACGCAGGGGGACGGCACGCCGTGCACGCCCGGGACGGCGGACGGACCTGCGGCGGGGCCGACCGCGCCGCCTAGAATCGCGTCCGTGAACCACGACGCATCTCGCATACGGATCCGGCCCGGCGGCCCGGACGACGCCCCGGCGGTCCTCGACCTGCTCGACGGCGCGGTGGCCTGGATGAACTCACGCGGGAACACCGAGCAGTGGGGGACGGTCCCGTACTCGCAGACCCCCGACGGGGTGGCGCGCGTCGCGCGCTACACCACCGAGAACGAGCCCTACATCGCCGAGCTGGACGGCGTACCCGCCGCGGCGCTGGTGCTGGACTGCGGACCCAGCCCGCAGATGCCGATCCCGCCCGCTGCCGAACCCGAGCGGTACGTACGGCTGCTGGTCTCCGACCGGCGGCACGCCGGGCTGGGCCTCGGGGCCGCGCTGCTGGCGCATGCCGCCGAGGTGACCCGGCGGGCGGGCGTGGACCTGCTGCGGGTGGACTGCTGGGCGGGCGGCGGGGGCGAGTTGGTGGACTACTACCGGCGGCAGGGGTTCACCCCCACCGAGCGCTTCCTGTCGGGGTCCTGGCCGGGGCAGGTGCTCGCGCGCCGGGTCGGCTGACCCCGCCGCGGGGCCCCCGTAAATCCGCTGGCTCCCGCGCGCCGCGCCGGGGAGACTGCGCGGGTGACGCTTCACTCCCACGAGATCCCCGTCGACGAGGCCCTGATCAGATCGCTGCTGGCGGCGCAGCGTCCCGAGTGGGCGCAGCTGCCGCTGCGGCCCGCCGGGTCGGGCACGGACAACACCATGTACCGCCTGGGCGACGACCTCCTCGTCCGCCTGCCCCGGACCGCGGAGCACGCGGGGTCCCTGCGCAAGGAGCAGGAGTGGCTGCCCCGGCTGGCGCCGCTCCTCCCGTTGCCCGTGCCGGAGCCCGTGCACACGGGGGCGCCCACCGCGGGGTTCCCGGCCGCGTGGTCCGTCTACCGCTGGATCGAGGGCGCGGTGGCCGGCCCGGACACCGTGCAGGACTGGCCCGCGTTCGGGACGGATCTCGCCGCTTTCGTACGGGAGTTGCACGGGGCCGGGCTGATGGGGGCCGCCCGTTCCGGCGGGCTCGCCTGGTACCGCGGGGGCCTGCTCCGGCCGTGTGCGGAGTGGGTCGGCGCCGCCTTCGCGGACTGCCGCCGGCTGGCGGGCGGGGAGCTCGACGTGGACACGCTGGAACGGCTGTGGCACGGGGCGCTGGAGCTGCCCGCACCCTCGGGTCCGCAGGGCTGGCTGCACGGGGACCTGAAGCCCACCAACCTCCTGGTCCGGGAGGGCAGGCTCGCGGCCGTCATCGACTTCGGGGGCCTGTCGGTCGGCTTCCCGGACGCCGAGCACGCCGCCGTCTGGGACCTGCCCGGCCCGGCCCGGCAGGCGTACCGGGAGGCGCTGGACCTCGACGAGGCGACCTGGGAGCGGGCCAGGGCCTGGGCGATCGCCGTGGCCGTCAGCGGGCTCGCGTACTACTGGCACACCTATCCGGCCTTCGTCGCCGAGTGCCGGGCCCGGCTCGGGGCGGTGCTGACCGACGCCGCCGCACGCTGAACCGCGGGTCGGCGCGGGAGCGGCAGCACGGCCAGGACCCGCGTCCCGCAGCAGCTGCCGCATCGGCCCCGGACCGGAGGCCGTAGGGTGACCCACCGTGACGGACGAAGCGGACGAGCTGGAGAAGCTCGCGAGGGAACAGGCCGAACTTCGGGTGCGGCAGGGCGACATCGCATACGTGGGGGAGCTCGGCGCCCGGCTGGCGGCCGCGCTCGATGCCGCGGCGGCGCAGGCGGAGACCTGTCGGCGCGGGCTCGCGCACGTGGTGCGGACGCTCGCCCTGACGCCCGGCCGGGAGAACGTCGCGCAGCTGCTCCGACTGCTCGACGAGCACGGTCCGTTCGGCCGCGGGGGCACCGAACCCCGCCTCCTGGCCTCGCTGCTCGCCGAGGCACAGGACCCCGTTGATCTGGCAGGGCTCCTGTGGGACCGCGCGGAGCGGGACCGGCTGGACGAGCTGCGGGCCTGCCTGTTCCACGAACTGGTGCTGCGGGGAGTCGACATGGCCGCGCTGGAGCCGCTCGGCGCCCGGCCCCGGGTGCGGCCCGACTGGCACGCCCTGGCGTGGCTGCCGCCCGGCCTGCGGCCCTTCGAGACCGGCGCCGCCTTTCCCCGCAGGTCGGTCAACGGCGGTACGGGCGGCGGCTGGTCGGGGCTGTCCGCCGAGGGCCGTACGGACCCGCCGGTCCCCCGCACGGCCGGGCCTGCGGCGGTGCGCGACGTGACGGGGGTGGCCGTCCACGAGCGCATCGCATCCGCCGCCGCGGCCGGGGACGTCGGGCATTTCGACGCCTGGGTCTTCGACCTGGAGGCGGCGGCCGACCCCGCCGAGGTACCGGCCCTGCTGCCGGCCCTGCCGATGGACTGCGTGGCCGGTCTCGGCCCCACCGCCCGCTTCGCGGTCGCGCCGCAGTCCCGGGCCGAGGTCTGGCGGCTCCTCTTCGCCACCGCCTCGATGGGCGGGGTGTGGGGCGGGGGCGCGCACGGGGCGTACGGCCGGTGGGCCGCATGGCGTTCGCTGGGCGGGCTCGCAGGGGCCCCGGACGGGGCCGCCGCGGCCGAGGTGGAGCGGCTGGCCGGGGCGAGCACGTGGTTCCGCTTCGAGTGCGACTCGGGCTGGTTCCACAACGAACTCTTCGACTACGGGATCGCCGCCCTCTCCCCCGACCGCCGCCGCATCGCCGTACTGGCCGTGACGGACACCGACTGACGGCCCGGTGCTGTGACCGCAACGGCTCACAGCGCTAGCGGAGCCCGGCCGGCGATCCGACCGACGCGTCGGTCGGGGCGCCGGACCGGGACTGGGGCGCCGCGGGTGCGCCCTGTGCGATCACGCGGCCGGGCCGGGAGCCGCGGCGCTCCAGTGCGCCGGAGAGCAGGGCGAGGACCAGGGCGCCCGCCGCCAGGGCCGCGCCGACCCCGTTCGGGGCGGTGTAGCCGTACCCGGCGGAGATGACGGTCCCGCCGAGCCAGGCGGCCAGGGCGTTGCCCAGGTTGAAGGCGCCGATGTTCATGGCGGAGGCCAGCGTGGGGGCGCCTGCGGCCTGGTCGAGGACCCGCTTCTGCAGCGGCGGTACGGTCGCGAAGCCGAGGGCGCCGACCAGGAACACGGTGATCGCGGCGGCGGTCTTGTCGTGGGCGGTCATGGTGAACAGGCCCAGCACGAGGGCCAGGGCGCCGAGGGCCGCGTACAGCATCGGCATGAGCGCCCGGTCGGCGTACCGGCCGCCGACGAGGTTCCCGCCCACCATGCCGAGGCCGAAGAGGACCAGGAGCCAGGTGACGGAGCCGGCGGCGAAGCCGGTGACCTCGGTGAGCATCGGGGCGATGTAGGTGACGGCGGCGAACACCCCGCCGAAGCCGAGGACGGTCATGGCCATCGCCAGCAGCACCTGGACGTTGCGGAAGGCGGCCAGCTCGTCGCGGAGCCGGACCCCCTCCGGACGGGGCAGCTCGGGCACCAGCCGGGCGATGCCGAGCAGGCCGACGGCTCCGAGCCCGGCGACGACCGCGAAGGTGGCCCGCCAGCCGGCGCCCTGGCCGAGCCAGGTGCCGAGCGGGACCCCGAGGACGTTGGCGACGGTCAGCCCGGTGAACATGAGGGCGATGGCCCCGGCCCGCCGCTCGGGGGCGACCAGCTCGGCCGCGACCACCGCGCCGATGCCGAAGAACGCGCCGTGCGCGAGGGAGGCGACCACCCGGCCGGCGAGCATGATCCCGAAGGCCGGGGCGAGGGCGGACAGCAGGTTCCCGGCGATGAAGAGGCCCATCAGCAGCATGAGCATGCGCTTGCGGGGGACCTTGGTGCCGAGGGCGGTCATGAGCGGGGCCCCGGCGACCACGCCGAGGGCGTAGCCGGTGACGAGCAGTCCGGCGGTGGGGATGGAGACGCCGAAGTCTCCGGCGACCTCGGGGAGCAACCCCATGATCACGAATTCGGTGGTGCCGATGCCGAAGGCACCGATCGCCAGGGCCAGGAGCGCGAGAGGCATGGGTCGCAGCCTTCCCAGGTTCGGATGCAGCAGATTCATTGCATGAGCGGTTAGCAGGCGTCCACAATAGTTGCACACGCGGGTTACTTGCAAACGCGCTATATTGGAGCTCCGAGCCGCGCGCGCGTGGCAGCGAAGAGCGAAGGGAGAGCAGACGATGACCGCCACGGATCCCGCCCTCACCGGGCTGGCGCAGGGCTGGTGCGCCCTGTCCTCGCTGCACGGGCGCATCGAGGCGCACATCGAACGGGCCCTCCAGGCCGGGCACGGCCTGAGCGTGCGCGAGTTCTCCCTGCTCGACGTCCTCAACCGCCAGCACGACGGCCCCGGCGGCCACCTCCAGATGAAGCAGGTCGCCGACGCGGTGGTGCTCAGCCAGAGCGCGACCACCCGCCTGGTCACCCGCCTGGAACAGCGGGAACTGCTCTCCCGGTACCTGTGCCCGACCGACCGCCGCGGCATCTACACCAACGTGACCGAGGCCGGCGCGGCCCTGCTGGCCGAGGCCCGCCCCACCCACGACAGGTCCCTGCGCGAGGCCCTCGACGAGGCTGCCGCCGTTCCGGAGCTGGCTCCGCTCGTGGCGGCGCTGGAGTCCACGGGCGCCGCCCGCACCGGGTCCTGACCCCGGCGCCGCAGCCCGCGGCCGCCGCCCCCGCGCAGAGCGCCGAGGACGGCGCCGGGCGCGTTGGCGGACGCGGCGGCGGGTGCGGGACCGGTGCCCCCGGGCTGTCAGCGGCGACGGGCGAGGGTGTCGGGGGCGCCCACGGACTGGGCCCCCTCGATCTCCAGCGCCAGCCGGTCGGGGCCGGTCTTCGTCACCACGTAGAGATTGCCCCCGGGACAGACGAGGGAGGTCTCCGCGCGGTCGGTCGGGTGGCTGGTGACGGCCTTGAAGACGGCCCGGCCGGACCGGAACTGGCGCAGCTCCAGGGCCTCCGTACAGCCCAGGTCGCGACCGGTGGAGACCTCCGTGAGGTGGCTGACCTGACGGCCGACGAGCTCCCCCTCGGCCCCCGCGGTCAGGGTGACGGTGACCGCGAACGTGCGGGTCCTGGCCTGGGTGACCCCGTCCGCGTCGGGTGTCCCGGGACCGGTGCCGGTCCACGCACCCGCCCACGACGCGGGGAGGGCGCGCCCGTCGGCTGCGGGGGCGGTGCCGGTTTTCCCGGGGCCGCCGGCCCGGCTGCCGCCACCCTTCGCCGCCTCGCGGTCGCCCTGTCCGCCGTCGGGCAGCAAAGCGAGGACGGTGACGACGGCCGCCACCGCCGCTGCGGCCGCGGCCGCAGCGCCGACCGCCACCGCCCGCCGCGGGACCCGGCCGGCCTGCGGCGGGGCGGGCACCCCGGCAGGAGCCGTGCCGTACGCGGGCGGGCCGGGGGGAGCTGTGCCGGGGGCGGTGGGCAGGTGCGGGGCGGCGGGGGCGGCCGGTCCGGTGGCCGGTCCGTTCCCAGCGCCGGCGCTCGGTCCGGCGGCCGGTCCGGTGCCCGCCCCGGCGGTCACGCCGGCCGTCGCCGCGGCCGGGGCGGCCGGGCCGTACTCTCCCCCGGCCCCTGGCGGGAAGTGCCCGCCGGACGGGGACCCAGACGGGGACGGCGGAGGCACAGCGCCCCCGCCGCCCGCGGACGGCGGCATGGGGCCGGCCGGCCCGCCCGGCACGGGCGGGTGGGAGGCGGCGAGCAGGCCGCCGAGCTCCGCCGCCCGGCGGCCCGTCTCCTCCTTCAACCCGGCAGGAAGCACCGCGCTCCACTCGGCCCGGCTCCCGGCGCCCGTACCCCCGAGCAGGCCCGGGAGTTCCTCCGCGGCCGGGCGCGCCTGCGGATCCTTGGCCGTGCAGGCCCGGATCAGCGGGAGCAGGGAGGCCGGTACGCCGTCCAGCACGGGCTCGTCGTGCACCACGCGGTAGAGCAGGGCGGGCAGGGTGAGCTCCTCCCCCGGCGCGAGGAAGGGACTGCGGCCGGTCGCCGCGTACACGAGGACCGCGGCGAGGGAGAACACGTCCGCGGGCGCCCCGGCCGCGGTGCCCGTGGCCTGTTCGGGGGCGAGGTATCCGGGGGTGCCCATCACGGTGCCCGTCCGGGTCTGCCGCGGCTCGCGCACGGCCCGGGCGATGCCGAAGTCGATCAGGAAGGGCCGGTCCGGGCCGAGCAGGACGTTGGCCGGCTTGATGTCGCGGTGCACCACCCCCACCGCGCGGACCGCGACGAGCGCGGCCGCCAGCTCACCGGCCAGCGACCGCAGGGCCGGTTCCGGCAGCGGCCCGTGGCCGTGCACCCAGTCGGCCAGCGAGGGCGCGGCGATGTATTCGGTGGCCAGCCACTGCGGGGTGGCGGACGGCGGGGCGAAGTCCACCACGGAGACCGTCCACGGGGAGCGCACCCGGTCGCTGGTGCGGATCTCCTGCGCGAACCGCTCGGCGAAACCGGGTTCCCGGCTCAGCTCGCGGTGGACGGTCTTCAGCGCGAGCGGGCGGCCGGAGGCGGTCCGGGCGAGGAAGACCTCCCCCATGCCGCCCTCGCCGAGCCGGGCAAGCAGCCGGTAGCCCCCGATGTCCGTCGGATCGCCGGGTCTCAGAGCATCCGCCAACGCCAACTCCCCCTGTCCCGCAGGACCGTCCCGCCCCAGGCGGCCACCTTAAGGGCTGCGGGTGACAGCCTGCCCGCACGGGGGCGGGCATGGGCGTTCAGTGGTGCCGGGCGCGCCCGCCCGTGTTGTGGATGATGCGCTGGAGCACCTTGAGGGTGATCAGGTACTCCTCGTCGGAGATGCCCTCGTGCCGGGCCGCCCACAGCTCGCGCTGGAGGGCGGCGGCCTTGTCGTGGCAGGCCCTGCCGTCCGCGGTGACGTGCAGCAGGCCCTCCTCGTCCTGGGTGAGCCGGCCCTGGGCCACGGTCGCGTCGATCTCCTCCTCCAGGACCACCCGGCCGGTGTCGAGGTAGTCGCAGAGCGTCTCGGCGACTTCGGTCCGCGACCTGGGGGCGGCGGCGCCGGCGGTCTGGGCGAGGACCCACCACTGCGGCTGCGTGATCCCGATCCCGGCGAGCGCGGCACGCGTGCGCTCGACGGTGGCCTTGTACGCGGCCCAGCTCCAGTAGCCGATGGGCTGCCGGACGAGCTCGGCGTCACTGTGCGAGAAGGAGAAGGACATGGCGGGCGGTCCCTTCGGCGATGCGGGTCTCGGTGCTCCGGGACCGACCGTAGGAGCTCAACCAGACGTGAGGTCAAGCGAGTCGCGGAAGCCGAGGCCGCCCCGGCGGCAGCCGGTCGGGCACCCCCGCCGGCCCCCGTACGTGCTCCGCGCGCCGGCCCTCGAGCCCGTCGCGCCCGGCCCGGGCGCGACGGCCGGAGATCGTTCCGCCCACCCCCGCGTCCGTCCCGGTTCCGGCGGCGGATACCTTTTCCGTGGAAGTGCACGGAAGTGCCCATGGTCCGAGGAGAACAGCCCGTGGAGAGCCAGAGCCGTACCGCGCTGATCGAGAACCTGATGGGGCGCTTCGCGCAGGTGCCCCGGGAAGCCGTGATCAAGGAGGACCTGCTGCGCGGCGGCATGGCCTTCGACGAGTCCGCGCTCAGCGGCAGCGGCGACGGGGGCTCCGGGGACGTCAAGCCGAAGTCGTACTTCATCTTCTCGTTCGACCACCGCACGCTGCCCGAGCTGGGCGCCGCCGCGCTGAACCGCCCGCCGGAGGAGATCGTGCTCACCGGCGGCCCGTACGACCTGCGCCGGACCGTGGTGTCCGTACGGGTCAACCCGGACTCCCCCTACGTGGTGCGGGGCGGGGAGGACGGCACCCTCGGGCTGTACCTGGACGGGGCGCGGATCGCGGACGTGGGCCTGCCGCCGATGCCGGAGTACTACCGTCACAAGCTGTCGAACGGCAAGTCGGTGATGGAGGTGGCGCCGACCATCCAGTGGGGCTACCTCATCTACCTGACGGTCTTCCGGGTGTGCCAGTACTTCGGCGCGAAGGAGGAGTGCCAGTTCTGCGACATCAACCACAACTGGCGCCAGCACAAGGCGGCGGGCCGCCCGTACACCGGGGTCAAGCCGGTGGAGGAGGTACTGGAGGCGCTGGAGATCATCGACCGGTACGACACCTCCGGGATCTCCCGGGCCTACACCCTGACGGGCGGCTCGATCACCTCCCAGGTCGGCGGCCGTGACGAGGCGGACTTCTACGGGCAGTACGCGAAGGCCATCGAGGAGCGGTTCCCGGGCCGGTGGATCGGCAAGGTGGTCGCGCAGGCGCTGCCGCGGGACGCGGTGCAGCGGTTCCACGACCACGGGGTCCGGATCTACCACCCCAACTTCGAGGTGTGGGACCGCCGGCTGTTCCAGCTGCACTGCCCCGGGAAGGAGCGGTACGTCGGCCGCGACGAGTGGCACCGCCGGATCCTGGACTCCGCCGAGGTGTTCGGGCCGCGCAACGTGATCCCGAACTTCGTGGCCGGCATCGAGATGGCCGAGCCGTTCGGCTTCACGAAGGTGGACGAGGCGATCGCGTCGACCACCGAGGGGCTGCGGTTCTTCATGTCGCACGGGGTGGTCCCGCGCTTCACCACCTGGTGCCCGGAGCCGACGACCCCGCTGGGCAAGGCCAATCCGCTGGGCGCCCCGCTGGAGTACCACATCCGCCTGCTGGAGGCGTACCGGGGCACGCTGGAGGAGTTCGGTCTGACCTCCCCGCCCGGCTACGGCCCGGCCGGCCCCGGCCGCGCGGTGTTCTCGGTGAGCTCCTTCATGGACAGCCTGGAAGGACTGGAGGGAGCGGAGGAGCCCGGCCGGAACCGCTAGACGCGGTAGCGGTGCGCTTGCGGCGCGTCGGCGACGAACGCGCGGACTTCCTGCCGGAGATGTTCGCCACATTCCCCACCGGTCCCGCCGAGGTCGAGGCGCGCAGCGTGCCTGCGTTCGCACGCGCGATCGGGCGCCCTTTCACGGTGGTGGACCACCCGGGGCCCACGACGTACGAAGCGGTCCGGCTCGCCGGAGCGCACCTCTTGCGCCCGCAAGCCTGAACGACACATTCCGACTGGGGAGGACTTTCCCCAGGCGGAGGGGCCGGCTCCCTACTTTGCGGACTCGTCGGATTTTCGTAAGGTCAGTCGAGTTCACGGCAGTTGACGTGAACTCGGCGTCGCCTGGCGACGCTTACGAGAAGGGAATGCACACGTGCGAAGGCTTGGAAAAATCTTCATACCGGCGTCGGCGATGCTCCTGGCCCTGACGGGCGCGGGCACGGCCGAGGCACTGACTCCTGCGCAGAACCCGGCCGCGGCGACTCCCGCGACCAGCTCGGCCAAGGTGGCCGACAACAGCGCCTCCGCGGAGGCCTACTGGACCCCCGAGCGGATGCGCAAGGCCATCTCGCTCGACGAACTGCCCGGCGCGCAGCGCTCGGCGGCCGCCGCCCTCCGCGAGCCCGCGGTGAACGGGCCGGCCTGGTCCGCTCCGGCGGCCCTGCCCACCCAGGCGGACCGCGCGGGGCTGGCCTCCGCCGCCATCACCACCTCGAAGGCCACCGGCAAGGTGTTCTTCAAGAACCCCAAGGACGGCCGCAACTACGTCTGTTCCGCCAGTGCGCTGAACAGCCCGTCGAAGCAGCTCGTCGTCACCGCCGGCCACTGCGTCCACGGGGGACGCGGTGGCAAGTGGATGACGAACTGGGTCTACGTGCCGCGCTACCACAACGGTTCGCGTCCGTACGGCACCTTCGCCGCCAAGGAGTTCCGCACCTTCAAGGCGTGGACGGCCGAGAGCAAGTTCACGCGTGACGTCGCGATGGTGACCACCTGGCCGCGCAGCGGCAAGAAGCTGGTCAACGTCACCGGCGGCCACGGCATCAGCGTGAACTACGACCGCACGCAGAACATCTACGCCATCGGCTACCCGGTGGCGCGCAACAACGGCCAGGTCCAGATCTTCTGCCACGGCGGCACCAGCGCCACGGCCGGCTCGACCCAGGTCAAGATCCGCTGCAACCTCACCGGCGGCGCCAGCGGCGGCCCCTGGCTGCGCCGCTACAACACCGGCAGCGGCCTCGGTTACGTCAACGGCGTGACCAGCCTGATCCAGCCGTCCACCGGCTGGAACTTCAGCCCGTACTTCGACGAGCACGTGGCCAAGCTCTACAACATCCAGGGCAAGGTCACCTGATCCCCAAGGCGCCCCGGTCCGGCCATCCCGGACCGGGGCGCCCCGGCGCGTGCTGCATGTCCTGCGCGTCCGCCACGGAGCCCGCGCGGTCCCCGACCGCGCGGGCTCTGCCGTCCCCGTGCGGCCCGGGCCCGGTGCTCAGGCGGAGTCGGCCGCGGCCGGCACCGGGGACGGGACTTCGCGCAGCCGGTCCTGAGGCCGCTTCAGGAGCAGGTACAGGACTCCGCTCCCCAGCACCGCGGCAGTGCCGAGCAGGGCCGCCCACACCTGGTACCACGGCGCCCCGGGCGGTGCGAGGACCGCACGCGGCCAGCACACGTTGACCACCTCGAAGGCCGTCCACAGCACGGCGAGGGTGTTCAGGACCGTGCCCCCGGCCCCGGCCCGGGCGCGTCCCGAGGGCACCCAGGTGCCGCGCAGCCGGGCGATCAGTGCGGCCAGCGACACGAGGAAGAACGGCAGGTACGTGGCCGCCGTCCCGAAGGAGATCAGTGCGCCGATCGCGGTCGCGTCGAGTCCCAGGCACAGGGCGCTGCCGCTGATCAGCGTCGAGGCGACGAGGCCGCCGAGCGGTGCCTGCCGCCGGTTGACCCGGCGCACGTGCCGGGAGAAGGGGAACACCCCGTCGCGGGCCAGGGAGAACAGGCCGCGGGCCGCGCCGCCCTGCGAGGCGACCGCGCAGGCCAGGAAGCCGACCAGGACGACGAGCACGAACGGCTTGTCCGACCAGCCCCCGAACGCCGTCACCACGGCGGTGGTCACCGGGTCGAGGTCCCGTCCGGCCACCACCTCCTCGGGATGCGGGTGGGCGAGCGCCACGGCCATGGCGTTGAGGATCACCACGGCGCCCACGCTGAGCAGCGCCCACCACATGGCGCGCGGCACCTGCCGGCCCGCGTCCTTGGTCTCCTCGGCGGTGGACACGCACGCGTCGAAGCCGATGAAGGCCCAGCCGGCGACGGCGACCGCGGCCAGGAAGCCCAGCGCGGTCGAGCCGCCGGACAGGGATTCCGCCCCCAGGGTCCGTGTGAAGAGTGCGAACTCGTGCTCGCGGAAGAAGAACAGCAGGGCGAGCCCCACCAGGACCGAGGCGACCGCCTCGGCGGCGATGCCCAGGGAGACGAAGCGCCGCAGGATGGTGATCCCGTAGGCGTTGACGAGCATGCCCGCGAGCAGGATCCCGACGGCCACCGCGACCAGCCCGCCGGGGGTGGGGACCGCGCCGAAGAGGGCGTACACCCAGGGCGCGGCGAGGTAGGCCACCGTCGTGTTGCCGAACATCACCGCGAACTGCCAGACCCAGCCGCCCAGCCAGCCGAAGGCCGGGCCGAGCAGCCGCCGGCCCCACTGGTACGGGCCCCCGGCGAGCGGCCACTGCGCGGCCAGTTCCGCGTACACGTTGACCACCAGGCACTGTCCGGCGAGCACCAGGGGCAGGGCCCAGACCCACAGGGGTCCGGCGACCGTGGTGCCCACCATCGAGACGGCGTAGAGGGCGACGA
The DNA here is from genome assembly GCF_055572195.1 of Streptomyces sp. NPDC030809. NCBI lineage: Bacteria > Bacillati > Actinomycetota > Actinomycetes > Kitasatosporales > Streptomycetaceae > Streptomyces > Streptomyces sp. NPDC030809. The sequence goes on from NZ_JBVIDV010000034.1 coordinate 49,070, forward strand.
CGGGCGACACCACTGCGAAGCCCATCGAGATGTTCCCGAGGACACCGAGGCTGCGGCGCAGCTCCTGGCTGTATCCGAGGTCCTTCAGCCGGGACGCGTCGGCGTCGTTCACGGCCTCGTTCACGGCCTCGTTCATGGCCTCGTTCATGACCACCCCATCCAGAAATCTAACCGCGTTAGGTAAAGCGGGTGGCTGGAATGTAGCGGCAGTCCCGAGAGCTTGTGAAGCGTTCCTGACAGGTAATCTGCGGGAACCCGGGAAGAAGGAGCCGCCCATGGCACGGCCGAGCCAGCCCCTGCTGAACCGTGCGCTCATCGCCCGCGCGGCTCTGGAGCTGCTGGACGAGCACGGGCTCGAGGCGCTCAAGATGCGCGCCATCGCCGACCGGCTGGGGGTGCGCGGGGCCTCGCTCTACCACCACGTCACGTCCAAGGACGACCTGCTCGACGCGGTCGCGGACCTGATCAACGACGAGATCGACCTGTCTCCCCTGGCCGATGGGGGCGGCGGCTTCGACGGGATCGCCGCCTACGCCCGCGGCTACCGCCGGGTCTACCTCCGCTACCCGCACATGATCCCGCTGGTCGCCCGCCACCGGGTCTCCTCGCAGAAGGCGCTGCGCGGGTACGACGCCCTGCTCGCGGCGCTGGTACGGGCGGGCTGCACGCCGGCGGCGGCCGCCGAGGCGGCCGCCGCGATCGACAACCTGGTGCTGGGCTCCGCCCTGGAGACGTTCACCGCCGGGTTCACCCGCCCCCCGGCCGGCTACCTGCCCGAGTTCCCGGCCCTGTCCGCCTCGCTCGACGCGGCGGCCTCGGCGCCGGGGGCCCTGGCGGACCTGGACTCACGGGGATTCGACCTCGGCCTGCGGCTGATCCTCGCGGGCCTGCCGCCGGCCGCCGGGGACTGAGAGCGGTACGAACTCCGGGCGCCGGGCGAGGCGGGCCCGCACCTCTGGCGAGCCGAAGCGGCGGTCGATCGCGCGGGTCGCCTCGGCCCAGTCGCGCATCGTGCGCACCGGTGCGAGGGTCCGCACCACGAAGGGGTCGTGCCACCGGGCGACCGCCCGCTGCCACAGTTCGGCCGGGGGGTCGGTCAGGAGGTTGCCGACGGTGCCCTCGTAGGCGGGCATGGCGCGGACCTCGCCGTCCGGTTCGATCTGGAGGGCGGGGAAGAAGCGGCCCCGGCGGATGTGCTCGGGATGCATCTGGAGGGCGAGGTTGTCGGTCGCGGTCACCTCCACCCCCGGGGGGACCAGGCTGCGCAGCCGGTCGAGGCGGGCGCGGCTGCCCAGCCCGGCGGCCTGCTCGTCGGTGAGCAGCTCGTGCTCGGCGAAGCCGGGGCGGCTGGCGAGCCCCTCGGGCACGACCGCTCCGAAGGAGAGGAAGCCGAGGGCGGGGAAGCGCGGGGCGAGTGCCGTGCAGACCTCCTCGACCTCGTGGATGTTGCTGCGGACCACGACGCAGTCGATCCCGATGTCCGGGGCCGGGCGCCCGGCGTCCCGGCGGAGCCGGACCGCCTCGTCGAGCAGCCGGAGCGCTTCGACCGCCCGGTCGAACGAGCCGCGGCGCTGCCGGATCCGGTCGTGCACGGCGGCGCTCGCCCCGTCGATGCTGACGCTGATCCGGAAGAAGGCGTCGGCCATGGCGTCGATGTGACGGGCCGTCACCGTCCAGCCACTGGTGAACAGGGCCACCTTGATGCCGGCGCCGGCGATCCGGCGGGCGGCCTCGAACACCCCGGGAACCAGCAGCGGTTCCCCGCCCGCGAACGAGACGCCCAGCGGGTCCATGGCCACCAGCCGGTCCGCGGCGCGCAGCAGCGCGGCGCGGTCCAGCTGGCGGGCAGGACGGCGGCCGGACTCCGAGTAGCAGTGGGTGCAGCGCAGCGGGCAGGCGTAGGTGAGGTCCCAGATGACTTCGAGCGGGCGGTCGGGGATCGGGGCGGGCGTGCCCATGGCGGGGCTCCTGTCAGGCGGTGGCGAGGAACTGGGTGGCGGCGAGTTCCGCGTAGAGCGCGTCCCGGGCGACGAGGTCCGCGTGGGTGCCGACGGCCCGGACGCGCCCGGCGTCCATCACCACGATCCGGTCGGCGGCGGTGACCGTGGACAGGCGGTGGGCCACGACGAGCACGGTGGTGGTACGGGCGATCTCGGTGACGGTGTCGCGCAGCGCGGCCTCGTTGACGGCGTCCAGTTGGGAGGTGGCCTCGTCCAGCAGGAGCAGGCGGGGGCGGCGCAGCAGGGCCCGGGCGATGGCCACGCGCTGGCGCTCGCCGCCGGACAGGCGGGTGCCGCGGTGCCCGACGAGGCTGTCGAGGCCCTCGGGCAGTCGGGTGGCCAGGCCGTCCAGGCGGGCGGTGCGCAGGGCGGCGTCGAGTTCCTCCGCGGTGGCGCCGGGGGCGCCGAGCAGGAGGTTCTCGCGCAGCGAGCCGGAGAGCACGGGCGCGTCCTGCTCGACGTATCCGAGGTCGGCGCGCAGGCGTGCGAGGTCCCAGCCGGCGAGGTCGCGGCCGTCGAGGAGGATGCGCCCGGCGGTGGGCGCGTAGAAGCGTTCGATCAGGGAGAAGAGGGTGGTCTTGCCGGCCCCCGAGGGCCCGACGAAGGCGGTCATGCCGCGGGCGGGGACGGTGAAGCTGACCCCGTGGTGCACCTCGGGCAGCCGGGGGGCGTAGCGGAAGTGCACGTCCTCGAAGGCCAGGCGGGCTGGTTCCGAGCCGGGTCCCGGGAGGGCGGCGGCCGGGGCGGGCGGGTCGGCGGGCAGGGCCAGGCCCTCTTCGATGCGGCCGAGGGCCGCCGCTCCGGCCTGGTAGCGGGAGACGGCGCCGACGACCTGCCGCAGCGGGGGCACGAGGAAGTACACGTACATCAGGAAGGCGATCAGGGTGCCCACGTCGATGGCCCCGGTGGCGACCCGGGCGCCGCCGACGGCCAGTACGGCGAAGAAGGCCGTCTGGAGGACGAATTCCACGGAGTGGCCGGCGATGGTGAGCCATTTCGCGGCGGCGGCCCCGGCGCGCCGGGCCTGCTCCGCCGCTTCGGCGGCCGCGGCCTCCTCGCGGTTCTCGGCGCCGGCGGCCTTGACGGTGCGCAGCGCGCCGAGGGCGCGTTCGAGGGCGGCCCCGATGAGCCCGGTGGCGTCCTGGGCGTCCCGGCTGGCGTGCCGGATGTGCGGGACGACGAGGCGGCCGACGAGCGCGGCGGCCGCGAGGAGGGCGAGGGTGACGGCCAGCAGGACGGGGTCGAGGAGGGCCATGAGGGCGACCGTGGCGAGCAGGGTCAGCCCTCCGGTCACGGCGCCGACCAGGGTCTCCGTGGACACTTCGCGCAGCACGGTCGGGTCGGCGGTGACCCGGGAGATCAGGTCGCCGGGTTCGGACCGGTCGAGCGAGGGCACGCGCAGGCGCAGGAAGTGGCCGATGAGGCGGCGGCGGACCGTGAGCACGACGGCCTCCCCGGTGCGGCGCAGCAGGTACTCGCCGAGCGGGCCGAGGGCCGCGGCGGTGACGACGAGGGCGGCGGTCAGCAGGAGCGGTCCGGCCAGCGGGGCCCGGGTGCCGAGGTGGCCGACGAGCTGCCGGGCGGCGAGCGGCAGGGTCAATCCGACCGCGCTGGTCGCCAGGCTCAGGAGGCCGCCGAGGACCAGCCGGTGCAGGTGGGGGCGCAGGTAGCCGAGGAGCACGCGCCAGGCGGGCCGTCCGCCGGCCGGGGCGGGGGCGTCGGGTGCGTCGTACGGGGCGTTCAACGGGTTCCTCGCAAGGGCGGCGGGCCGGGGCGGGCTTCCGGGGGGCGGGCCGGGCGGCGGGGTGCCGCCGGCTCGGGTGCGGCTCCGTTTCCGGTGCCGGGCAACGGGGTGAACCCGGCACCGGAACGGACCGCTAGGCCTGACGACGCGTCATCAGACGGCCTGACACGCCGTGTTGTTGTACGACGTGACGTGGCTGTAGCACGGGTGTGCCGACAGGGTCTCCGCGGAGCTGAGCCCCTGGAGCTGAAGGACGAATGCAGCCATGGTTGTTCACCTCCCTTCCGGTTCCCCGGCTGCGGGAGACCGCAGGCCGAGGAGTGGGATGACCGACGCGTTCCGGTCGAACGCGAGGCCCAAGGCGGCCAGGACTCCTGCCGAGCCGGTCGCCAAGTCCATGGAGAGCCGCAGCAGTTGGTTGCCGGGGAAGGCAAGGTGCCCCCGGTGCTCCAGGGCGTGCCAGCCCAGCCTGCGGATGTGGGCGCGGATGACGGGCTCGTCCTCGGGGCGGCCGAGCAGGCACAGGGCGGCGATGATGCCGGTGCGGCCCATCAGCAGGCCGGGGTGCCGGATGAACGCGGCCCGCCCGGCGCGCCGGGCGCCGTCCACGGCGTACCGCAGGCCCGGGTCGGGGCGCAGGGCCAGGTAGCGGTCGAGGACGAGGGCGAGCCCGCTGCTTCCGCTGCCCAGGTAGCTGAGGTAGCGGTTGTCCTCCAGGAGCTGGAAGGTGCCGTCGGGCAGCAGCCTGCCCCGGTCCACCTCGTGGCGCAGGGCGCGGCCGGCGAGCCCGGCCCAGCGCTCCTCCCCGGTGAGCTCGTGGAGTTCGAGGAAGTAGTGCGCCGCCCCGGTCGCCCCGTGCTGCAGGCCGACCCGCTCGGGCGGCTGCCCGCCTTCTTCGAACCGGGCGGCCAGGCGGCCGCCCAGGTCGAGGGCCTCGGTGCGCAGCCCCTCGTCCCCGGTCGCGGCGGCGAAGTGCAGCAGGGAGAGCCCCGCCCCGGCCAGGCCGCCGTGGATGCCGGGTGCGGCGAGTCCGGGGTGGAGGGCGCGCGCCCGTGCCACGCACTCCAGGGCCTCTTCGCGGCGGCCGAGGGCGTCGAGGGCGGCGGCCGTCCCGTGGAGTCCGTCGAGGAGTCCGGGGCGGGGGGCGGGGGCGCGGCGGGCCGCGGCCACGAGCCAGTCGGTGTAGCCGTCGGGCACGTCGGCCCCGGCCTGCCGGAGGGCCCAGAGCACGCCTGCGGCCCCGTACGCGAGGGTGTGTCCGCCGCTGGTGAACTGCTGGGGGTCGCCGGGGAAGAGCCGGTCGCTGCGCTCGGGGGTGGCCGAGGCGTAGATCCCGGCCGTGAGGGAGTCGCGGATCGCGGGCCAGTCCGGCAGGTTCCCCCTGCTGCCGGTCTCGTCGCCCGCCGGGTGGTGGGCGGGCCGGAACAGGGCGGCCGGGCGGTCTTCCGCGGCCCCGGCGGAGGCCCTGCCCTTGGCGAGCTCGCGGAGCAGCCGCGGGCCGAAGGCCGGCGGCACCGGGAAGTGGGCGGTGACGGCTTCGGTGAGGGTGGCCCATTTGACGGGGTCGCGGTCGGGGAGCGGGCTGATGGGCATGAACACCCAGTGCCGCAGGCAGTTGAGGACGTACTGGTCGGCAGCCCGTCCGGTCAGGGCGGCCGGGGCGGCGAACCCGGGTGCGGCCAGGCCCGGCGGCCGGGTCTCGTCCAGGTCGGAGGCGATCTCGAAGTCGATGAGCGCGATGCGGCCGTCGGGGCGCACGATGACGTTGCCGGGGTGGAGGTCGTTGAACCGGACTCCCCTGGCGTGCACCGCCATCAGGGCGTGGTCCACCTCGGCCAGCACCTCGGTGGCCCAGTGCGTGTATCCGGCGAGGTCTTCGGGCCCGGCCTCGGGGCCGGCCAGCGGGTAGCGCGCGAAGACCTCCTCCATCAGGGTCTTGCCCTCGATGTACTCCTCGACCAGGAACTCGTGCTCCCACACCGTCAGGGAGTCCAGCAGGCGGGGTACGCAGTCCAGTCCGTCGAGCCGGCCGAGGATCTCCCGCTCGCGGGCCAGCCGTGCCACCGCGTCCACCCCCTCGCTGTCCAGCCCGGCGTGCGGGCGCGCCTCCAGCAGGACCGCGTACCGGTTCGTGTCCTTGTCGCGGGCGAGGTACACCCCGCCGCCGTTGGAGAAGTGCAGCGGCCGCTCGATGGTGTAAGGGAACTCCTCCCCTCCCCCGGTGTCCCGGCGGGCCAGGGCGTCCGCCAGCACCTCCGGCACGGGCACCCAGGCGGGCAGGGTGAACACCGGGGAGCGGTCGTCGGGGACCAGTTCGCCGTCCGGGGTGCGGATGGCGTGCACGGTCTCCCCGGCCGCATCGGTGTACGTCATCGCGCGGAACGCGCCGTAGCGGACGTACACGGGCGCGTCCTCGGCGTAGCGCAGGTCGCTCAGGATGTACGGCCCGCCGAATCCGCTGAGTTCGGCGGCGAGTTCGGGCAGCACCTCGGCGAAGCGGCGGTCGTCGGGCGGGTAGATGGTGACCAGCTTGCCGCTGCTGCCGCGGGCCGCGTACTTGCTGCCGAGCAGGCGCGAAGCCGCCCGGCTGCGCAGGAACTTCACGGGCAGGCCGCGGTCGAGGCAGAGGTCCACGGCCCGGTCGACCACCGCCTCGGCCCGGTCGTCGGCGGCGGAGACGTGGATCTTCCAGCCCTGGTCGGGGAGTCGGACCCCCGGCGGGCGCAGGACGGACCACAGGTCCTGCTCCCCGCGCTCCCAGCCGGGCGGGAGGGCGCGGTCCACGGCGGCGAAGCGGCTGCCGTGGTCGCGGATGCGTGCGGGCTGTTCGAAGAAGTCGCGGTCGGCCTGGCAGAAGGCGAGCAGGCGCGGAAAGGCGTCGTCCATGGGAATGCGCTCCTGGGCTGCTTACGGGGCCGGGTCGAGGACGACCGGCAGGTCGAGGAGGTACCGGACGCGGCTGCGGCGGTAGTGCAGGGCGCCGGGGTCCGCGGCGAGCGCGAGGCCGGGGAAGCGGCGTACCAGCGTCCCGAGCGCGATCCGGGTCAGGGTCCGGGCCAGGGCGGCGCCGGGGCAGTAGTGGTGGCCGTGGCCGAAGGAGAGGTGCGGGTTGGGGCTGCGTCCCAGGTCGAAGGAGTCGGGGTCGGCGAAGACCTCGGGGTCGTGGTTGGCGGCCACGAGGGAGGCGGCGACGAGGTCGCCCTCCGGCACCACGGGCCCGCCGCCCACGGCGAGCGGCGCCCCCACGTGTCGGGACAGGCCCACCGGGAACGGGGTGACGCGGCGCAGGAGTTCCTCCACGGCGGTGGGGAGCAGCCCGGGCGCGTCGACGAGCCGCTGCCACTGGTCCCGCTCGCGCAGCAGCGCGGCGATCCCGCCGGCGAGCAGGGTGGTGGGCGCCCGGTGTCCGGCGACCAGGAGCAGCCGGACGGCGGCGACGAGGTCTTCGGTGCACAGCCCGGGCCCCTCCTCGCGGACGGCCAGGCCGAGGAGGTCCTCGCCCCCGGGGCGGGCGGAGCGCTCCGCCACGAGCCGGTGCAGGAAGTCGTCGACGTCGGGGTAGGCGGCGGGCGGCCCGGCGGGCATGCGCTCCACCAGCCACTCGTACACGTACTGCCGGTCCTCCGCCGGTATGCCGATGGCCTCGCAGAGCACGATCACGGGCAGCGGCCTGGCGAACTCCTTGACGAGATCCACGGGTCGGCGGTGCGGGAGGGCGTCGAGCAGGGCGTCGGTCTCGCGCCGGATGCGCGGGGCCAGGGCCTCGGAGCGGCGCGGGGTCAGGTGGCGGCCGATCAGCCGGCGCAGCCGGGCGTGTTCGCGGCCGTCGATGGTGATGAGGTCCTGTTCCCCGCGGTGGGCGAGGGCCGGGTCTTCGGACTGTCCGCGGAACCCGGCGGTGATCTCGGTGCGCCCGATCAGGCAGGGGTGGGCCAGGGCGGCCGTGGCGGCCCGGTGGCCGGTGAGGATCCAGGAGGAGGCGAGGGCGCTGCCGTCGATCCGGTGCACCGGCCCGGCCTCCCTGAGCCGGCCCATGGTGGCGGGGTCGTTCAGGAGCGCCGGGGTCAGCGCGGGCAGCCGGACGGGGCAACGGCCGGCCGTCGCGGACCGGGCGGCGGCCAGGCCTTCGAGGAAGGGGGTGAGGTGCGTGTCCAGGGCCGCGCCGGGCCCGTCCGGGACGGTGTCCTCCCCCAGGACCAGGACCGGGCAGGTGAGCTCCGCCGCCACGGTGCCCGCGGCGTGGGCCGCGGCGTCCACGACCACGGCGGGCACCCGCTCCGGATGCCGGTCGGCCACCTCCAGCGCGGCCTCCCCCAGCGGGCCGTATCCGGCGAGCAGCACCCGGGCGGGGCTGTCGGGTGCGGCCAGGACGTCTGCGACCCAGTCGGCGTCCGCGCCGCCGTGACCCTCCGGGCGGGCGGCCCCGCGCACCCGGCACCCGCGGCGCCCGAAGGCCTCCGCGAGCCGTTCCGCTTCCCGTCCGGCGCCCAGGACCAGCACCTCCGTGCCGCCCCCGCCCGCAACCGCGGCCGTTTCCATGTCTGTTCGTCCCCCCTCGACGGGCTCGCCCCGTCGTGGTTCCCACCGTGCCGGTCCCGGTGTCCCGAGGGCATGGGACGGGTGTCCCGTCCTGCCGGGACCGGCACGCCGGGACTCAAGCGGGCAAGCTTAGGAGCGAGTTCGGCGGAAGGCCGGCGGGAGGCCGGAGGGTCGGAAGGAGGTCGGCGGAGGTTCGACCGGAGGTCGGAAGGAGGTCGGCGCAAGGTCGGCCGGAAGTCGGCCGGAAGTCGAGGGAGTTCGGCGGAAGGTGCCGGAGGTCGGCGGGAGGCAGCCCGGCGGTGCGGTGCGGGACGGCCGCGGCGCCAGGCCCGCGTCCCGGTGCGTTCGCGGGCGTCAACCCCCCTGTCCGGCGGGGTGTCGGGGCGGCCGCGGCGCTTCCTATCCTGCCGGGGCGCGCCGCGGTCCGCCGGCGCGCGGCTCATCCGCGTACCGTCATCCCGGAGGTATCCGTTGGCCGTTGTCCCGCGCTCCACGCTGCGCGCCGCCGCCCTGCTCGCCTCTCTGGCCGCCGCCGTGGCCGTGGCCGCGGGGCCCGCGGCCGTGGCCGCTCCCGCTCCGGCGGCCGCTGCCGCCTCCGCCCCGGCCGCCGCCGGCGCCGGCATCAGCTCGGTCGCCGTCGCGAACCCCGGTTCCCTGGTCAACTACCAGTACGACTCGGTCTGGCAGCCGATGACCGCCTCCGGCGGCACCGGCGTGTACACCTGGTCCGCGGTCTCGCTCCCGACCGGTCTGACAATCAACGCCTCGACCGGTGTCATCTCCGGGGTCGCCCGCGGCTCCGGCACCCGCACGGTCACCGTCACCGCGACCGACTCGGCGGGCGCCGCGGGCAGCACGTCCTTCAGCTGGCGCGTGATTCGGGACGCCTGCCCGCGCTGCTGATCCCGGCGCCGGTCCGGCCCCGGTCCCGCCACCGGGAACCGGCAGGGCGGAGTCCGCACCGCTTCCCCGGGGGCGGGTGCGCCCGGACGGGCGCACCCGCCCCCGGGCGCATCAGCGGCCCAGCCGCGCGCTCCACCAGTCCACGGTGGCCTTGACCTGCTCGTCGAGCGGGGTGGCGCGCACCGCGAAGGACGCCTCGTACGCCGTGGAGTCCACCACGAACGGGCGGTCGAACTGGTAGCGGATCTCCTTGAGTTCACGGATCAGCGGGGAGAACAGCCCGGCCAGGGCGAGGGCGGGCGCGGGGATCCTGCGTACGGTCGCGGGCCCGGTGCCGGCCTGCGCCGCGAGGCGTCCGGCCATGTCCCGGACGGACCGCGCCGGGGCCGTCGGGACGTGCCAGGCGCGGCCCCAGGCCCGCTCCTCGCCCGCGAGTTCGGCCATGGCGCGGGCCACGTCCGGCAGGTACGTCCAGCTGTGCGGGGCGTCGGGATCGCCGAGGGTGGAGACGGGCCTGCCGCTCAGCAGCGCCGGCACCACCCGTGCGGCGAGGTGGCCGCCGTCGGTCACGCCGGGGCCGAAGAAGTCGGAGGCCCGCACCTCGACCGCCCTGATGCGGCCCTGCTCGTGCAGGTTCCGCGCCTGCTCCCAGGCCTCGGCGCGCACCCGCCCCTTGGGCCCGGCCGCCGCGAGCGGGAGCCCCTCGGTGAGGGGCCCGTCCACCGGTCCGTAGCCGTACAGGTTGCCGAGCATCACGAGGACGGCGCCGGTGGCCTCGGCCGCGGCGCAGAGCGAGGCGGCGAGCGGGGGCCAGCCGCTCTTCCACGCGTGGTACGGCGGAGCGGCGCAGGCGTGGAGGGCGGTCGCGCCGCGAGCGGCCTCGATCAGGCGCGCACGGTCGGCGGCGTCCAGGGCCACGTGCTCGATCCCGGGTTCGGGCGTGCGGCCGGCCGCCCCCGATCTGGTGAAGACCCGTACCGCATGGCCCTGTTCGGCCAGGACCCTGGCGGTGGCGGCCCCTGCGGGCCCGAAACCGATGACGACATGGAAGCTCACGTACGAACACTAGCGCGAGCGGGTACGCCGTCTCCGGCCGGTCCGCCCCGGCCCGGGGGCGGGTCGGCGTCCGGACCGGAGGCGGCGTGAGCCGGGCGGCAGACGTGCCGCCCGGCGGTGCGGACCGGGGACTACTCGGCCATCTCGTAGGCGCCGGACAGGGCCTCCACGCGGGCCCAGACGCGGGCCGCGCGCTCCTCGTCCACGACGGGGCGGCGGACGGCGGCGAGGGCCCAGGCCTGCTGCTGCCCGGTCGCCGAGTCCTTGCCGTGCAGTTCGACGGCGTGGCCGGAGAAGTCGCGGACCAGGACGGAGAACAGCTCGTCGAGCACGGACTCGTCCAGGTCCGTCAGGCGCGCCTGCTCCAGGATCAGCTGGCCGTGCACCACGAGCGCGAACAGCTGGCCGACCGAGAGCAGGAAGTCGAGGTCCCGGCTCTGCGCCTCGTCCGGTGCCATGGTGGCGACGAACTCGCAGAGGGCATCGGCCTGTTCGCGGAAGCGGGCGACGTTCGGGATGCCGGCGTACGCGTCGTAGGCCGGGCGCCAGTCGTGGAAGCGCACCGAGCCCAGCCCGCGGGCGGGTCCCTGGCGGAACAGGAAGTCGTCGTCGGCCGCATCGAGCCGGGACGGCACGGCCGGGTACTCGACCGGCTCCAGCAGGTGGTTGCGCATGAACTTGAGGATCAGCGCGAGGTTCACGTGCACCGTGCCCTCGAGCTTCGGCAGTCCGCGGATCTCGACGGCGGCCTGCGCGAAGTAGTTGTCCTTCTCGAAGCCCTTGGCGGCGATGACGTCCCACATGAGGTCGATCACCTTCTCGCCCTCGGTGGTCACCTTCATCTTCGTCATCGGGTTGAAGAGGAGGTAGCGGCGGTCCTCGGGACCGGCCGCGCGGAAGTAGTCCACGGCGCGGTCGCTGAACAGCTTCATGCCCACGAGGCGGACGTAGGCGTCGGCCAGCTCGCGGCGCACGTGCGGGAACGCGGTGACGGGACGGCCGTACAGGATGCGGTTGTGGGCGTGCGTGACGGCCTCGTACATCGCGTGCTCGCAGATGCCGATGGAGGCGGTGCAGAGGTTGAACTTGCCCACGTTGACGGTGTTCAGGGCCGCGTCGAAGGCCGCCCGGCCGGTGTGGAGCACGTCCTCGGCGGAGACCGGGTAGTCCTCCAGGCGGAACTCGCTGACGAACTTGGAGGAGGGGACCACGTTCTTCACCAGGTGGTACGCGGGGTGGCGGCTGTCGGCCGCGAAGAAGACGTACCCGTCGGGGCCGTCCACGTCGGTGCGGCGGCCGAACACGGAGACGAGGCCGGCGGCGTTGCCGTTGCCGATGTAGTACTTGGAGCCGGTCGCGCGGAAGCCGCCGTTGCCGTCGGGCTCCAGGAGCATGTCGGTGGAGTAGATGTCCGCGCCGTGGGTCTTCTCGGACAGGCCGAAGGCGAACACCTCGCCCTGGGCGAGGAGTTCGGCGGCGCGGGCGCGGGCTTCGGCGTTGTCGCTCTGCCAGACCGGGCCGAGGCCGAGGATGGTCACCTGCCAGGCGTACCAGTAGTCGAGGCCGTAGAAGCCGAGGATCTCGTTGAGTGCGGCGATCCGCGCGGTGTCCCAGCGCAGGTCGCCCTGCCCCTCGCCGGCCGCGGACTCCGGGGTGAGGAAGGTGGCGAACAGCCGCTCCTTGGCGGCGAAGGCGAGGAAGTCGGCCAGCCAGGCGCGCGAGTGGTAGTCCTCGATCAGCCGGCGCTTGCCGCGGGACTCGAACCAGTCGACGGTGGCCCGCAGCAGCCGGCGGGTCTCCGCGTCGAAGTGCACCGGGTCGTAGGTGTGCGGGTTGAACAGCAGGGCGTCGGCCATGGAGGTCCGCCTTCCGGGGGACTGGGAGGTTGGTGGTCGAGGGGTGCGGCGCGGCGGCCGCGGAGCGGGGGGAGCCGGGGGCGGCGTGGCTCAGCCGGCGGGCGGGGCCGCACCGAGCCGGTGGAGGGTGGCGAGCACGTCGTCGAGCCAGGCGATGGACATCCGCTCGTACGCGATGCCGCCGCGCAGCACGACGTGCTGCAGCTCCTGGCCGGGGTCGAGGACCGGCGGGGCCCCCGGCCCGGTGAAGTCGCGGAGCTCTCCGGCGAGGTAGTGCGCGAGCCGGTCGCCGTGCACCTGCCGGTGCCGCTCGACCTCGCGGACGAGCCCGGCCGGGTCGTCGAAGGCCGCTCCGCGGATCTTCACGGCGAGGTCGTGGCGGAGGCTCTCGGGCTCGATCGGCTCGTGCAGCCACCGCGAGAGGGCTGCGCGGCCGGGTCCGGCCACGGAGTACTCCTTCTTGTCCGGCCGACCCTGCTGGGGCACGTCGCGCACGGCGAGCATGCCCTCGCCCTCCATGCGCTTGAGCACCCGGTAGATCTGCTGGTGGGTGGCGGTCCAGAAGTAGCCGATGGACCGCTCGAAGCGCCGGGCCAGCTCGTAGCCGGAGCCCGGCTTCTCCAGCAGGGAGACGAGGATCGCGTGCTCGAGCGCCATGCCCCGATCTTGCTATGCAACTCGTTGCATAGACAAGCGGGCGCGGCGCGGTGAGACGCGGCTCACCCGGGGCCGCCCCGTGCCCGGTCCGTGCTCCGCCCCTCGGCCGCCGGGCGGGCTGTCAGTGGCATGGGTCACAGTGGAGAGCGGATGGTTTCCGCCCGCGCGGGACCGGACCGAGGAGGAGTCCCGGACCGAGGAGGTGTCATGGAGTACGCGATCCAGGCCGAGGGCCTGGCCAAGCGGTTCAGGCAGACACGTGCGCTGGCGGGCGTGGACCTCGCGGTTCCGGCCGGCACCGTGCTCGGACTGCTCGGTCCCAACGGGGCGGGCAAGACCACGGCGGTGCGCATCTTCGCGACCCTGCTGGTGCCCGACGGCGGCCGGGCCCTGGTCGGCGGCCACGACGTCGTGCGCGAGGCGGGCCTGGTGCGCTCGGTGATCGGGCTGACCGGGCAGTACGCCGCGGTGGACGAGAACCTGACCGGCACGGAGAACCTGCTGATGATCGGGCGGCTGCTGGGCATGCCCCGGCGGGAGGCCCGGGCCCGGTCGGCGGAGCTGATGGAGCACTTCCGGCTGACCGACGCGGCCGGCCGGGCCGTGAAGACGTACTCGGGCGGCATGAGACGGCGCCTCGACCTCGCCGCGAGCCTGGTCGGCCGGCCCGCCGTCCTCTTCCTGGACGAGCCGACCACCGGGCTCGACCCGCACAGCCGCGGCGAGGTGTGGGACATGCTGCGCATCCTGGTCGCCGAGGGCACCACGGCCCTGCTGACCACGCAGTACCTGGACGAGGCCGACCGGCTCGCGGACGGCATCGTGGTGATCGACAAGGGCCGGGTGATCGCCGACGGCACGCCCGACGAGCTGAAGGCACAGGTCGGCGGGCAGGTGCTGCACCTGCGTCCGCTCCGTGCCGCCGATCTCGGGACGGCCCACGCGCTGATCAGCGAGCAGGCCGGACCGCAGACCAAGATCGAGGGCGAGGGGATCACCGCCCCGGTCAACGACCCGGAGCTGCTGCCGGGGGTGGTGCGCCGACTGGACCGGGCGGGGATCGCGGTGGGCGAGCTCACCCTGCGCCGGTCCACCCTCGACGAGGTGTTCATGGCGCTCACGGGCCACCGGGCCCGGCCGCCCGGACCCGCCGGCGAGGAGGAGGCGGCAGCGGCGGAGGGGGCCGAAGGGGCCCGGGAGCGGGACGACGCGCAGGTGGCCGCGGGGAGCGCGCCATGACCACCGCCGCGGTCTCCGGAGGGCTCGGCCGGGGCGGCCGGGTCCGGGCCGCCGCCGCCGTGCGGCAGACCGCCACCATGGCCTGGCGCAGCCTCGTGTCCGTCAAGCACAACCCGCTGGAACTGGTCGACTACAGCATCACGCCGATCATGTTCGTGTTCCTGTTCACGTACGTCTTCGGCGGCCAGATGGCGGGCTCCCCGCGCGAGTACCTCCAGTACGCGCTCGCCGGGATCATCGTGCAGAACACCCTGTTCATGAGCATGTACACCGCCATGTCCCTGAACACGGACCTGACCAAGGGGGTCTTCGACCGCCTCCGCAGCCTTCCCATCGCCCGCTCGGCCCCGCTGTTCGGCCGGATCGCGGCCGACCTGGCCAAGCAGCTGTGGGCCATGCTCCTGATGATCGGCCTGGGCGCCCTGATGGGCTTCCGGATCCACGGCGGCGCGGCCGGGTTCCTCGGTGCCACCCTCCTGCTGATGGTCTTCGCCGCCGCCGTGGCGTGGACGGCGGTGCTGATCGGGATGCTCGCGGGGGACGCCGAGAAGGTGCAGGTCTTCGCCTTCACCTTCATCTTCCCCCTCACCTTCACCAGCAGTGCCTTCGTCCGCGTGGACACGATGCCCGGCTGGCTCCAGGCCTGGGTGCACGTCAACCCGGTGACCCACCTGTCCGACGGCTTCCGCGGACTGCTCCTCGGCACCCCGGCGGGCCGGCCGGTCCTGTGGTCCCTGGTCTGGGCGGCCGGCATCGCCGCCGTCTTCATACCGCTGGCCCTGCGCGCCTACCGCTCCCGGGACCGGTGACCAGGCTCGGGCGGCCGCCCGGACGGGCCCGTGCGCAGCCGTCGTCCCGATCGGTCAGGAATGAAGAAGTCCGGGCGGGCGGGCCCCGCCTAGCGTGGGGCCCATGGACCTCACCCTGCACCGGACCTTCCTCCCGCACACCGACCCGGAGGCCTCCCTCGCCTTCTACCGCGACGCCCTCGGCTTCGAGGTCCTTGCGGACGTGGGCCGCGGCGCCATGCGCTGGATCACCGTCGGCCCCGCCGGCGCCCCCGGCACGGCCGTCGTGCTGGAGCCGCCGGCGGCCGACCACGGCGTCACCGAGGCGGAGCGCCACACGATCGCCGAGATGATGGCCAAGGGCACCTACGCCCGCATCACCCTGGCCACCGCCGACCTGGACGCCGCGTTCGCCCGGGTACGGGACACGGGCGCCGAGGTCGCCCAGGAGCCGACCGAGCAGCCGTACGGCGTCCGCGACTGCGCGTTCCGCGACCCGGCGGGGAACCTCGTCCGCATCCACGAGGTGCGCTGAGCGGCACGCCCCGCCGCCGAGGGAGCAGACGTACGCTCGGTGCTGATCGGATCGAGCCGCGACACCCGGCGGGGTCCCGCAGCGGGCCCCGCCGGACGGACAGGGACGGAGACACGATGGGCAGCATGGCCAAGAGGACGGGTGCGCAGCCCCCGGTGCGGCACGAGGCCGACAGCCACGATCTGATCCGCGTGCACGGGGCGCGCGTGAACAACCTCAAGGACGTCAGCATCGAGATCCCCAAGCGCCGGCTGACGGTGTTCACCGGGGTCTCCGGCTCGGGCAAGAGCTCCCTGGTCTTCGACACGATCGCCGCCGAGTCCCAGCGGCTGATCAACGAGACGTACAGCGCCTTCCTCCAGGGGTTCATGCCCACCCTGTCCCGCCCCGAAGTGGACGTGCTCGACGGCCTGACCACGGCCATCGCCGTGGACCAGCAGCGCATGGGCGGAGACCCGCGGTCCACGGTGGGCACGGCCACCGACGCCAACGCGATGCTGCGCATCCTGTTCAGCCGGCTCGGCAAGCCGTACATCGGCCCGCCCAGCGCGTACGCCTTCAACGTCCCCTCGGTCCGGGCCAGCGGGGCGATCACCGTCGAGCGCGGCGAGCGGAAGGCGGTGAAGGCGACCTTCACCCGCACCGGCGGCATGTGCCCGCGCTGCGAGGGCCGGGGCAGCGTCACCGATCTCGACCTCACCCAGCTCTACGACGACTCCAAGTCCCTGGAGGAGGGGGCGCTGACCATCCCCGGCTACAAGGCGGGCGGTTGGAACTACCGGCTCTACAGCGAGTCCGGGTTCTTCGACCCGGGCAAGCCGATCCGCCGGTTCACCAAGCGGGAGCTGCACGACTTCCTGCACCGCGAACCGACCCGGATGAAGATCGCGGACATCAACATGACCTACGAGGGCCTGGTCCCGCGCATCCGGAAGTCGATGCTCGCCAAGGACCGGGAGGCGATGCAGCCCCACATCCGCGAGTTCGTGGACCGGGCGGTCACGTTCACCACCTGCCCCGAGTGCGACGGCACCCGCCTGAGCGAGGGGGCCCGGACCTCCAAGATCGACAAGGTGAGCATCGCGGACGCCTGCGCGATGCAGATCAGCGACCTGGCCGAGTGGGTCCGCGCGCTCTCCGAGCCCTCCGTCGCCCCGCTGCTCGCCGCCCTCCGGGGAACCCTCGACTCGTTCGTGGAGATCGGCCTCGGCTACCTCTCGCTCGACCGGCCCGCAGCCACCCTCTCGGGCGGCGAGGCCCAGCGGGTCAAGATGATCCGCCACCTGGGCTCCTCGCTCACGGACGTCACGTACGTCTTCGACGAGCCGACGATCGGCCTGCACCCGCACGACATCCAGCGGATGAACAGCCTGCTGCTGCGCCTGCGGGACAAGGGGAACACGGTGCTCGTCGTCGAGCACAAGCCGGAGACGATCGCGATCGCCGACCACGTGGTCGACCTCGGGCCCGGCGCCGGCTCGGCCGGCGGCACCGTCTGCTTCGAGGGCACCGTCGAGGGCCTGCGGGCGGGGGGCACGGTCACCGGCCGCCACCTGGACGACCGGGCCTCCCTCAAGGAGACGGTGCGCGCGCCCTCCGGCGCCCTGAAGATCCGCAACGCGACGGCGAACAACCTGCGCGGGGTGGACGTGGACGTCCCGCTCGGCGTGCTGACCGTCGTCACCGGGGTCGCCGGTTCCGGCAAGAGCTCCCTCATCCACGGGTCGGTCCCCGCCGACGAAGGCGTGGTGGCGGTGGACCAGGCCCCGATCCGCGGCTCCCGGCGGAGCAACCCGGCCACGTACACGGGCCTGCTCGAACCGGTCCGCAAGGCCTTCGCCAAGGCCAACGGCGTGAAGCCGGCCCTCTTCAGCGCCAACTCCGAGGGCGCCTGCCCGACCTGCAA
Organism: Streptomyces sp. NPDC030809; assembly: GCF_055572195.1. NCBI lineage: Bacteria > Bacillati > Actinomycetota > Actinomycetes > Kitasatosporales > Streptomycetaceae > Streptomyces > Streptomyces sp. NPDC030809. The sequence continues at coordinate 66,293 of NZ_JBVIDV010000034.1, forward strand.
CGGGGCCGGGGTCGTCTACACGGACCTGGCGATGATGGCCGGGGTGGCCAGCACCTGCGAGGACTGCGAGGGCAGGCGGTTCCAGGCCGCGGTGCTCGAATACCGGCTCGGCGGCCGGGACATCAGCGAGGTGCTCGCGATGTCGGTGACCGAGGCGGCGGAGTTCTTCGGCGCCGGAGAGGCGCGCACCCCGGCCGCCCACCGGATCCTCGAACGGCTGGTCGACGTCGGTCTCGGCTACGTGAGCCTGGGCCAGCCGCTCACCACGCTGTCCGGCGGCGAGCGGCAGCGGCTCAAGCTGGCCGTGCACATGGGCGACAAGGGCGGGGTCTACGTCCTCGACGAGCCGACCACCGGACTCCACCTCGCCGACGTGGAGCAGTTGCTCGGCCTGCTCGACCGGCTGGTGGACTCCGGCAAGTCGGTCATCGTCATCGAGCACCACCAGGCGGTCATGGCCCACGCCGACTGGATCATCGATCTGGGCCCGGGCGCCGGCCACGACGGCGGCCTGGTCGTCTTCGAGGGCACCCCGGCGGAGCTGGTCGCCGGCCGCTCCACCCTCACCGGCGAGCACCTGGCGGCGTACGTGGGCCGCTGATGCGGCGCCCCCGCCCCCGGGGCGCGTCGGCGGCGCACCCCGGGGGTCACGCCGTGCGGGTGCGGCCGTCCCGGGGCCCGAAGGCCTCCAGGACCTCCGCGTCGCTCGCGCGGGCGTGCAGGAAGTAGTCGGCCCACTCGGCGATCCCGGGGTACGAGCAGTCCCCGGTGAGCCGGGTGACGGCGGCCTCGACGTCGAACTCCGTGGTCCGCAGGGTGACCCCGGGTCCCAGGAGCGCCCAGTGCGCCCCCGCCCTGCCGTACGGCATGCCGACGCTGCCGGGGTTGACCACGAGCCGGCCGTGGGCGAGCCGCGCGAAGGGCATGTGGGTGTGGCCGCAGACCACGGTGCGCACGGAGTCGTCGAGCCCGTCGAACACCTCCTTCCAGCGCTCCGGCCGGGAGTCCACCAGGACGATCTCCTCGTCGTCCCGCGGGGTGGCGTGGCAGAACAGCACCTCCCCCAGCCCGGGTACGTTCAAGGTGAGCGTGTCCGGCAGGGCGGCGAGCAGATCCAGGTGGTCCTCGCGGAGCCGGCCGGCCGCCCAGGGGCCGATGGGGTCGGGGATCGAGTCCCGCTCGCCCCGCCGGTATTCGAGGAGTTCGCGGTCCGCGTTGCCGCGGACCCACAGCACCCGGTCGCCGAGGCCGGCCAGCAGGTCGAGCACCTCGGCGGGCTGCGGGCCCGCGGTGATGTCGCCCGTGAGCACGATGCGGTCGGCGGCGCGCACCTCCGGCTCCGCGAGGACGGCCTCCAGGGCCGGCAGGACTCCGTGGATGTCGGACAGGACGGCTACGTGGTTCGGCATGGTCCCCAGCCTCCGCCGGAACGGGCGGTACCGGCCCGCCGTTCGCCGGACGCGTACTCCGCGCGGGGCGCCGCGGGCCCGCCCGCGGGACCGGACCGGCGAGGCGCGCCCCGCACGCCGGCCCCGGCGGCGACAGTGGGGGCATGTGGCAGGCGGACGGCTGGGACGTACAGGTGCGGCTGGGAGTGCTGACTCCCCATGCCGATGTGGGACCGGAGTCGGAGCTGCGGGCCATGGCACCGCCGGAGGTGGGGATCCACGCGTCCCGCGTGCAGTTCGGCGCGATGCGGCCGGGCGGGGCGATGGACACGACCATCCCGCTCGCCCCGGTGCGCGCCTTCGCCGAGCCGCCCCACGTGGACGAGGCCGCCGAGCTGCTGGCCGCCGCCCCGGTGGCGGTGATCGCGTACGCGTTCACCAGCTCGGCGTACGTGATCGGGGCGCGCGGCGAGGCCGCGATGGTCCGCCGGCTGTCCGAGCGGGCCCGGGGCCTGCCGGTGGTCGCCACCTGCTCCGCCGCCGTGCAGGCCCTGCACGCGCTGGGCACCCGCCGGGTGTGCCTGGTGGATCCGCCCTGGTTCGACGAGGAGCTGAGCGGTCTGGGCCGGGCCTACTACCGGGCGGCGGGGTTCGAGGTGGTGGCCTCGGGGCCCTGCGACCTGCCCTCGGGCCAGCACCTGGTCCGGCCCGGCCCGTTGCACGACTGGATCGCCGCGCACGTCCCCGGTACCGCCGAGGCGGTGGTCGTCGGCGGCAACGGGCTGCGGGCGGTCTCCGTGATCGAGGCGCTGGAGCGCACCCTCTCCCGCCCGGTGCTGACGGCCAACCAGGTCCTGCTGTGGGCCGCCCTGCGGGCGGCGGGCTCGGCGACGAGCGCCATCACGCACTACGGGCGGCTGTTCACCGTGCCGGGACCGGACTGAGGCCGCGGCCTACGGCCTACGGCCTGATGTCGTACAGCACGTTGAACGGGTCCTCGGTGGTGGACCTGGCCACGCTGCCGAAGCCGGCCTCGGCGCACAGCTCGCGTACGACCGACTCGGGCATGCCGCACGTGCCGAGCGCGGCCCCGCCGCCCGCGAGGGAGGTGGTCATGCAGTAGAAGACGCTGAACCCGTAGAACATCGAGGCGACGGGGCCCACGTTCTCCTCGGGCCGGTCGGCGCAGTTGATCTCCAGCATGAGGTAGTCGCCGTCGTCCTTGAGGGCGGCCCGGATCGCGGACAGCAGCCGATTCGGCTCGGCCGAGTCGTGGATCACGTCGAAGGTGGACACCACGTCGTAGCGGCCCGGCAGCCCCCGGGCGGCATCGACGGTCTCGAAGGTCACGCGGTCGGCGACCCCGGCCCGCTCCGCGTTGGCCCGGGCGCGCTCCACCTGGCCCGGGAAGTTGTCGAAGCCGGTGAACCGGGAGCGGGGGAAGGCCTTGGCGAGCACGATGAGGGCCCGGCCCGCGCCGCAGCCCACGTCGGCCATGTCGGCCCCGCGCTCCAGTTTCTCGACGACGTGCGGGAAGGTGCTCAGCCAGTCGTCGACCATCACCGTCTCGAACCAGCTGCCGGTGAAGCGGCTCATGCCGTCCCACAGGCCTTCGGGGTACTCGCTCTGCGCCACCCCGCCCCCGCTGCGGAAGGCCTCGCGCAGCCGCTCGTAGGGTGCCAGCGCCGCCGGCATCATCTCGTAGGCGCCCCCGAGGAACATGGGGCCCGACTCGTCGGCCAGTGCCACCGCGTGCTCGGGCGGCAGGACGAAGCGCCCGGGCTCGGGCTCCTCCAGGTATCCGGCGGCGGTCAGGCCCCGCAGCCACTCGCGTACGTAGCGCTCCTGCAGGCCGAGCCGGTCGGCGAGCTCCCGGCTGCCGGCCGGTCCGTCGGTCGCGAGGGACCGGAACAGGCCCAGCCGGTCGCCGAGGTGGCACAGGGCGACCGCCATCGTGCCGCTGAGGTCGTCGAGCGCCTTTCCCATGAAGGCCTCGACCTTCGCTTCGTCCAGTTCCGGCTGCGCCGCCACGGTGTTCCTCCTGACCGAGCCGGGTCGCGGGGTGCGACCGCCCGGCCCAGGAAAGCACCGGCCCGGCCCCCGCCCCGGCCGCCACGACGGACGGCGGCGCCCGGAGCGGATGCCTCACCCGATCCGCGCATCGCCCGCCGGGCGCCGCTCACCCGCGCGGGGAGCCGCTGCGGGCCGGCTCGCGGTGGGCGACCGTGACGTGGGGGTCGGCCCCCGGGGACTCCAGCTCGTCGAGCACCGCCACGGCCAGGTCCTCGGCGCTGATCCACGACTTCCCGCCGGCCCCGGTGAGCAGGGTGTCCGTGCCGCGCCGGTAGCCGCCCGTACGCTCCCCCGGCTCCAGCAGGGCGGGCGGGCTCAGGTAGACCCAGCGGGCCTCCGGGTGCTCCCGGCAGGCCTCCAGCTGGGCCACTCCGGCGGCGGCGACGCTCCTCCACTCGGCGGGCACGTACGCCGGGTCGTCCGCGACCAGGACGTCCCGGTGGCCCGGGCTGCGGAGCGCTCCGGCGCCGCCGACCACGAGGACGCGCATATCGAGCCGGGCCGCGAGGTCCAGCACCGTACGGGTGGTCCCGACGAGGAAGTCCCGGTCCACGGGCAGGGTCCGCACGGCGAGCACGAGGGCGTCGGCGGGGCCTGCGCCGGGGGCGTCTCCCTCCGGGCCGCCGCCGGCCAGCGCCCGGTGCAGGGCGTCCGCGTCGTTCGCGTCGACCGCGAGCGGTGTCACCTGCGGGCCCCCGCCGACGGCGGTCCGGGAGAGCGCGAGCACCCGGTGGCCGCGCGCAGCGGCCTCGGCGATGACGCGGCTGCCGACCATTCCGGTGGCACCCAGTACGGCGATCCTCAAGTTCCGGTCCATCCGTCCCGTCTCCTTCTTCGTCTTCTCGGTCGGCATCTCAGGACGCCTCGTCACGTCCGGCCCGGCCGGGCCGGCGGGTTGAGCTGCGCCGCCAGCAGGGCGGCGAGGGCCAAGGCGAAGCCCAGGGTCTGCAGCAGGCTCAGGGATTCGCCGAGCACGATGCCGAGCGCGGTGGCCACCAGCGGGGACAGCAACACCAGCGGGGCCGAGGCGCCCACCGGCAGCCGGCCTATCCCGCGGAGCCACAGGGTGTACGCGATCAGTCCGCCCATGCTGCCCAGCCACAGGTAGCCGCCGAAGGCCCCCGCGTCGATCCGCTCCGGTACCCCCTCGAAGAGGAGGGTGAGCGGAAGCAGCATCAGGCCGCCGACGGCCAGCTGCCATCCGGCCAGGGCCAGCGGGCCGACCCCCGCGGGGCGTCCCCAGCGCTTGGTGAGGACCAGTCCGACGGCCATGGCGGCCGTGCCGCCGAGTCCGGCCAGCACCCCGAGGGCGTCCAGCCGGGCCGCCGGCCCGAGCACGACGAACCCGATCCCGACCACGCCGACCACCGCCCAGGACCAACGCCAGGCCGTGGGCCGGTCGTTCAGCAGCCCGATGCCGAGTCCGGCCACCAGCAGCGGCTGCGCGGCACCGAGGGTGGCGGCGACCCCGCCGGGAAGCCGCTCGGCCGCCAGGAACAACAGGGGGAAGAACGCCCCGATGTTGAGCACGCCGAGCACGGCGGCCCGCCACCACCAGTCCCCGCGCGGCAGTACCCGGGTGAGCGCGAGCGCGAGCAGCCCGGCCGGCAGGGCCCGCATCAGCCCGGCGAACAAGGGGTGTCCGGCGGGCAGGAGTTCGGTGGTCACGGCGTACGTCGTGCCCCAGGACACCGGCGCGAGCGCGGTCACGGCCACGACCGCGGCGCGCCGGGCACGCGCACTCCGGCGCACCTCGTGGGGGCCGCGCGGGCCGTGGGCCGCCTGTGCGCGCTGCGGGTCCTGCGCGTCCGGTGTGTTCCGCGTCGTCTGCATGCCGAGAAGTCTCGGACGGATCCATCATGAATCCAAAGCATGGTTGTCATCGCACCCATGAACAGAGACCATGCATGTCATGGATCTCCAGCAGCTGCGCTACGTCGTCGCCGTGGCGGAAACCCGCAACTTCACCCGCGCCGCCGAGCGCTGCTCCGTGGTGCAGTCCTCGCTCAGCCACCGCATCGCCGGTCTCGAACGGGAGCTGGGGGTCAAGCTGTTCGCCCGCTCCAGCCGCCGGGTCGAACTCACCGGCGCCGGCACGGCGTTCCTCGCCGGCGCACGCGAATGCCTGGCGGCCGCCGACCGGGCGGTGGCCGATGCGGCCGCGGCGGCGGGCGTGGTGCGCGGCCGGCTCGCCGTCGGCGTGATCGTGACCGCGGCCGCCGTGGACGTGCCCGAACTCCTCCAGCGCTACCGCACCCGGCACCCGGACGTCCGCGTGCTCCTGCGTGCCGGGGGCAGCCGCGAGCTGGCGGCGGAGATCCGCAGCGGCGAACTCGACGTCGCCTTCCTCGGCATGCCCGAGGGGGAGCGGCCCGCGGGGGTGGAGACCCTCGTCCTCGACCACGACGAGCACGTCCTGGTCGTGCCCTCCGGGCACCGGCTGGCGGGCGCCTCCCGGGTCACGCTCGACGAGGTGGCCGGCGAGACCTTCGTGGACTTCGCAGACGGCACCCCCGGCCGGGCCCAGACCGACCAGGCCTTCGCCGCCGCCGGCCTGGTCCGCGACGTGGCGTTCGAGGCCGGTGTCGTCGAGCTGATCACCCGGCTCATCGCCCGCGGGCTGGGCGTCGCCCTGCTGCCCTCGGCCTTCGTCCGGCCCCTGGCCGAAGCCGACCCCGCCCTGGCCCTGGTCCCGGTGACGAACGGCCCCCGCCGGGTCGAGTACCTGGCCTGGAGCCGCTTCAACCCCACCCCGGCCACCCGCGCCCTCCTCGACGTCCTCGGCGTCCGCCCGGAAACGGCGTGACCGGGCGCACGGCCACCCGCCCGCACCTGCCGGTGAACCGCCGGTCCCGGCGGGTACGCCGCGCGCCCGGCCGGTAGCGCGGCGCCCGCGCGGGGTAGGGCTGTGGGGGCCCGGGGAAGGTCCCGGGCGGCCGGCGGCAGCGGGTCCGCCGGTTTCCGAGGAGCAGGGAGCGGACATGGCGGAGGACGTGGGTACCTCGGGGTGGCGGACGACGGAGGACGGGGACCGGACGGTCTCCGCGGCCGAGCTGTTCGACGGCCTGGGCATCGCGTACGAGGAGGCGTTCGGCCGGCTGCCGGCCCAGCGGGAGGCGATCGCCTGGCTCACCGATCGGCTCGGGCCCGGGGCGCGCGTGCTCGACGTGGGCAGCGGGACCGGCCGCCCGGTCGCCGAACTGCTGGTCGGGGCGGGCTGCGAGGTGACGGGCATCGACGTGTCCCCGGTGATGGTCGCGCTGGCCCGGGAACAGGTGCCGGGGGCCCGGTTCGAGCAGTGCGACCTGCGGGAGTTCAGCCCGTCCGGCAGCTTCGACGCGGTCTGCGCCTTCTTCCCGCTGCTCATCATGAGCCGGGCGGAGGCCACCGCGGCCCTGAAGCGGATGGCGGGCTGGCTGACGCCCGGCGGGTACCTCGTCACGGCCACCGTCCCGGCCGACGTCGAGGACCTCGACATCGAGTGGATGGGACGGCCGGTCCGGGTGTCCAGCTACTCCGCGGAGGAGTACCTGCGCACGCTGCGCGAGGACTGCGGGCTGGAGGTCCTCCACCACTCGGTCTCCACCTTCGTCCCGGACGGCGCCGCGGCCGCTCCCGAGGAGCACCTCTTCTGCTACGCCCGGCGCCCCGGCACGGCCGCTGCACCCTGAACCGCCGAGACACGGGGAGACACACCGAGGCCCCCCGTTTGCCTGCCCCGAATGGCGTATGACGCAGAGGTACCGCCTAATGACAGTGCGTGCACCTCCTAGGTGTACAGCGACCGACGCGCATGAGTAGACCCGTGCGTCGGCGAACGGAGCTCGTCATGAACCAACCCATCCGATCCGCGGCCGCTCCGGCAGACGGCGGCCCCGGACTCCCCGACACCCATACGACGGCCGGATCCTCGGCCGCCCCCGCCGCCACGGTGTCCGCAGACCCCCTGCGCACCCTCATGGACACGGTGGTCACCTGCCGCCCCCTGGACCAGGTCACCGAGCTGGTCTCCCTGCTCAAGCGGGGCGGCGGGCACCCGGACCTGGTCCGGGACGCGCTCTGCACCGCAGCCGTGGCCCGCCCGGTCGACGAGGTCGGCCGACTGATCGACCACCTGTCCCAGTCCCCGCAGGAGAAGACCGAAGCCGAGATCACCCTCCGGGCTGCGGCCGCCGAGCGGCCCATCGAGGACGTCGCGGCGCTGGTGGGCATCCTCGCCACCACCACGCCCGACAGTCCGGTGCCCCCGGACATCCCCGTGCCCGTACGCGCCCCGGGCGAGCGCGAGTTCCCCGGCCCGGCCGACGCGGACCTGCCGCAGCCGCCCTCCTACGAGGTGCCCGGGTCGGTCGAGTACGACCTGGCCCGCGTGGCCGCCCGGCGGCGCGTCCCCGAGGAACCGCCCCCGGAGCCGCCCGCCCGCCGGTCCCCGCCGCCGGCCCTGCGGTGGGCCGCGGGACTGGCGCTGCTGGTCGCCGCGGCGCTGCACCTGCCCGCGGACCCGGCGGCCCTGCTGGCCGGGTCGGGCGGGCCGGTGCTGCCGTCCGTCGCCGCGGTCCTGTGTCTGGCCGCCGGCCTGACGCTGACCGTGCGGAACACCGCGGCCGGGTGGTGGGCCGCGGGCATGGCGGCCCTGGCGGTCATCGGCTTCCACCTCGTGGGCCGGGCCGCCGGGTTCGACCCGCTGGCCCGCACGCTCGGGGACCCGCTGCCCTGGGCGGACGCCGTCGCGGTTCTGGGCGCCGCCGCCGCGGCCGTCCTCGCGGCGGCCGTCCTGCGGCCGCCGGTCCGCGAACGCGCCGGGTCCGACCAGGCCGGCTGACCCGCCCGGTCCTTCCGCCCCCGCCGCCGCCCTCCACCAGGAGGTGCGGCCGCGGGGGCGGCTCGCGTTCCGGAACCTCCGGCGCGGTCGCGGGGCGGTGCACCGTCCCGGCCACCGCACGGGCGGCCGGGAATCAGCCGAACGAGTCAGCGGGCCGTGCGGGGGCGGCCCCGCCCTCGCTAGCGTGAGCAGCCGCAACTGCGCGGAGGCACGCATGGACGGGACACGCGACCGCTCGCCCGACGAGGCCGAGGGGACCCCGGGCGCGGCCGAACCCCCGGCCGCCCCCGAGGAGTTCGGGGCCGCCCTGCGGCGGCTGAGGACCGAGCGCGGCCTGTCGCTGTCCGCCCTCGCCCGCCTGGTCCACTACAGCAAGGGCTACCTCAGCAAGATCGAGAACGGCGGGAAGCCGCCGACGGCAGATCTGGCCCGCTCCTGCGACGCCGTCCTGCGCGCCGGAGGCGTACTGGCCGGGCTCGTTCCCGGGCTGCCGCCGCCCCGGCAGCCGGAACCCGCGGCCGAATGCCCGTACCGGGGGCTCGCCGCCTTCGGCGCCGAGGACGCCAACTGGTTCTTCGGCCGGGAGCGCGCCACGGCCGCCCTGACCGCCCGGCTCGCACAGCGCGCGGGCCGCGGCCCCCTGGCCGTGGTGGCCTCCTCGGGCGCGGGCAAGTCCTCGCTCCTGCGCGCCGGTCTGGTGCCAGCCGTCCGGCGGGGCGGCCCCGGCCCGCTCGGCCCCCGCCCCCGGCAGGTGGTGGTCTGCACGCCGACCGCCGAGCCCCTCGCCGAACTGCTCACCGCCCTGGCCGGCGCCACCGGCACCGGCACCGGCACCGGCACCGGCACCGGCCGGAGCCTGCCCACTCCGGCCGAACTGGCCGAGCGGCCCAAGCTGTTGGCGGCGGCGCTGCGCGCCGGCCCGGGCCTTCCCGGCCTGGTGCTGGTCGTCGACCAGTTCGAGGAGATCTTCACCCTCTGCCAGGACGAGCGGCAGCGGCGCTCCTGCGTGGCCGCCCTCAGCGCGCTCTGCCAGGGCGGGGCGGACGCCCCCGCACTGGTGGTGCTGGGCCTGCGGGCCGACTTCAGCGGCCGCTGCCTGGCCTACCCCGAACTGGCCGACGTGTTCACGCGGGGCCTGTTCGTCCTCTCCCCCATGACCCCGGAGGAGCTGCGGGCCGCGGTCACCCGTCCGGCCGAGCGGGCCGGTCTGGTGCTCGAACCGGGCCTGGTGGAACTCCTCCTCCGGGACGCAGGGGCCGGGGAGGGCGGCCCGCCCGGGGCGGCCTGGGCCCTGCCCCTGCTGTCCCACGCCCTGCTCGTCACCTGGGGCGCCCGCACCGGCCGGACCCTCACCGTGGCCGGCTACGAGACCACCGGCGGTCTGCGCGGCGCGGTGGCCCGTACCGCCGAGGAGGTCTTCTCCGGGCTCGACCGCGAGGGCCAGGAGGCGGCCCGGCGGGTCCTGCTCCAGCTGGTACACCTCGGCGACGGGGTGGTCGAGACCCGCCGCAGGACCGCGCCGGACCGCCTGGCGGCAGCGGTCCCCGACGCCCGGGCGGCCTCGGCGGCACTGGATTCCTTCGTACGGGCCCGGCTGGTGACGGCCGGGGAGTCGGCGGTGCAGATCACCCACGAGGCCCTGCTCCAGGTCTGGCCGCGGCTGCGCGGCTGGATCCACGCGGACCGGGCGGGCCTGCTGCTGCACCAGCAGTTGGCCGATGCGGCAGCCGCATGGCTCCGCGAGGGCCGGGACCCCGAGCTGCTCTACCGCGGCAACCGGCTGGCGGCCGCGGACGAGTGGGCCGAGCAGCAGGACGGCCGGGATCCGCCGGGACCCGCCGAGGCGGAGTTCCTGGCGGCGAGCCGGGCCGAGGAGGAGGGCCGCCGGCAGCGGGCGCTCCGGCAGGCCAGGACCCGCAGGCGGCTGCTGGCCACGCTGGCCGCCCTGCTGGCGATCGCCGTCGGGGCGGGCGCACTCGCCTTCCACCAGCGCTCGCGGGCCGTGGCGGAACGTCGCGTGGCCCAGTCCCAGGCGATGGCCGTGCAGTCCGAGGCGATGGCCGCCGGACAGCCGGAGGCTTCGATGCGGCTCGCCGCCCAGGCCTACCGGACCGCGCCCACCACCGAGGCCCGGGGTGCGCTGCTGAGCACCCAGGCGCAGGCCTTCGCCGGCCGGCTGTCCGGACACTCCGGGCCCGTGAACGGGGTGGCCTTCGCCCCCGGCGGCCGGCTCCTCGCGACTGCCAGCAGTGACGGCACCGTACGGCTGTGGGGCGGGCCCGGCCACCGGTCGGTGGCGGCCGTCCTGACCGGGCACGGCGGCCCGGTGCTGGGAGTGGCGTTCGGCGCCGGCGGCGGCCTGCTCGCCTCGGCGGGCACCGACGGCACGGTACGGCTGTGGCGGCTGCCGGAGCGCCAGCCCGCGGGCATCCTCTACGGGCACAGCGGCGGGGTCCGCTCGGTGGCCTTCGCCCCCGACGGCCGGACGGTCGTATCGGGCGGCATGGACGGGACGGTGCGCCTGTGGGACGTGGCATCCCGGCGCCTGGTCGCGACGCTGCGCGGGCACACGGACACCGTCCACGGGGTGGCGGTCTCCCCCGACGGCCGCACGGTCGCCTCCGGCGCGGCCGACCGTACCGTCCGGCTCTGGGACGTGAGCGCCGGGCGCTTCCCGGCCGGGGACGGCGGAGCGGCCGAGCCGCGGGTCCGGGTCCTCGCGGGCCACACCGACGCGGTACTGGGCGTGGCCTTCGCCCCCGACGGCCGGAGCCTCGCCTCGGGCAGCGCGGACCGGACCGTGCGCATCTGGAGCACGGCGCCGTCCCCGCGGACCCCCGCACCCCCGGGTGAGCCGCCCGTACCAGATGCACCGGCCGCGGTCCTGCGCGGCCACAGCGACGACGTCAACTCCGTCGCGTACACGGCGGACGGTACGGGGGTGGTGAGCGGCAGCGGCGACGGCACGGCGAAGGTGTGGGACACCGCGACCCACCGGCTGACCCAGTCCTTCGGCGGGCACGCCGACTACGTGCTCTCGGTCGCGGCCGGACCGGGGAACCTGCTCGCCACCGGGAGCTTCGACCGCTCCGCCGTGCTCTGGGACCCCGGCCGCGGCGCGCTGGTGGCCCGCCCGTTCACCGAGCTCTGGCAGTCGGCGTTCGCACCCGGCGGGCGGCTGCTCGCCTCGGCGGGCGCCGACGGCACCGTACGGCTGTGGGCCCCCGCGAGGCGCGCCGCGGCCGGAGTCCTGACCGGCCACCAGGGATCGGTGTTCACGGTGGCGTTCTCCCCCGACGGGCGGACGCTGGCCTCGGCGGGAGCGGACCGGAGACTCAGGCTGTGGGACACCCGGCGCCGCACCCTGCTGGCCACGCTCACCGGCCACGGCGGCTCGGTCTTCTCCCTCGCCTTCTCCCCGGACGGCCGGACCCTCGCCTCGGCGAGCGCCGACCGGACGGTGCGGCTGTGGGACATCGCCGGCCGCCGCCCGCTCTCCACGCTCACCGGGCACCAGGATTTCGTCAACGCGGTGGCGTTCTCCCCGGACGGCCGCACCCTGGCCTCGGGCAGCGACGACCTGACGGTACGGCTGTGGGACCTGTCCGCCCGGCAGGAGCGGACCGTCCTGCGCGGGCACTCCGGCGCGGTGCGGAGCGTGGCCTTCGCCCCGGACGGGCGGCTCCTGGCGAGCAGCGGCAACGAGGGCGCGGTCCGGCTGTGGGAGCCGGAAGCGGGCCGGGCGGTACGGGTGCTCGCCGGGCATGTCGGGGCGGTCCGCGCGGTGGCGTTCGGTCCGCGGGGGCGGAGCCTGGCCTCCGCGGGGGTGGACGGCACGGTCCGCGTGTGGGATCCCGCCGGCCACGGGCAGATCGCGACGCTGGCCGGGCACGCCGGGGCGGTCTGGGGCGTGGCCTTCGACCCGGCCGACGGCCGGCCTGCGAGCAGCGGGACCGACGGGACCGTACGCATGTGGTCCCTGGATCCCGCCGCGCGCATCTCCGCGATCTGCACCCTCGTGGCCCCGCCCGGGCTTTGCGACGGCAAGGACCGCTGACGGGTCCTCACCACCGGCGCCACGTCGGCGTTTCCCGTTCGGGCGAGGGAACGGCCGGGGGTTTCCCGGGGTTTCCCGTTTCCTGACGTGGTGGGCGACGCGCCGGTCCTCGACACCCGGGGGTGGCACGGGCCACTGTCGAGGGGCCGGGCAGAGCAGCCGGTGGCAGCCGCGACGGCCACGCGAAAGCGAACGACGCGGCGCCGGAGGGATCCACGGGGACACACCGATCACGGGGACAAGGGGTACGGGGAATGAGGGGTACGGGGATGAGAAGCACCGGCAACCGGTCCGACGGGCCGCGGCGTACCGGCGGGCGTTGGAGCAGAAGAGTCCTCTTCCTGGCCGCAGCCGCACTGATGGCCCTGGCGGGCGCCGGGGGCGGAGCGGCGGCCGCCGCGGGCGCCCGGCCGGCCGAGGCCCCCGCTCGGGCTCAGGCCCAGGCCGATGCCGCCTGCGGGGTTCTCGCGACCGGGGCCTCCGCCACGGCCGAGCAGGCCGTGCGGACCGCCTGCGAGCAGATCGGGGTCTGGTACACGTGGGGCGGCGGCCACGGCCCCGAGCCCGGCCCGACGTACGGTCAGGTGGACCCTACCGACCCGGCCAGCGCGCACGATCCGGAACGGCTGGGGTTCGACTGCTCGGGGCTGGTGCGGTACGCGTACGCTCGTGCCGTCGGCAGCGACATCCTGCCCGGCAACGCCGCGCACCAGTTCCACACTCCGCGCGCCGCTGCCCGTTTCAGCGCGGCCCAGGGCACGGCCCCGCTGCTGCCCGGTGACCTGCTGGCGTGGGGTTCGGGGGACTCGATCCACCACATCGCGGTGTACCTGGGCGCGGGCAAGATGGTGGAGGCCCGCCAGTCCGGCACCCGGATCATGGTGAGCGACGTCCGCCTGGGCGGGGACTACGCGGGCGCGGTCCGCATCAGTCCGTCCTCCGCGCCGGGCACGTTCCGCACCTGGGGCACCGACGTGTGGACCCACACCGAGCCGTCCACCGGCAGCCCCCGGGTGCACAAGTTCGACGGCCCGACCACCGTGCGCATCCAGTGCCAGAAGCACGCCGAGACCGTGACCTCGGACGGCTACACCAACGACGCCTGGTCCTACCTGCCCGAGTACGGCGCGTGGATCACCAACATCTACATCCAGGGCCCGGCCTGGCTGGACGGCGTCCCGACCTGCCCCTGACCGGGGGCTCGCCTCTCCCATCGAATGATTCGCCACCTTCCAAGGAGGAACCATGTCCGCACGCAAGAAGACCGCCCTCGGCCTGGCCGCTGCCCTCACCGCCGGCCTGGCGTTCGTGGCCGGACCCGCCACCGCGGTACCGGCCGTCGGCAAGGCGCCCGCGGCCGAATGCGGGGTCCGCTCGGACGGCCGCCTGTGGTGCGGCAACCGCGCCGGGGCCAAGGGCTATGAGCACCGCTCGTACGGCTCGGCGGTGCGGGGGCCGCTGAACACGAGCTTCAGCTGGTTCCAGTGCTGGGGCCGCGGTGACAGCCACCCCGGCGGCAACAACATCTGGTACTGGACGCAGCTGGACAACGGCCAGTGGGGCAACGTGCCGGCGGTCGACGTCCACACCTCCGTGGACCCGGCCCCGGGCCTGCGCGAGTGCTGAGTTGCTGAGTTCCGGCCGCGTGTTCCGGCCGTAAACGCAGAAAAGCCCCGCACCAGAAGGTGCGGGGCTTTCCCACAATGATTGTTCGGCGGCGTCCTACTCTCCCACAGGGTCCCCCCTGCAGT